>NZ_JBEPPY010000006.1:0-224161 GCF_040547575.1 Marinobacter sp. MBR-99 | reverse complement strand
CCGCGTCGCTACGCTCCGATGGGTGGCAGCCTTGCTCCGGTCCGGGTGGCAGGCTTCACGTGGAATGGGTGGCAACCTTCAGCGGTTTACGCAATAGGGTCTCGGCGTTTGTTCGCACCCGATCAATAATCCCATGCAGCGCATCCAGCTCATCCGTCAGCGCCGGCGATTCGCTTAGAGTCAGGTTCAGAAAAGCTCACGGTGCGAGCCGTGGATCTGATCACGCCGATTGGCATGGGGCAGCGAGGTTTGATTGGTGCATCGCCGGGGGCTGGAAAACCGACGATTTTAAAAGATATTTGCCAGGCGGTGGGAAAAGCGTACAGGCTTTCGCGTGTGTGCAATGCGGAGCGAAAGAGCAGCGGTCGTACTATGTCTGGCGGGATTGATGCGCGAGCGATGGAGATGCCGCGGAGGTTGTTTGGCGCTGCACGAAACCTTGAGAATGGCGGCTCGCTGACCATTTTGGCCACCGTTCTGGTGGATACCGGCAGCCGTATGGACCAGGTTATCTTTGAGGAATTCAAAGGCACGGGGAACATGGAGCTGGTTTTATCAAGAGACGTTGCGAGCCAGCGAATCTTCCCCGCGCTGGATATTTCGAAAAGCAGTACCCGCCGTGAAGAGCTGCTGTTAGATCCGAAATATTTAGACAAAATAAGAGCGTTGCGCCGGGCGCTTGGCGGCCTCAAACCGCTGGAGGGCACGAGAAAGCTGGTTGAGCTGCTTGAGACGTACCCTACAAATGCCGAGCTTTTGAACGGCATCTCCGGAACGCACACTGATTGAATGTGCGCTGTCGGTAGGATAACCGGAATCGCTGGGGTTTGATTTGTCGAAGTCGTTGCAGCCGCTTATCTGGTAACAGCAATTACACAGGTCTATTGAGATGCACCCGAAGCTCGGTCGTTTTCAACTGCTTCCAGCTTGACCCGAAAACCGCAGGCTGCAGCATATTTGCTGAGTGTTCCCCAGCTCGGATTGCTTCGGCCGCGCTCTAGTCTGGATATGTTGCTTTTGTTAGTTCCGAGTTTCTTCGCAACGTCCTCCTGGGTGAGGCCAGCTTTGGTTCTCATCGTAATCAGCTGATCGATCAGGCTGAATTCGTCTTGAAGTGAATCGTACTCCCGGCGGATCTCGGGATTTTCCAGTGCCTTTTGCTTAAACTGTTTGAAATTCACGATTTTTTGACCTCCTTCAATCGCTCGTTGGCGAGCTCCAGGTCTTTCTTTGGTATTTTTTGATCCTTCTTTACAAAGACATGCAGAATGATAATTCGCTTGCCCTGCATGTAGCAGAAAATGCCTCTACCTATTCCTTCTTTGGCTTTTGCGCGGATCTCAAATAATTCGCCACCCAGCGACTTTGTGTGTGGCTCCCCAAGGTTTGCCCCATGCTTCTCCATCAATTCCATCAGCCGAATCATTCTGGCTTGAATCTTGGGCGGCAGCTTTGCCAGTTCTTCATCTACTTTCCCGTAGAATTCTATTTCCCAATCCATGGGCGCTCCTTTGTCTTTTTGTTATCATATACGATAACCGTGACTTTGAGAAGTGATTTGGAGGTGTGGAAAATTGGGTCAGATTTGTTTTCCCAGGATCGATACCATGTCTATGCGCAGGCGTGAGGTGCGCGCGAGTAACTGAGCGAAGGAGCCTTGCGATATGAGCACCGCTTCAGCGGCCTATCCAATCGGTACGCCCGGCATTCCGTGGGGTGATGTGGAACGTGCCCAGTGGCTGTCACAGCAGACCCGTCAACGCAGTTACGAGTCTGACGTGTTGAGCGTGATCGAGCGGCTGCGTTCGCGCTTTGATGTGCATGAGTATGGCTGTCTGGAATATGGCCCGGACGTTTATCCGCTGATGGCGATCCGCAGCCGCAACTGGCGTGCCGATCAGCCGGTGGTGCTGATTACGGGCGGCGTGCATGGCTATGAAACCAGCGGTGTCCATGGAGCGCTGCAGTTCGTTGAACAACATGCACTGGATTATGCGGGCCGTGTGAACCTACTGGTTGCGCCTTGCGTCAGCCCCTGGGCTTACGAACGCATCCATCGCTGGAACGCGAACGCGATTGATCCCAACCGCTCATTCCGTGATGACGGCCAGGCAGGGGAGTCCGCGGCGCTCATGCAACTGGTCGCTTCGATAGCTGAGCCAATACTGCTGCATGTCGACCTGCACGAAACCACCGATACCGACGAAACCGAGTTCCGGCCAGCGATTGCGGCCCGCGATGGCAAACCGTTTGAGCCGGGTGACATTCCGGACGGCTTCTACCTGGTGGATGACACCGAGAACCCGCAGCCTGAATTCCAGCAGGCGGTGATCGAGGCGGTGGAAAAGATCACCCATATCGCGCCGGCGGATGACAAAGGCGAGATCATCGGCTCACCGGCGGTCGCCCGGGGCGTGATTCAGTATCCGCTGGCGCAGCTTGGCCTTTGCACCAGCATGACCAACGCCCGCTACCGGACCACCACCGAGGTGTACCCAGACAGCGGCCGAGTAACCACGGAGCAATGCAATGCCGCGCAGGTTGCCGCGGTGTGTGCGGCGATCGACTATGCGGTGTCAGTAGGCCCGATCAATAATCTCACACAACGCATCTAGCCCATCCGTCAGCGCCGCCGGCCCAGGCTGAAGAATCAGCGGTGATTTGATCTCATACAGGTGGTTGTTGGCCACGGCCGGTACATCGGCCCAACCGGGGCGCTCGCCGCTTGATTCATGTCCATTTGACCCGATTAATTCAACCATCTGACAAATCAGAGGCCGACCAATCATGACTGACATTCGACACCTGGTGTGTCCCCATTGCCACAAAGTGAATCGCGTACCGGCCGACAAGCTGTCTGCCGGTGGCAACTGCGGTGCGTGCAAACAAGCTCTCTGGCCAGACCAGGTGCTGGATCTTACGGAGCAGTCGTTTGCGGCACACACCGGGCGCAGCGATGTGCCGGTACTGGTGGATTTCTGGGCCAGTTGGTGTGGCCCCTGCAAAGCGATGGCGCCACAGTTCGAGCAGGCGGCGAAAGCCTGGCAGGGTAAAGTGCGCTTTGCCAAGCTGAACACCGAACAGTCACCGGGGCCTGCCGGGCAGTTTGGCATTCGCAGCATACCCACAATGATCCTGTTCCAGAACGGCCGGGAAGTGGCTCGTCAGAGCGGTGCCATGAACCAGGCGCAGATCAGCCAGTGGCTGCAATCGAAGGGGATTCGGTAGACTTAGGGTGTAATTGGCAGTCCTCGGGAGGCCTCAAGCCCTTTCAACGATTATCCTGGTTTAGGGGCAGAGCGTTTTATGCCTACACTCAGGTAGTCCCTTATTGATTCTGGAGACTACTATGGATTTCCACACGTACCGCCAGGCTTTAGCCAACACCCTGGAAGGCAGCGAGTTACCCTTTCCGGAAGATGAATTAAGTCTCCGTTTAGCACGTACCCGGGCCCTGATGACTGAAGCCGGACTTGATGCTCTGCTGTTGACCGATCCTGCCGATATTTTTTACCTGACCGGCTATCACACCTTTGAGGTTTCCGTGCATACCGCGTTGTTGGTCACGGCGGAACGTGTTGTCCTGCAGGTACCGTCGATTGAGACTGGGCCGGCTGTTGTTACCGCCAGGGTGGACGAAATCATTGGTTACCGCTGGGAGGATATCAGTGAAGTCATCGAGCCTTTGCTGGCCTTGCTGTCACCCTGCCAGTACATAGGCCTGGATGCGAATTCTGCCGGTTTGCGCTACGCCATCATTCAACCCCTGTTAAATCGTCTGGGCAAGGCACGCTTTCACCATGATGGCGGCGCATTGCTGGATAGTCAGCGTCTGGTCAAAAGCGAAGCCGAGCTGAACTGCCTGCGCGAGAGCGCACGCATCACCGCAATCGGTCTACGAGCTGCAGAAGCTATCATCGAGCCCGGCATTACCGACAACGAGGTGGCTGCCGAGGGTGCACGTGCACTGCTCGCGGCGGGCAGCGAGTTCATGAGCCTGCAGCCGATCGTGACCTGCGGTCAGCGCAGCAGCGTGATACACGTCAATCATAAACGCACCGTTATTGAGGCAGGGGATCCGGTTTTCCTTGAATTTGGTTCCGCTTATCAGCGCTATACCGCACCGATGATGCGCACCGCCGTAGCGGGCAGAGCCACGGCTCAGATGCACCAGATCGCGGAAGTGTGCCAAAGCGTCTATGCCGCCCTGAAAGAAACTATGTGCCCGGGTAATACCTTTGATGATGCAGCACAGGCTGCCGAGGCGGCCCTGGCACCCTATGCCGATCGAGTATTTTTCTCTGGCGTATTCGGCTACTCAGTAGGAGCGCAGTTCCCTCCCAGCTGGGTTGAAGGCACCGGCTACATCGCCCGCGGTCTCACCCGCCGCTTTGAGGAAAACATGGTTTTCCACCTCCCTCTGTGTCTTCGCCTGCCGGGGGAGTGGGGTATTGGCCTCAGTGACACAGTACAGGTCACTGCTAAGGGTGGTGTAGCCATCACCGACAATGATTGGCAGATCAATGAACGGATTGACCTGATTAAATCTTAAACGTACCTGGACCCGACATGATTAAACCCAGTTGTTACAGCTGCCGAAAAAAGTTTGAGCCATCTGCGTTGCGTGTTTCTTACTCGAAGTATTACTGTGAAAGCTGCGGTGTTGGGTTGTTTGGTGAGGATTACTTCAGCTTCCCGCCAAAGCCTGCTCCAACTACCAGGAGGAATCTGGTGGTTCATGGTGCCGTGGTGATTTTGGGAGCTGTTTTCTTCTTGTTATGGATGTCTGTCAGCGAGCTGTGAGAGCTCGAGCTGGAGGCGCTATGAACTACTCAGATAGGGTTAACGAAACCTGGTGCCACAGTGCGCCTGGCGCCTCACCTCAGGACTATCGGGAGTTGGTGCGGTACGCCACCTTAGCGGCCTCCAGTCACAATACCCAGCCCTGGATATTCGAGTTGGACCCCAACCGCATACGGGTGTTGCCTGATCTGTCCAGGCGTTGCCCGGCGGTGGATCCAGACGATCACCACCTTTACGCCAGCCTGGGATGCGCCACAGAGAATCTGCTGCTGGCAGCGCAAGCGGCCGGGCTAAAGGGGCATTGCCAGTTTGATGTATCAACATCCGGGGTGGCGATTGATTTTGAAGAGGCTATGGCCGTGCGGTCTTCACTTTTCGAGGCGATTCCCCTGCGCCAGTGCAGCCGTTCAGAGTACGACGGTGTGCCACTTGCGGCTGAAGTGCTGGAGCAGCTTCAGGTAGCGGGGCAGGGTGATGGCGTGTCAGTGCTGCTGATGACCGATGCCGATCAAAAAACGCTGGTTGCAGACTATGTCGCCAAGGGCAACGATGCCCAATTCGCAGACCCTGAATGGGCTCGGGAGCTGAAGGCCTGGATTCGGTTTAACGGCAAGGAGGCGGTGCTTTCCGGCGATGGGTTGTACGGGCCGGTTATGGGCAATCCGGCCGTGCCCCGCTGGCTTGGATTGCTGGCGATGAAGGGTTCGTTTTCTGCAAATAACCAGAACAAGAAGGATCGACGGCACATTGACAGTTCTTCTGCCATTGCCGTCATCTATTCAGAGGGCGATGACATTCCCCACTGGATTGAGGCAGGCCGGTGTTACCAGCGCCTGGCCCTTCAGGCTGCTGCTCTGGGCCTGCGTACGGCGTTTATTAACCAGCCCGTGGAGGTGGCAACACTGCGCCCGGAGTTTGCCCGCGCCATTGGCATTGGTGGCCGGCGTCCGGATCTTATCGTGCGGATTGGCCACGGCCCGCAGATGCCGCGCTCTCTCCGGCGGCCGGTTGAGGAGGTTATCCGGTGATTTTGCTGGGGGTTCTTATTCTGGCCGGGCTGGTTTTGTCGGCCTGGCGGCTGCTGGACCACCGTGCAGACCGCAAAGCCATATGCGAGCTGGTGGGCCTGCAGCCCACACTGCCCCCGGTCTTTGCCGCCGAGATGGTTGCAGATCTTCCCGAGCCGGCACGGCGCTATTTTCTGTATACCATTGCACCGGGTACGCCGCTTGCGACGGTCGCCCGCATCCGGATGGCGGGGCGTTTCGGCATGGGTGACAGGAGCAATCCCAATTATCTGGATTTCGAGGCAACCCAGGTGTTGGCCATGCCTTCTGGATTTGTCTGGAAGATGCGTGCGCGGCGCGGCCTGATGCGGCTTTCCGGCTCTGACAGCCAACAGTGGACTCGGTTCTGGTTGATGGGCTTGCTGCCTGTTGCCCGCTTTGGCGGCGATCCGGACCATACTCGTTCGGCGTTCGGCCGCTATGTCGCCGAAGCCGTTTTCTGGACGCCTGCGGCGCTGTTGCCGGGCCCGGGTGTCACCTGGGAGGGCCTGGATACTGACAAGGTGCGGGTTACCGTGGAGTATCGCGGCCTGTCACAGTCTGTGGATCTCAACGTGTCGGCAGACGGCCAGCCCGTTGAAGTCAGTTTTCAGCGGTGGAGTAACGCCAACCCCCAGAAGAAGTACCGGTTACAGCCGTTTGGTGGTTATCTCTCTGAATTCCGGCTGTTCGGCGGGTTTCGTTTGCCGACTCATGTGGAAGCTGGCAATCATTTTGATACGGACCAGTATTTTCCGTTTTTTGTGGCGGATGTGAGTACTGTTGAGTTTCCCTGTGGATGACCTCTGTCAGAGGCTTTCAAGCCGTCGAGGGATCAGCAGGTTCGGAGTTGGGCTAGCGCCCTTACGCAGCGGCTAAACACCTCCGCCGAGAAAAAGCGGTGTTCGCCTGATTGCTGTGCCACGAATAGCCGGCCACCGGATTCGCGGATTCCCCCCTCGATCATCAGGTTATCGCTCAGCTCAAAATCCTCAATGGTGTGGCCCAGTTCGTCCTGGCCGGTTGCACCTGCCCGTTGCTGATAAAGCCGGCTGTCCAGGGTGAACCCGAAGGCGAGCTTGCCCTGGCCGATCATGTAACCCACCTCGAACACAGTACCCGGATCGGCGCTGATACCGCGAAACGGTGTGAGGTTGGCAATGATGGCGTTGCAGCTGTCCATCAGTTCGCGGTTGGCCTGGTATATCCGGTGGCCACGCTCGTGTTTTGCCTCCTCATCCGAAAACTCGAGCGCTGTGTCCAGCGGGTCGACGCCCTCGAATCCGGCGTCCCGGAGCAGGCGTTTTTTCTCGGCCACGATGGCCTGGTGTTCTTCCTCCGGGAAGAACACCTCTGGGCCGGCTAGGTAGATGCGTTTCGGTTTTGCCACGTTAATGAGGTCTCTCATTTGAGTGCAGGCCACGGCCCTGAGCATAGTGTGGGAATCTTGTACCGGAAGGCCAACGGATTCAAACTTATACACCTATCAAACGGTATCTGTCTGTACCAACTTTTGGGTTGGGTCTTCGTGAGTCTTTGTTTACCATATGGCGTGCGGTGCCAGTGACGGCCCCTGAAATCGATGGATGACTCTTCAAGGAAGGAGCAAAGGAATGAGCAAGAAAGTTGTGTTGCTGGGTGACTTGGGTACAGATCATGAAGGATTCCCACCCACCCCGGTTGTTGCCGGTTCCCCCGATGTGCTGATTGACGGCAAACCTATTGCCCGCGTGGGTGATCCTCTCGCCCCGCACTCCAAGCCAAAACACCCTCCCCACCCGCGAGCCATCGCTGCAGGTTCGGCAACCGTGCTTATCAACGGTATTCCTGCTGCGGTGACTGGTAGTGCAATTTCGTGTGGGGGTGTCACTATTGGCAGTGGTAGCGTTGTGATTGGTGATACCTTCACGCCCACGCCGTTTTCGGGTATCTCACCGTCGCCGTCAAAGCCAGCTTCGCAAGCGGCCTCTCGTGCTAATCACTCTGGCAGCACTGTTCCGGAATCACAAAGTGCCAGCGGTGTCGGTAATGGCTCGAACAATGCCTTAGCAGGTGGGGCGGCTGCATCCAGTATGACGCCATCAATTCCAATCTCATCCCCAACAAAGGATCAGTCTCAGCCTGCGGTAGAGCCGGGTTACCATGTCGTTCAGACGCCGATAAGCAAGACGGAGCTATTGAGCGCTTTGTACGGAGACGCTTCGGCAAAGCCAGATCATTTTGATCGATTGAATCCAGGCCTGGGCGGGCAGCTGATGCCCGGTGAGATGATTGTGCTGGGTGACCCAGAGGGTATGGAATGCACTCAAAAAGAAGTCGAGTTGATGGAGGTGGCAGCGCAGATCAATGCGCAGGTTAGGTCACTGGAGCAGGATGAAGCGCAGTTTCTTGTCAAATACTACGATTTATTGGAAGCCATCACCTCGACCGGTTCTGCAGGGTTGGGTGCAGGCGCCGTGATGGTTTCCAAGCAGATTAGTAGCATTGAGTCGACTTTGAAGAACATCGAGCGGCTTCATCAGGAAACTTACCGGAGGCATGGGCACCTTAACCACCCGGAGTTTTTCGAGAAGCGGCGGGCGCTTTTCAAGAAACTGGATTTTGCTTTGGGAAGTGTGGCCCGCAAGGGGATGTCACTGGATGATGATACGAATTTGAAGCGGGCTTTGGGGCTGTCCTCGAAGAGCATTGTGCATAATTGGAAGACGGCTGGGGTTGGTGGCATACCCGGGTATGCAACGCATTATGAGCGGGTGGCTAGGGGGGCGAAGTATGTCCGGAATGTGGGCTATCTTGGGGTCACTCTGGATGTATCCATGTCGGCGATGAAAATTCGTGAGGCTTGCACTGAGGGTGACGAGAGGGCGTGTCAGATTGTTGCTTACCAGGAGGGAGGGAAGTTGACGGGTTCAATGCTGGGCGGTGTTATTGGAGGTGGTTTAGCGGGGGCTACATGCTTATCGTTCGGAGTTACGACAGCTGGTATAGGGGGGGTGGCCTGTGCGGTTATCGCGGGTGGCCTAGGGGCAGCAGGCGGTGGATATGCTGGCGGGGTAGGTGGCGAGACCATCGGAGCAAAGCTGAGAGAGGTTATCCATGAGTGAAGAGCTCTTGGCTGAATTAGCGGCAATCATAGGGGCCGCTTGTATGCTCCTCGGTGTTGTTTTGGTGTTTCTTATGGTCACGCTTTTTTTTCGTAAAACCGAGGAGGTGGAGCGTCGAGTAGCGACGCCCGGTAAGCAGCTGGATGAAGCTCGCAGTATATGGGGAAACGGGCCCATCGGTCGCTGGATGAGGGTGGTGTACGTGTATGCTTTCGTGGTTTTCCGACACATTCCAGGAATAGGGCCTCGAATTAAATCGAGAATGGGGGATGAAAAAGAACCATTACCTCTATCATTGAAATTGTGGGTTGTTGTGCCCTTTACAGCGTGTGTGGTTCTTACTTTTTTGTTTTTCTTCTCAGGTTGGTACCTTGGGGCGTTTGATTAGTCGATACCGTTAATCGCAAGGCGCTCTTGTCAGAGATATCTGGCGATCCCCCGAAACACACAAAGCTCAAGGAGGAGCAAAGTGCTTATCAAATATTTCCTGGGCCACAAAAAGGCGCTCACCCTATGCGGTGGGTGTTTGGTGATTGCCCTGACGCTGTTCCCGATGTTCTATCGCTCCTGGGCTTTCGGTTCCGATGCCTGGGGGCTGACAGTTATAGCGCTTCTTGACCCCGAAGAATTGCCCTGGAGCCCTTCGGATTTCAATAGTCTGGCTATCCGGCCTGCAGTGGCCTACTGGCTTCTCACCAATTTCGACTGGCCCTATGAACGCTGCGGTAAAGCGATGACGGCGATGGGTGGCTGTTCGCAACCTTTGGTCAATTTGTAGGCGCCTCGTTGGATAGGCACGATGCTGAGTCCATCATGACACGCCGTGGCTATGCGTTACTTCGACACTTTGCCGCAAGGGGAGAGCCGTTGAACGGCTACCACAACGGGCTGGCACCAGTGCATGAGGCCGTGCTTTACGCCGATGTGGGTTATCTCCGCGCCCTTCTGGAGTTGGGGGCGGATCCAAGCCTGCCGATTGATAGTCCGGGGAAGGACTATCATGGCTTTAACGCTTTTGAGTTTGCAGTGTTTTTGGAATCCCGGAACCAGGAAATTTATCAGACTATCCGGGCAGAGCTTGATGCTCTATAGGCGGGCTCGATCGTCCTCAACTGCTTCCGTTGTTTTAGGGTTGTTTCGCGAGGGCTAAACTTATACTTATCACTCGAATTTCTCATCCAGGAGTTGCTTTATGGGTCTGGCCATCGCACTGCATGTCCTATCTGCCGTAATCTGGGTTGGCGGTATGTTTTTCGCCTACATGGCTATGCGCCCGGCGGTGGTTGAGGTGATTGATGCCTCCCAGCGAGGCGCGTTGTGGTGTGCCACTTTGTCTCGGTTTTTCCAGTGGGTATGGGCGGCGGTGGTTCTGTTGTTGGTCACCGGGTACTGGATGATTTTCAGTGTGTTCGGCGGCATGGCTGGTGCCGGTTGGCATATCCACGTGATGCAGGTGCTGGGGATTGCGATGATCCTGATCTACGCCCATGTTTACTTTGCCCCCTTCCGGCGGCTGAAACAGGCAGTGGCCAATCAGGACCCCCAGGAGGGCGGGCGCCAGGTGGGGCAGATTCGAAAGCTGGTGGGTACTAACCTGATTCTTGGGCTGATTGTGGTCGCGATTGGGGCTGGTGGGCGGTATTTGTGAGCGCGTTGAATCAGAAAGGAATGCTCACTGCCTGGAATGACGCCAAGGGTTTTGGTTTTATCTCGCCGGAGGGTGGCGGTGAGCGTGTGTTTGCTCACATCAGCAGTTATGCAGGCCGGGGCCGGCCGGTTGCTAATCGCAAGGTGACATTCAGCACCACGAAAGATGACCAGGGCCGTTTGAGGGCTGGTCGGTTCCAATATGTTGGGGCAGCAAAGGTGGGTGCCAGCATTGCGCAGGGAGTCTGGGTGGCGGCCGCTGTTGTACTGGCGTTTTTCAGTGTGCTCGCTGGCCTGTTCTATCAAGGTTATCTGCCGGTCTCGATTCCGGCCATCTACGGCGGGGCGAGTCTGGTTTTGTTTGTCATGTACTGGATTGACAAAAAGGCTGCCCAGCGAGGAGCCCAGCGCACCGCTGAGAAAACGCTGCACTTCTTTGAGCTCTGCTGTGGCTGGCCCGGTGCACTCATGGCGCAGCAGGTTTTCCGGCACAAAACGCGGAAAGGCAGTTATCAGTTTGTGTTCTGGCTGGCGGTGCTGGTCAATCTGGGCGCGTTGGGCTGGTTGCTTGTGGCTCCGGAGGCGATGGGGTTGCGGCAGCAATTGGAATTCGATTTGTCCAGGTCTTTGCGGCCGCTAATCTGGTAGGCGGGCGTTACGCTAAACAATCTCCCTTTTGCTATGGTGTAGATATCAAGAAGCCAAAAAAGGAACTTTGTTATGTGGTTTCGCAGGACGATGTTACCGCTTTGCGTGTTCTTTATCTCCCCTTTGCCACCAGCCTCTGCTGAAGTTTATAAATGGGTAGATGATGCTGGCAACGTTCACTTCGGAGACCGCATTCCGGAACAACACAAGCAGTCAGGAGAGTCTGTCGACCTTTCAGTTCGCATACCTTCTGCTGAAGAACAGCGCCAGGCTGAAGCTCGTGCTGAGTCGTTGCGACGCGTAGCAGGAGAGTTGGGTGAGCAGCGACGGGAAAAAGAGCGCTTGGAGGAGTCAGAGCAAGTACCCGCGCAGCAGAATGTGTCTTCCCTGCCGGAGGAGGTGAAGCCGGGTCAGGGGCGCCTGACCCGGGAGCAGCGTCTGGCCAATTATGAAGCGGAGATGCAGCGGTATAGGGAGAGTATGGCGTGTTTCGGCAAGTACCAGATCAAGGGCGGTGGTACCAGGGGGTATGCCTTTGAGGAATGCGAATCCGTTAAGAAGCCGCGCTATCCCGATGTACGTTAGTTCTGGACCACGCCCTGGTCAGTCCATAGAATTAGGTTAGCGTTTGGTGCGAGGAACCTGATGCTGAAGCTGTGATTGCCCCTTTAAGACCTGTAGTAACCCTTTAATACCCGCCCCGACACCACCGCTGCTAATGTTTCCTGACCTGGCAAGACAAACACAAGGAGACAGCCATGAGCGGGAAGAAAATTCTGATGATTACCGGTGATTTCACCGAAGACTACGAAACCATGGTGCCGTTCCAGGCACTGCAGGCCGTTGGCCATACGGTTCACGCCGTCTGCCCGGACAAAAAGGCTGGCGACACGGTCGCCACGGCGATTCATGATTTCGAGGGTGACCAGACCTACACTGAAAAGCCCGGTCACCGGTTCGCCTTGAATGCGGATTTTGACGGACTGAATCCGGCAGATTACGACGCGCTGGTGGTGCCCGGCGGCCGTGCTCCGGAGTACCTGCGGCTTAACCAGGATGTGCAGAAGCTGGTTCGCCATTTCTTTGAAGCCAACAAGCCGGTGGCGGCGATCTGCCACGGTGCTCAGTTGCTGGCCGCAGCAGGGGTTCTGGAGGGCCGTAAATGCTCTGCCTATCCGGCCTGCCAACCGGAGGTTGAGCTCGCAGGTGGCACCTTCGCCAGTATCGAAGTTGATCAGGCGGTCACCGATGCTAATCTGGTAACAGCACCTGCGTGGCCTGCCCATCCGGCCTGGCTTGCGCAGTTCTTCAAGTTGCTGGATCAGTAACGCAGCAGGGGCCAGGGCGCTGGCCCCTCAGTACCCCCAAGCGCCATCAACCACATTCGGGGAGGCCGTTATGTGCAAGCTTTTTATTAACGCCGATTCGGAGCTTTGGGTTAGTCGCACCCACTCCCTGCGAATTGACGGCATGGTCACCAGTGTGCGAATGGAAAACGCCTTTTGGCAGGTGCTGTCGGAGCTGGCCGAGCGCGATGGTATGAATCTGCCGCAGATGATCACCCGGCTTTACCACGAGTCCATTGATGCCGGCCATGATCTCGGCAATTTCACATCCTTCCTGCGGGTCTGTGCGTTGCGCTACCTTGAGCTGCAACTGAGTGGTGACGTGCCGAGGGATACCCGGGTACCGATTGCTTCACTAGATGCAGATCGTATCCTCGCTGGTAAACGCGGTAAATCGGCAACGCCGAAAGTCGTGAGTAAGGCAAGCCACTGACCGCGAGACAATCGGCGATATAACCCGGGTTCCTATATTCGCGGATACAACCCCTGATTCTCAGTCTGTCGGTCTTGTACCGGTCGAATGCACTGGAACAAACACCAGCATCTCGTTGTTCGCCGGCATTGCATAATCTTCCCGCAGTACCAAACCCACCGCCTTGGCCAGCGCAGACAAATCCTCGATATCGCGGATGCCCATGTGTTGAGCCTGAGATCTGAGTGACTGGTCAAACGCCCGATTGCTTTCACTGGTGAACTCGCCCTGGTGCCTGAACGGCCCATACAGGCAAAACGCGCCGTCATCACGCAGGCTTGCGGCGATGCCCTGGAACATTTGTTCCACTTCTGTCCAGGCCATGATGTGGGCGGTGTTGGCGGAGAATACCCATCGGAATTCCAGTGTAGGCCATGGGGTGTTGCCCACGTCCAGCTTTCGCATGGGGAGTATGTTTGGCAGCGCAGCCTGTTCCAGCCGGGCAACTGCCAGGTGCGCGGCCGTGGGGTGGTCCGTTGGCTGCCAGTGTAAGTGAGGCAGGGCTGCTGCGAAATGCTCAGCGTGCTGGCCGGTGCCAGTGCCTATTTCCAGCACGGTACCCGGTGCATTGAAGACCTCGCGCAGTCTTTCCAGTATGGGGCCTTTGTTGTTTTCGCAGGCTTGGGAAAAGGGCAGGTGGGTGGTCATCAATTGGACTCTCAGCGTTCTGTTATGAAATAAAAGCCTCGGTCAAAATGCCCAGGTGTTGCCGTAGGGTGTCTGAAAACTCCAGTTGGAACACGGTTAGCGGTTCTTTCTGCATGGCCTTGCGGGCTGGCTCCGGGGGGTGACACATGTGCCAAGTGCCGATCAGCGCCTGTTGGCATTGCATCAGGTACCGCTGGCAGGCGGCTTCTTCCTGGCCGGTAGCTGCCCCGATAATCGCGCTGATGCGGCGGGTTTGGGTCAGCAGGAAGAGTTTGAACTCCCGGGCCTCGTCTTCACTCAGGCCGGTTTCCAGAGCAATGTGTAGTATAGCGGTCAGTCCGCAGAATACGGGATGAGCCAGAATCTGATCGACAAACTGCTCCGGAAAACCGGCCGGGCCGGCGGCTTCCACTTCTGACACCCAGTCCGACATGGCGCGGCGGTACACCGCAATGAACAACAGCTCCTTGCTGCGGAAATAACGGTACAGGGCGGCTTTGGTGACCCCGGTTTCCCGGGCTACGTCTGCCAGCGTGAGGCCATGGAACCGATGCTCCAGGAACAGGCCTTCCGCCGCATTGAGTATCTGTTGTTCGCGCAGCGCCTTATCCGACTCAGAACGGGCGCGCTGTTTACCACCGCATAGTCTGTGCTTCAAAACCACCTCATATCACTCGCTTGTTGGCCGGGTTCAGGCTTGCAGCCAGCCGGCCAGGCGCCGTGTGACGGCCCGGGGCGAGAGTTTACCAGACCATACCATCAGCAGGTTACGCAGCCCGGGAATCACGATGGCTTTTCGGCGCTGGGCAAGGGATTTCTTGACCACCGCTTCAGCGGTCATGGTGCCGGATTTGAACAGTTTGGTGTTGGTCATGTGGGCTTCCTGGGCAAATTCTGACTCTGTAGCGCCCGGGCACAACGTACTGACGGCAACGCCTGCGCCCCTCAGCTCCTCATGCAGTGCCTCGGAGAAGGAGAGTACGAAGGCTTTGGTGGCGTAGTAGATGGCCATATTGGGCCCGGCCTGAAACGCTGCCAGAGACGCCACGTTAATTACAAAGCTGCCGGGCTGCCTGCGCAGCACCGGCAATAACTGCCAGGTGAGGGAGACGAGGGAGGTAACGTTCACCTGGATCATAGCCAGTTGCCGTTCAAGCCCCAGGTCAGTAAAAGCACCACGGTCGCCAAACCCGGCGTTGTTGATCAGGCCGGTGAGCGCCCAGCCGCCAGCGTTCAGTTGCTGGGCCAGTGCATCGGCGCCTGCCTGGTCTGCCAGATCAGCTTTCAGAACAATGGCCTCTATCCCGTGCTGTTGCTTCAACTCGGAGGCCAACGTGTTGAGACGTTCTTCCCGGCGGGCGACGAGAATCAGGTTCTGTTTTTCAGATGCCAGTGCCCGAGCGAAACACTCACCAATGCCGGCGCTGGCGCCGGTGATAACCACGTATGACATGCTCTTCTCCATTTAAGTGAACTATGGTTACTTAATATACGCTGGCGCTTTCGGCCTGTAAATAACCTTCGGTTACTTATTTTTAAGTCGAATGCGGTGTACCGGAGTCTTCCTTGCTGCTGCTATTCGCCACGGCAGCCGTGGACTACGCGGGTTCGTCGTTGTTCCAGGCCAAGATCACGCTGGTGGTTATGGGTGTATCGAATGCTTTGGTACTGGGTAAGGTATTGAAGCGCCGGGATGTGGAGAACCTGCCTCTGATGGCGAAAATGCCTTTTTCTGTGCGAGTGGGGCGGCGTTGTCTTTGTTTGTATGGATTGGTGCGCTGACTCTTGGGAGGTTATTGGGGTATTTTTGAATCGATACTGAATAAATGCAGTAAAGAGGTTTAAGTCTTTTGCTCACACACCTTCGCCCCTACCAGCAGGAAGCTGTCGACGCCACGCTGGATCATTTTCGCAAGTCGGACGAATCTGCCGTCATCGTGCTGCCAACCGGCGCCGGCAAAAGCCTGGTGATTGCGGAGTTGGCCCGTCTTGCCCGCCGGAAGATCCTGGTGCTCACACACGTCAAAGAGCTGGTGGAGCAGAACCATTCCAAATACGAGGGGCATGGGTTAGCCGGTGGCATCTACTCCGCCGGGCTTAAGCGCAAGGAAAGTCATCATCAGGTCACCTTTGCCAGTGTGCAGTCGGTAGCGGCGAACCTGGATCAGTTCCGGGATGAGTACTCGTTGGTGATCATTGACGAATGCCACCGGGTCAGCGGTGAGGAAGCCAGCCAGTATCAACAAATCATTGAGCTACTAAAGCAGCAGAACGACTCCCTGAAGGTGCTCGGGCTGACCGCCACGCCCTATCGCCTGGCCATGGGCTGGATCTATCGCTATCACTACCGGGGCTTTGTTCGTAGTGAAGAGGACAAGCCCTTCCAGCACTGCATCTACGAACTGCCGTTGAGCTATATGATCAATCGTGGCTATCTCACCCGGCCGGAGTTGGTGAACGCCGCGGTGGCGCAATACGATTTCTCGTCGCTGGCTCAGAACCGCTTTGGTGAATACGCCGAGAAAGACATCAACCAGCTGCTGAGCAAACACAAGCGGGTGACCCGCGCCATTATTGATCAGGTGGTGGAGCTGGCCGCTGAACGTCAGGGGGTGATGGTCTTCGCGGCAACGGTGGAGCATGCGCGGGAGATCACCGGCTACTTGCCGGAGAACCAGACCGCCCTGGTGACAGGCGCCACCGACCAGAAAGATCGGGACCTGCTGATACAGCGCTTCAAGCAGCGGCAGCTAAAGTACCTGGTGAATGTGTCTGTGCTTACCACAGGCTTTGATGCACCCCATGTGGACCTGATCGCCATTCTTCGGCCTACACAGTCGGTGAGCCTGTATCAGCAGATGGTGGGCCGTGGTCTTCGCCTGGACGACGGCAAAAAGGACTGCCTGGTGATGGATTACGCCGGCAACCACGTGAATCTGCATCACCCGGAGGTTGGGGAGCCGAAGCCGAATCCAGACAGTGAACCGGTGCAGGTGTTCTGCCCGGGCTGCGGGTTTGCCAACATCTTCTGGGGCAAAACCGACAGCGAAGGCCGGGTGATTGAGCACTATGGGCGCCGTTGCCAGGGGCTGCTGGAGCCCGCGGAGGGGGAGGGCGCGCGCGCCTGGCAATGCGACTACCGTTTTCGCTTCAAGGAGTGCCCCCACTGTGGTGGCGAGAATGACATTGCGGCCAGAAATTGCGGGCACTGTCATAAAGCCATTATCGACCCGGACGATCAGCTTCGAGATGCTCTGAAGCTCAAGGATTCCATGGTGATTCGTTGCGCCGGGATCACCCTGGGCGTTGGCGGAAGCAAGCTGAAGATGACCTACCACGGTGAGGATGGGGAGGAGCTTGGCGAGTCGTTTGATTTCAGCAAGCCGGCACAGCGCAACGTGTTTAACAAACTGTTCGGCCGCAGATTTGCTAACGGCCAGGCTCCGAAAACCTTCGGCAAGGCGGAGGAGGTACTTGAGGTGCAAGCTTTGTTGCCGGCACCGGATTTTGTCATTGCCCGCAAGCAGAAGCATTATTGGCAGGTGCAGGAACGGATATTTGATTATCGGGGGCTGTATCGGAAAGCGAATGAGGTGTGATGTTCGGATGTCTTCCGTGGAGTTGGGGATACAGCCGGCTATAATGGCGTGCTTTACATCAAGGCGGAGAATCACATGCCGATCGAAAAGAACCAAGTAGTCCTGTTTCACTACAATGTAAGTGATGAACAAGGCAAGGTTGTTGAAACCTCTCGTGGCGGCCAGCCAAACGCCTACTTACACGGGCATGGCGGTATTATTCGAGGCCTGGAAGAAGCGCTGGAGGGGCGTGAGGCCGGTGATACCTTCAGTGTTACCGTTACACCGGATAAAGCCTACGGCCCGCGCCGGGCCGATGCGGTGCAGCGCGTGCCGATCAAGCATTTGATGGGGGCCAAACGCTGGAAGGCGGGCATGGTCGCCCAGGTGCAAACCGAACAGGGCCGGCGCCATGTAGTTGTCACCAAGGTCGGCCATAAGTTCGCTGATGTGGACACCAACCATCCGATGGCCGGTAAAACCCTGACCTTTGAGATCGAAGTCGTTGAAGTTCGCGCCGCCGATGCGGAAGAATTAGCGCACGGCCATGCCCACGGGCCGGGTGGGCATCATTGATGGATTGCCTTCACGACTGAGAGTTATGTGGCTGGCGGGATGCGCTCAGCCACACGCTGTCAGTTGGGAGAGTGCGTCATTATCGGTAAGCCGGCTGTTGAGGTTTGCCCCCTGCAACCCGTTTCATCCACGCCATGTCCAGCGGAATCAGCACATTCAGTGTGAATAGCAGCCAGCCCAGGGGCTGCAGGGTTTCCGCAAACCACACCATCAGGGCAAGGGACAGCAAGCCCCAGGTGACATCGACAGCAATCATAAGGCTAAGGTATTTTTCCATCCACCGTTCGTTGATGGCCATGGCGGTCATTTCCACGCACCAGAGCAATAACACCACCCCTACCACCAGATAGAAGGTTGCGCCGGGGCCTCCCGCCCATTGGGCAATCGGCTCTGCGGCCAGAATCAATGCCAACGCCAGGGGGGCGGAGAGAAGTACATCGCCCAGGACGATTTGTTTCACACTGAATTGACGGAGAAAGTTCTTCATAGGGTCACCTCAATCGGGTTTCGTATTTTTTTGACTACACTACGAAGCTTCTACCCGGGCGGTGATAGGCTCAATTACCTGTGAGGTAATGGTTTAGCCTGCACTCGGCTAAGATAATGGCTGAACACTTGGAATTGACGGGGCCACACATGAGTGCCTTCGGTACGCTGTTCAGAGAAATGCGGCAGGGTAAGCGCCTGAGTCAGATGGATTTTGCCCTTGCCTGCGAAGTGTCGGCAAAACACATCAGCTTTCTGGAAACCGGGCGAAGTCAGCCCAGCAAGGGTATGGTTCTGCATCTTGCGCAGATGCTGCAAACGGACCTGGCGGGAACTAACCGCCTGTTGTCCGCAGCGGGTTACAGCCAGGTATACTCCGATCAGGATTTGAGTGCGCCTGGCATGGCGATGATCAGGGAGGCGCTTGAACACCTGTTGCAGTCGCATTTGCCTTACCCGGCGGTGGTGTTCGACCACGAATACTATTTGGTGATGGCCAACCAAGCCATGCAGGAGATGATGGTGCGCATGGTCGAGCTGGGCGCTCAGTTTCCAGCCCCGCCAAACTTTTTGTTATCACTGCTGGATAGTACAGGCATCAAGCCATTCGTGGGCGATTGGGAAGCCATGGCCTGCCACATGCTGCAACGTGTCTACCAGGAACATCTTTCAGGCCCTTATAGGGACCAGCCCAATCGTTTGCTGGAAAAGGCGCTGACGGTTCCCGGCGTTCCGCAGAACTGGAAGAGCCACGTGGTGGAAAACCTGGATTACCCGGCGATTCCTTTTACCCTGAATCTGGGTGACCAACAGCTCAGAATCTTTTCCACCATCGCAACCATCGGCACGCCTTTGGATGTTACTGCGCAGAATCTGCGGATTGAGCATTTCTTTCCGATGGATGAGAGCAGTAAGGATTACTGGCGAGCCTGAGGTTTGGTGAGAGCCAAGGCGCCGGCCAGAATGGTGCATTTATAGTGTCCGGGAGAACCCCATGGCCATCGAGAGGAACCAAGAACACCCTGAAAAGTTGATTATCCAGGCATGGGATGAGAACGGGAGGGCCTGGATTGATGCCGTTCGGGATCACGGAATCCGTGCGCCAGGCGTGGCGTCGCGTGACGCTTTGCTTGCCGCAATCAATGGCCATGTTCAGCCGAACTCTCGGGTCCTGGATGTGGGATGCGGAGAGGGCTGGTTGGTGGATTTACTGACCGGGTCCGGTTATCGCGTCGTCGGCGTGGATGCATCCCGCGAGCTGATCGAATACGCCCAAGAGCATCGCAAGGGGCATTATGTGGTTGGAGATCAGGCTGATCTTACCAAGTTGGGGCTTGGAATATTTGACCTGGTCGTCTGCAACTTTTCACTGTTTGGCGACGAAACTGTGCGCCAGTGCGTTATGTCTGTCCCTCAAATGCTGACCCCAGGCGGCGTGTTGATTATCCAGACACTGCACCCGATGATGTTCAGCGGAAACGAGGTGGCCAAGAGCGGTTGGCGGGAAGGCACCTGGGCCGACTTGCCCGGCGATTTCGGCGAACCGTCTCCTCTTTATGTTCGGACACTGGACGACTGGAGCCGGTTATTCAGTGATGCGGGTTTAGGCGTTTCCCGGATGCTGGCACCAACGGCAGGAGATGCCGATCCCAAGAGCCTGATTTTTGTTGTTTCCCGATGCGAGAGGACTGGCCAGTAGACGTCGGCAGGCTTGGCAAGGAGTAACAGGGCAAGAATCGGATGGAAACGCCTGGCAATGTCCGTTGTAATAACCCCGTGCTTGGCGAATATAGGGGAATGACATGCCGTTGCCAGTGGAGCAGGAGATGCGGGCTGCCTTGGAATCCGGGGATGATCGCCAGGAGGGGGATTCACGAATGACCCGACTGGTAAGAATCGCACGTTATATTGAAACCCACGCAGACGAGCCGCTGACACTGGCAGGCTTGGCGGCTATTGTTGGGCTTTCTCCCTCGCGGTTACAAAGGCAATTCAAGGAAGCGTTTGGCGTTTCTCCCAAAGCCTATCAGGACGCGGTACGGATGCGCTGCTTCAAGCAATCCCTGAAAGATGGCGATAAGGTCACGGATGCGATCTTTGCCTCTGGGTTTGGTTCCGTCAGCCGGGTTTATGGGGAAGCGCACCGCAATATTGGAATGCCGCCAAGGGCCTATCGGGCTGGGGGTGAGGGTGAGGTCATCGTCTACGCCTGCCGACCCACCTCTCTCGGCTTGATGGCCATGGCGGCAACGGACAAGGGGGTCTGCTTTGTCCAGTTTGGTGACAGTGAGTCCTCGTTGGTGAGTGGTCTGAAAGCAGAGTTTCCCAAGGCCGAAGTGAGGGCGTCACCGGCACGGAATGCCCCGGAGCTTGATGCCTGGGTGGAGGCTTTGGATGAACACATCAGCCAAGGCGCCCCGAGGCCGGACCTGCCGCTGGATATGCGAGGGACGGCTTTTCAGATGAAGGTGTGGCAATTTCTGTTGAGCATTCGGGAAGGCGATGTGCTTAGCTACAGCGAATTGGCCGCGAAGATCGACAAGCCCAAAGCGGTGCGGGCCGTGGCCTCTGCCTGCGGCAAAAACCGGATAGGCGTACTGATTCCCTGTCACAGGGTGTTGCGGGGTGATGGCGGGCTTGGCGGGTATCGCTGGGGCCTGGAGAGAAAGCGGGCGTTGCTGAATGCTGAACGGAAACGCCAGAGGGCTGACGCCGGTTCATAGAGGGGACTACGTTGGCGACCAGACTTCTCCATGTTGCATTACCCGAAACTCCGAGTCACCCAAACCCTGTCTTTCCAGCGCCAGCCGCAGCCGCCGTGGTGGCTCATCCATGGGCTCATCAGTGAGTACGAAGGTGCCCCAATGCATGGCGACGGATTGGCGGGCGCCAATGTCCTGATGAATCCTGACCGCCTCTTCCGGTGCCACGTGCACCGGAGCCATGAACCAGCGCGGGTCGTAAGCGCCGATAGGTAGCAGTGCCAGATCAACGGGCGAGAACAGTTCGCCGATACGCCTGAATATCCCGCCGTAGCCGGTGTCCCCGGCGAAATAGAGACGGAAACCGTCGATTTCCAGAAGCCAGCTACACCAGAGCGTAGTGTTGGTGTCCGTCGCGGTGCGGCCGCTGAAGTGCTGGGCGGGCAGGCAGAACACCTCCTGATCGTCGGCTATTCGCTCAGACTGCCACCAACCCAGTTCCACCAGGTTATGGATGCCGCGTTTTTCAAACCAGGGGCGTAAGCCCATGGGAATACAAAAGCGCAGGTGTGTCCCGAAGCGCCGGTGCAACTGGCGCACGGTTGCTTCGTCCAGGTGGTCGTAGTGATTGTGTGAGATCAATACCAGGTGGATAGGCGGCATGTCTGCCACGGTCAGGGCCGGCGGTGTGTGCCGCTTTGGCCCGATCAACTGGAAAGGGCTGGCACGGTCTGACAACACCGGGTCGGTCAGCACGTTCAGGCCCTGATACTGGAACAGGAAAGACGAGTGCCCCAGCCAGACCAATTGTGGTTTTCGGGGTGGCTTTGCCAGCAAGTGGCTATCCGGGCGCAGCAGCGTGAAGCGTTTACCCTGCGGGAAGCGGCGACCTGGCGCCAGTTGCCAGCGCAGGAAATCCCCCAGGCCGTGGCGGGGCACCGGCTCCAGGTTTCGATACCTTCCCCCATGGCAATGGGGTTCTGCGGCAAGGGCAGCAAGGCGTTCACGGTTGATGGTCATGGGTTGGGCTCGCCGGTTTGAATCATATTATACGTGTCAGGTGCCTGTGCAAATCCCATTTAATTAATCAGTCCAACATTATTTTTTAATTTCAGATAGACTGGGGTGCTGATACCGGCGAATAAGCCAAGACATAATGTGGAAAATATCATGAGTAAAAAAGCCGTGAAAGCTACTTTAACTTCTGCCGAGATTGAGGCGCAAACTGCTGCCTTTTTAAAGTCTGGTGGGCGTGTTGAGCATGTGGGTAAAGGTAAAAGTGGGCAACTGACCTCTACCGGCACTAAGCAGATCAATCTGAAGAGTAGTTGATGATCTCGCGATAACCCGGGCAGGCTGTCAAAGTTAATATGTCCGGTTTAGTACAGCAAAAAAGGCAGCCGAGGCTGCCTTTTTTATTACGTATTGGCTGTTATTTACAGGCCAATAACGTTTTCTGCCTGCGGGCCTTTCTGGCCGTCGGTCACTGTGAATTCAACTTCCTGGCCTTCGGCCAGAGTCTTGAACCCGCCGCCCTGAATAGAGCTGTAGTGAACGAAAACGTCTGCGCCGCCTTCACGAGTAATAAAGCCAAAACCTTTTGCTTCATTGAAAAACTTAACGTTGCCTTTAATGGTAGACATAATAATTATCCTGAATTTAATCAATAAGATGCAATCAAAAGATCGTTGTGATCTTTGATCAGCGATATGCGGGAAATAAAAAACGTGCAGGACCAAAAACAGGACAAGATGTTTAACAACACAAAAGGTCTTATTCGTGAAATGCTTTGCTAAATGTTTCCAACGAAATAGACAGTACGCTAATTAATGGTGGTTGCATAGCAAAGTTTTTCAAATCCTGAAAAGATTTATTTTTCGGTGAGATTCGCTGCCAGCAATGATAACGCCGCTCTTTGCCAACCTTTTATCCAATGCATCGGATGGGAATCTCACTGCTATACTCGAAGAACAGTTCAGGTGGCCATATGGGAGCCATGCTATGGATGGGGGAAGTGGTGAGCCGAATGTCGCTTCAGGCCGGAGAACAAACCCTGCGGCATTCTTTCGTGGATTTCTGCGGGAGCCGCGTCAGGTTGGCTCCGTCATACCCAGTTCGAGATTTCTGGAGCAACGAATTGTTGAGGTTTCTGATCTGCCAGTGGCCAGACGGGTAGTGGAGCTGGGGCCCGGTACCGGCGGCACCACGCGCACATTCCTTCGTCATATGGGGGCGGACGCACGGTTGCTGTCAATTGAGCTGAGCCCCTTCTTCCACGACTTGCTTGCTGACATCACCGACTCCCGCTTTAACAACCATCTGGGCAGTGCTGAGGATCTCGCTGACATCCTGGGTTTTTATGACATGGAACAACCGGATGTGATTATCTCCGGCATTCCATTCTCGAAGATGCCGGCGGCGGCCGCCAAGCGCGTGGCAGAGGCAGTGAATGACAACCTGGCCGAAGGTGGGCGGTTTATCGCTTATCAGTTCCGCCGGGAAGTGGCCGGGGTTATGGATCCGATCATGGGGGCCCATGCCAGCTGTTCGCTGGAACTGCTGAACATTCCTCCCATGCGGGTGTACTGCTGGTTTAAGAGGTAGGCTGGTTGAGTTTTTCCCTACCCGGAAAATTAGCCTACTCTTAGGAAGTGGTTCACTCACTGAAGGAATAGGTTATGAACGCCATGATCAGGACACAGCGTGTCACGTTCGGTTTGATCCTTGCCGCTTCGCTGGTCGCCGGTGCCCATGGGGCAACGCCCGCGCCTGACGGGGCGGCGGTGTATTTTGTGACGCCGCTCGACGGGCAAACGGTGAGCTCTCCGGTGACGGTAAGGTTTGGCCTGGAGGGCCTGGGTGTTGCGCCGGCGGGCGTGGAGCGCGAGAAAACCGGGCACCACCATCTGCTGGTTAATGTGGATGACCTGCCCCCGATGGACAAACCGATCCCAGCGGATGAACGGCATATTCATTTTGGGGGAGGCCAAACCCAGACCACTCTGGAGTTAGAGCCGGGGGAATACACACTCCAGCTTTTGGTTGGTGATCACCTGCATATTCCCCATGAGCCGCCTGTGATGTCTGAGAAAATCACCGTCACGGTGGAGTAGTGGGCGCAAACCTAGTCACTCAGGTTCAGTCCCATATCCCAGAAGTCGATTTCCAGGCGGGTGGCATCCCGGAAGATATGGGACAGTTGTTCAAACCGGCTAGGGGTGACGTCGGCCAGGCGTTCATCCAGCCAGCGGATTTCCGCTTGCATGGCGCCCTGGAATTCGTCACTTTCGTACATGGCGATCCAGGCATCGTAGGGGTTGGCTTCGCCACGCAGGGTTTCTGCGCTCTGGTTCAGCCAGTTGGCGATCTCGCCGTAGCCGACCATGCAGGGTGACAGGGCCACGTGCAGGTCCAGCAGGTCGCCGCGATTGCCTGTATCCAGCACGTAGCGGGTGTAGGCGAGGGTGGCGCGGGCTTCGGGCAGGTTGTTCAGCTCCTGCTCTGAGATTCCCCACTCTTTGCAATAGCTGATGTGTAACCCCAGCTCGGTATCCAGAATGGCCAGCAACCCGTCTTTGGCTTGCAACAGGTCAGCCAGGGTTGGGCTTTTGTAAGCCGCCAGGGCATAGGCCCGGGCAAACTGGATCAGGAACAGGTAGTCCTGTTTCAGGTAATGCTGGAAAGCTTCCGGCGCGAGCGAACCATTGCCCAGCTGCTGCACAAAACTGTGTTCAATGTAATCCCGCCACTCGGTGGGAAACGCGTTTTTGAGATCTTCGAACTGATAGGGCATTGAAACTCCAAGGCTGTGGTTGTCGAGTTGGTTTTGAGGGCCCAGGGCTGGTTCTTTGATATTATGCCCACACTCTTTTTTCCTTCAAACAGGAGCCCAACCATGGCACAAGCATCTCTCAAGGAACAGCTCGGCAATGCGGTGAAAGACGCAATGCGCAGCAAAGACAAGGACCGGCTGGTTACTCTGCGTATGGCCCAGTCTGCCATCAAGCAGATTGAAATTGATGAGCGCCGTGAGCTGAGTGACGACGATGTGCTGAAGGTGTTGGACAAGATGCTAAAACAGCGCCGGGACGCCGCCAGCCAGTACGATGACGCCGGCCGGGGTGAGCTGGCGGACAAGGAACGGGCGGAAATGGTGATTATTGAGGAGTTCATGCCCGCAGCGTTATCCGAGGAAGAGCTGGACGGGCTGATTGCTGAGGCGATCAGCACAACGGGTGCCCAGGGTATGCAGGATATGGGGAATGTGATGAACGAGCTGCGCCCGAAAGTGACGGGCCGGGTGGATATGGGGCAGTTGAGCAAGAAAGTGCGGGCTGCGCTGGCGGGCTGAGCACCGGCCCTTATTTGTTAAGGCGAGGGCCGCTGGCCCTCGCCGCTATCCTCAGGCGAAGTCGTACTCGCCGCCTTTCTCAAGGGCCTGCTGGTACGCCGGCCGGGCATGTACTCGCGCCACCCAGGCAGAGATATGGGGGCGGCTTGCACCCACAATACCGCGTGCCACTGAGGCTTCCAGCGGGAAGCTCATCTGGATATCGGCTGCGCTCAGTTCGTCCCCCAGGAACCAGGTGTTCTTCGCCAGGTGTGCTTCCACAAAGTCCAGATGGGTTTTGATCATAGGGCCGATGAATATCTGGTTTGTCTTGTCGGCGATGCCTTTCGCCACCGGCCGGATGAAAAACGGCATCGGGCTGGTTTTGACCTTTTCGAACACCAGGCGCATAACCAGCGGCGGCATCAGTGAGCCTTCGGCGTAATGCATCCAGTAGGTGTAATCCAACCATTGTTGGCCGCCGTTTTGGGGCAGCATGGTGTCTTTGCCGTAGGTGTGGGCCAGGTATTCAATGATGGCGCCGGATTCTGCCACCACCAGATCACCGTCGGTAATCACCGGCGATTTTCCCAGCGGGTGTACCTTCTTCAGGCTGGCGGGGGCCAGCATGGTTTCAGCATCGCGCTCGTAACGCTGGATTTCGTAAGGCACGCCCAGTTCTTCGAGCATCCAGAGAACCCGTTGTGAGCGGGAATTGTTGAGGTGGTGGACTGTAATCATGCGGAAGCTCCGTTCCCGTTAAAAAGAATATTCGGGTAGTAGAATAGTGTGTAAGTGGCTTTTTGGTTCACTTCTGGTGTTATTCATTTTTAATGATGCTTCAAAGCAAAAGCGTTTTACTGCCTTGAATTGCGTTGGGTGTGCACTCAGCTATAAAGGATACATACGCTGAACAGCGAAACAGGAGGTCTACATGCATGTGTTTATAGCCGGAGCCAACGGGCAAATCGGGCAACACCTGTTGCAGGAGATGGCAAACAGCGATCACGAGGCCCGTGCGTTGGTTCGGCATCCTGATCAGGGGCCGGAACTGCAGAAGCTGGGTGCCACCGAAACCGTATTGGGGGATCTGGAGCACGACTGCAGCGAGGCCATGCGCGGCTGCGATGCAGTCATCTTCACGGCGGGTTCTGGCCCCCACACCGGCCCGGATAAAACCATCGATGTGGATCAGGACGGTGCTATCCGCCTGGTGGATACGGCCAAGGCCATGGGGATAAAGCGTTTTATCATGGTGAGCAGTATGCGTGCCGAAGAGCCCGAGAAGGGGCCGGAGAAACTCCAGCACTATCTTCGGGCCAAGCGAAATGCCGATGAACACCTGAAGAACAGCGGCCTGAATTACACCATTGTGCGGCCTGGGCGACTGACCAACGAAGACGGCACCGGCAAGGTAGCGGTGAGTGAACGACTGGCCTCTTTCGCAGAGATTCCCCGCCAGGATGTGGCCCGGGTGCTGCTGGCCGTGCTGGACTCGGATAACACCGATAACCGGGTGTTCGATGTGGTTTCAGGCGACACGCCGGTGGTTGATGCCCTGGCAAAGCTTTAATGCCTACCAGCTGAGCATAACTCGGCCGAAGACACTATCGCCGAGGCGAATATCCCGGGTACCCGCGTCCAGATCCTGGTATCGAACGCGGGTATCGACACTGGCGCCAAACCCCAGCACAACCGCCGGCCAAGAATCATGGCCAAAGTCGAGCCGGTAGCTCAGTTCCGCCCGCCATTCCCGAAGATACAGCGCGCTTTCAACCTCGCGGGACTTGTCGAGTGTGGCCCACCGGTCGCCCGCGCGCTCCATCCGGATGGTCCAGCGATGATTGGCGTTTTGCCATTGCAGCAAAACGGGCAAATCCATCAACCAGTGGCCGTTATCTGTGGACTGCGCCCATCTCAACCGCGGCAGCCAGCGGAACGAACCGAAGCGATGATCACCGCCAACACCCACGCTCAGGTCTGAGCCCTCGTGCCAGGCTCTGAATACAGCGAGGCGGCCATTGAGTACCTGGCGGTGGAAGTCCTGATGTTTGAACATATTGGAGGTGCCTGCGACGCCCACTTGAGTCTCCAGGTGATAAAGGTTGTGTTGCCACTCGCCCCCGAATGTCAGCCGGTGCAGGTGGCCGTTATGGGCCGGAGTGCCAGTGCGTATGCGCAGCGGCTGGTAATCGTAGTCGAGGCCCAAGGAGGAGGTTGTGCCCTTGTGTTGCCAGCCCAGCCCGCGCTGGGAACGGCTGACGTCTTTGGCGGCGGGCTCGTTAACGGGCCAGCTGTATGGCTGGTAATGACGATACTGCAGGTAGAGACTGCTGGTAGCGTTGGCCGGGCCGGGCAACGTGAGCGGGAATAACAGTATGGCTGTCGCAACTACTTGCGCTGTTACGGGGCGATTTCTGGTTTGGGCACTGGATTCGCGGAGTAGCATAGGGCCTGCCATCGTTCGGGCTGTACACTAACCATAGCGCCTGTTCAGGCAACTTGTTGTCTTTCCTGATAGGCTTCAGTTTACGCATGGCCGCTTCGGGCGGTGAAACCGGGATTGGTTCCCTATAATGGAGTTCTCATGAGCGATAACCCCTTGGCCCAGATTCTTGAGATGGATGGCGAGGAACGGTACGACTACTTTCTGGATGCCGTCGCCGAGGAGCGCGAAATCTGGATTTTGATCAATGCCGACAATCAGTTTCTGAAAATTGTTTCGGAAGAGGACGGTGTTGGGTATCTACCGGTTTGGCCGGGAACTGAGTTCGCGGCGGATTACGCCAAGGATTCCGGTGACCTTTCACCGAAAGCGGTGTCGCTACCGGACTTCTTCAAAAAATGGGTGCCGGGTTTAACCCGAGACGGCCTGGAAGTGGGCGTCTTCCCCGGTGGGGAGGGTGAGTTGTGGATTACCCCGGCGGAAGAACTCAAGCGTGATCTGCAAGAGGTGATGTCCAGCTCGTTCTAGTTTTGCATGGGAGGTGGCGGACGCTGATGACTGACAAAGAGCTACGTACCAAATCCGATAAACAGGCCATCGACCAGTTTATCCACCAGGTTCGCACGCTGCCCGCGAAGGGAGGTGGCCAGGGCCGTCTGATTTTCGCCCTGGATGCCACCGCCAGCCGTGAAGCAACCTGGGACCAGGCCTGCCACTTACAGAGTGAACTGTTTATGGCCACCAAGGATTTGGGAGGCCTGGCCATTCAGCTGTGTTATTACCGTGGCTTTGGTGAGTTCAAGGCGACCGGGTTTGTGAATGAAACTGGCCAGCTGCTGAACTTGATGAACGGCGTGTCCTGCCTGGGTGGCCGTACCCAGATCGGCCGGGTGCTGACCCATGCAGTGAAGGAAACTCGGGCCAAAGCGGTCAAAGCCGTGGTGTTTATCGGAGATTGTTGCGAGGAGTCTGTGGATGAGCTTTGCCACAGCGCAGGCGAGCTGGGCCTGTTGCGAACGCCGGTATTCATGTTCCATGAAGGGCACGACCCTCATGCCAAAGCCGTTTTCCAGCAGGTCAGCAAGTTGTCTGGTGGCGCCTATGTGCCTTTCGACCGGAACAGCCCGCAGGTGCTTAAGGATCTTATGGCGGCCGTTGCGGTCTATGCTTCCGGGGGAGCAAAAGCCCTGGAGGATTTTTCCAGCCGTAGCTCTCCGGAAGTGAAGCGCCTGACCCAGCAAATCCGATAGCGCTTGCTGAATCCACTGACCAATCCCGGGGTATCTGAGTGCCACTAACGCTGTTGGTTATTGTTTTAACGGTTGTTGCGTGGGTCTGGCTGCGCAGCCAGCCGGCCAGTCAACGCAAACCGGCGGTTATCAAACTGGCGTTGATTGCCGGGATCGGGTTGGTGTTGGTGATGGCGGTTACCGGCCGACTGCACTTTCTTTTCGCGTTACTGGCCTTCCTTTATCCATTGTTGCGCCGGGTGTTGCCTTCATTGCTGGCCGGCAACCTGCCCGGCGGTGCCCAGGCGAAAACCGGAAATCAATCCCGGGTGAGTAGCGATATCCTGGAGATGAGTCTGGACCACGATTCCGGGTCCATGAGCGGCAAGGTTCTGAAAGGGCCGATGGCTGGGCGAGCGCTGTCGGATCTGAGCGAGAGCGAGTTTCTGGAGTTGTTACGATTTTGCCGGGCTGAAGATGAAGACTCTGCCCGATTGCTGGAAACCTACCTGGACCGCCGGTTTGGCGACTCCTGGCGGGCGGATGATCAGGGCGATCCCGCTGGCGGTGAATCCGGTGAACCCTCCCGGGCGGGCGGCCCGCTTACCGAGGCCGAAGCGCTGGATATCCTTGGCCTGGAGCCCGGCGCTAGTGAGGAAGAGATTGTCCAGGCCCACCGCCGGATGATGCAGAAAATGCATCCGGACCGTGGAGGTAGTAACTATCTGGCGGCACGCATCAATGAGGCGAAAGAGCGGCTCTTGGGCTGATGCATTCACACAGCGTCCGCAGGGCTTCTTCACTGGATTTGCCGCTTTAACTGAGTGACTTCCGCTTCTGCCTATATATTCGGCGCCACAAGCGTGCTAAAACGTCTCCGCCCAGCGGCTGCAGGCGTTCTCCAGGCTTCCGGGCTCTCTTCCGTTCATCAGGATGTCAGCATGTCAGACAAGTTCTTTTATAAAGGCCGGCAAGATGCTCGCCAGCACCATACCGATTACGGCGGGTTCAAAACCAAGGCCAGTCAGAAAAGCGGCAGCAAGAAATTTCCGCTAACGCTGGTGGTAACCAGTGAGGCACGCAAGCAAGAGATCGAAGCCCAGGTGGCCGAGGCCGGGCTGCACGCCAACATCACGGTAGACGACCGCGAGGGAGCGGTTGAATCCATCGCCGAGCTGACGGTACTTCTGAACAAGGTTGCGACTGTCGTCACCACGAAAACGCCGTCTCGTAACGACCCGTGCAGTTGCGGTAGTGGTCTGAAGTTCAAAAAGTGCTGTGGCTGAAGGTGCGGCGAGCAAAGAGAGCAATATTATGATTATTTGTGGCGTTGAACTTACCGCGAGCGACGCAGTGCTGTGTTTGCTGAAACTGGATCGGGGGCTGATCAGCTTGCCGGAATGCAAAGTGCGCAGGCTATCGCTGGTTAAAAACCACACTCGCGAAGACCTGAAGCAGTTCCAGGCGGCGTTCGCGGAGCTGATGGCCGAGCATGGGGTTACCCGTGTTGCAATCAAGGAACGCATGCCCAAAGGCAAGTTTGCTGGCGGTGCCATCAGTTTCAAACTGGAGGCGACGATACAGCTGATTGCAGACCCGGATCTGGAAGTCAGATTGCTCCCTCCTGCGTTGATCAAATCTACGCTGGCCGCCAACCCACTGCCGATTCATTTTGAGGAGACCGGTTTGAAAGCCTTCCAGGAAACCGCCTTCACCGCAGCCTATGTTGGTTTGATGGCGAAGTAATCGTGTGTTACTGAGCTATCCTGAGTAGTTCCGGACCAGACACTGCGGTACATTGGTGTCTGGCTACTGCCCTGACAATAACAAGATCAGTGAAAGGGAACACCGCTATGGCTCAGTACGACTTCATCATTGAAGGTGGCCGGTACTTTGACGGCACCGGCGCCCCGTCTTCCATCCGCAATCTGGCGATCAAGGATGGCCGTGTTGCCAGGGTCACTGGTGAAGCCATCGATCATGCTGAGGCTGACCGCGTGATTGATGCCTCTGGCAAGTGGGTGACGCCGGGATTCCTGGATACCCATACCCATTACGATGCCGAGCTGCTGGTCAGCCCCAGCCTGTCGGAATCGGTGCGCCATGGTGTGACCACGGTGCTGGTGGGCAGTTGTTCCCTGAGCATGATTTGTAGCGAATATGAGGACGCATCGGATATTTTTACCCGGGTGGAAACCGTACCACGGGAGCGGGTGCTGCCGATTCTGAAGGAACACAAAACCTGGTCGACCCCAAAGCAATGGGTTGAGCATATCCAGCAAGTGCCACTGGGTCCCAACGTGATCAGTTTTCTGGGGCACAGCGACCTGCGAGTGGGGGTGATGGGGCTCAGCCGGGCTACCGACCTGGCGATTCAGCCCACCGAAGAAGAAATGCAAACCATGGAACGGTTACTCAAAGAGGCCCTGGATGAAGGCTTCCTGGGGCTGTCTACCATGTGCCTTAAATGGGACAAAGTAGACGGCGACCGGGAGTGGTCCAAGAGTTTGCCCAGCACCTACGCCAAATGGAAAGAGGTGGCGCGCCTGAATAAGCTGGTGCGCCAGTACAACCGGGTGCATCAGGGGGCGCCGAATGCCGCCACGCCGCTACAGATTCTGCAGTATGTGCGCGAATGCCTGGGTTGGTTGCGCCGGCCCCTGAAGACCACGTTGATCAGCCAGATGGATCTTAAAGGCAGTGCCTACCTCACCAACCTGACCCGCCTGACCTCTGTGTTTACCAATGCGTTGCGAGGGGATTTCCGCTGGCAGGTGTTGCCCACGCCGTTCACCGTGTATGCCGACGGCATCGATGTGGTGTTTTTTGAAGAGTTCGGCGCCGGCGAAATGGCCCTGGACCTGAAAGACGCGGTTGAGCGCAACGAACTCCTGAAAGACGAAGCGTACCGGCGTAAGTTCCGTAAGTTCTATGGCGAAAAACTGAGCCCAAGGGTGTGGCAGCGAGACTTTGGTGACGCCATGATCATCGACTGCCCGGATCAATCCCTGATCGGCAAGAACTTCGAGGAAGTGGCCAAGGCCCGTGGTGTACACGTGGTCGATCTGTTCCTGGATCTGGTGGTGGAATTCGGTAAGAAGATCCGCTGGTACACCACCGTGGGTAACCACCGGAAACAGGTGCTCAAGCGCATCGTCAAAGACCCTCGCTCGCTGATTACCTTCAGCGACGCCGGCGCTCATATCCGCAATATGGCGTTCTACAACCTGCCGCTACGCATGTTGAAATTGGTGCACGAATCCATCGAGGAAGGCGACTCGATCATGACCATGGAGCAGGCGGTGCATCGCCTGACCGGCGACCAGGCCGACTGGTTTGGCATTGACGCGGGCAAAATCCGCGAGGGTGACCGGGCGGATCTGGTGGTGCTGGATCCATCAGGGTTTGATCAAAATCTCGAGCAGGTGCACTGGGGCGACATGGAGAATTTCGACCTTCAACGCCTGGTTAACCGAAACCCCGGAATCGTGAAAACCGTGCTGATCAACGGCAAGCTGGCGGTGGATGACGAACAGTTGGTTCCCGAGTTAGGGCGGGAGATGGGCTACGGCAGGTTTATTCCGGCCAGCTGAGCTAGCTGCCGTGTGTCCATATCGTAACCGCCAAAGCCTTTCGTGATAGCCGGCTGTGTGCCAGCCGGCTATCCTGGCCCCGATGGCCTTACCGATCAAGATACTGTGACAGGTGGAGTGCAAAGCTACCGTTGCTCTCGGCACTGTAGCCGGCGTAAAGCTTGTTGCCATCAATGGCAACGCTGCCGGTGGTAATCTGCACATTCCGGTCTACTCTTGATTCCGCCACGCGGCTGCCATCGCTTTCGTACTTGGCGTTGAAGCCGCCACCGACGACAAACAGGTCAGATCCTTTCAAGGCCGCATCTTTAATAATCCCGTTGCGCGATGTTTTATTCCAGACGGTCCTGCCGGCACTGTCGAGTTTAACGATACGGTGACCATCAGAGTTGGAAGACGTCAGCAGCAGGTCGCCACGATAGTCCTCAAACACCAGGGCTGGTCCGGGCAAGCCGTAACTCTTGTAAGCCGCGCCGAAGGTTCTGGTCCATAGCTTGTCGCCTGCCGGCGTGTAGCGGGTGATGCGAGCACCGCCGTTGTCTGCCAACAGATTGGTGGCCACGATGTCGCCATTCATGGTGAAGATGACTTCGCCGGCCGGGTACTCACCGGTTACACCGGTTTGCTGCCAAAGTTGCTCTCCGTTTGCGTTGAACAGGCTGACAGCCTGGCCGCTGGCAATGACGAAATTACCGTTGGCACTGGCGGTTACCGAGTGCGCGGTATGCTCCGGATGCTCGACGCCCAGAAGCGGCGTGCCTTCCAGGTTGAATACCTGGGTGTTGGGCCCGGTTACGTAAAGCTTGTCATTGTTAAGAGCCAACGCGCGCATTTCGCTGCTGTCACTGAGCTTATAGCGCCAGCGTTCGTTGCCATTGGCATCAGCACTGATCAGCCAGGCGCCGGCGGACGACGTATTTTCATCGAGAACCTTGAACTGATTGGCGAGGATGTACACGTTGTCCTGGCCATCAATAACCATGGCAAGGGCGCTGTCGTCACTGCGGTAATCACCGGTGGCCAGATCGAAATCGACCGCCCAGAGTCGCTGGCCGTTATCGGAATAACGGACAAGCAGAATATCCTGCACTCGATTGGCGAGACCGGTGCGAATGGTTGTACCAGCAACCATCACATCACCAAAACTGTTGACCGAAAGATCCTCCAGCCAGGTCAGGCGATCAGGTTCGACGTTGGCTTTGTGGTTATACAGGGCGGTCCACTCGGGCTTGATGGTTGCGGTACAGGCGGCGATCAGAACGAGGGAGAACAGAAGGGTAAGGGTTTTCTTTCTTGCAATAGTGCGCATAGAACAACACTCCGTTGTATCAATAGATGTCCATGGGTTACTGCGCTCACGGAAGCGATGTTGTTCTTGGATTGGCTTGGTAAGCAGGCGTAAGAAGTTTATGGGAGGGAATTAGGTAATACACACTAGGTTGTTCGGCACCGCTGTCACAGTGCCGGCCTATCCAACCAGGGAGTCTGGAAGGGTATTCCTGACTAAGGAATTCGCTATTTCTTCATAAACGTCAGAAAGGCTCCGGCTGCAGTTGCCGCTGCACCACCTATCAGGTGCCACATGGTTTCATCGGTAAAGCGTCCTGTCAGCGCTTCAGCAACCTGATTGCCAACAGCCTGGCTGGACTGGTAGCCAAAGTAGAGCAGGACAACGCCTACCACCAATAGCACAATGCCGACCAGCTTTGGGCTTCCCATGTTTGCATCCTTGTTCCGGTTATTGTCTGAGCCATACACGCCATTAGGCTGACAGTTTGACGTTCATGTCAATCAGCGCATGAAATACTTCAGCACCGTTTGTGTCCGTCACAGAGACGGGCACTTGTATGGTTCCTTCCTGCGACCAGTCAATGCCGGAGCCATCGGCGGTGGCTATCAGATCGGTCTTGGCTTTTTTGAGGTATCGGACGGTCATGCCCGAGGGAATCCAGCGTGCGCCTTTGGGAATGGAAGCGTCGGTTAACAGGCCACCGGCCAGTTCGGCCATGTTGCACATGGCAATCGCATGAACGGTTTTCAGGTGATTGGTGACCTTTCGGCGTTTTTTCATGGTGACCACGCAAAGGCCCGGGGCAAGGGTCTCCACCGTTGGTGAAATGCTGGAGAAGTACGGTGCGGTCTGGCAGACCGCGCGGCTGAACAGGGTTTTGCCCATAGGCAGACGGCTAAGCCGGTTATACAGATTGACGACATCCATCATGGATTCATCCTCGGATGATGCTTTTCAGAAGGGTATTCTAGAGTCCTGTTGTTATGACAACCTAGACCTTTGAGGCCATTCGCAGAAACCGGGGCGCCTATGGATGCCAATTGGTTCCAGATCTTCGCAGACTTATTACTGCTCTTCCATACCTTACTGGTGGCGTTCGTCATTCTTGGCCTGGTGGCTACCCTGGTCGGCTACTTTCGCCAGTGGAATTGGGTTCGAAATATCTGGTTCCGGCTGAGCCATCTTGTGGTCATTGTTATTGTCGTGCTTCAGGCCTGGCTTGGCGTGCTGTGCCCACTGACGATCTGGGAAATGGAATTGCGGGCGAAGGCCGGGCAGGGTGGTTATGAGGGTTCGTTCATTCAGCACTGGCTGGAAACCATTCTGTACTACAACGCGCCGGACTGGGTTTTTATTCTGGTCTATACCCTGTTTGGGGCGCTGGTGCTGGCCAGTTGGTTTCTGGTCAGGCCCCGGCGCTGAGGGCAGTAAGAGCGTCAGGGTTGCAATGCAAACCGCTTAACAACGGTATAAACGGAGCCTCTTGGCCCTGGCGTGCTCTCATAAAGTACGAAGTCTTGAACCGGCATCAATCCAAACGCGGTGCCTTGGTGGCTCTCAAGCAGCGAGGAAACCGGCCCGGCCGGGTGCCGAAAACGGCTTAGTGTGATGTGTGGTTTGAAGTTCGGGTTTTCGAGTGTGAACCCATTGGCGGTCAACTTGTTTGCCAGGTTGATCTGGAGTTCTCTGAGCTCATACTCAGGCGATACGCCAGCCCATAAGATCTTGGGTTTCTCCGGGGAACCGAAGCAGCCCAGCCCCTGCACATTAAACTCAAAGGGCGATTGGGTGACGCCCCTTGCCAGGTCACAGGCCAGGGCGACTTGCTGCTCTTCTACCTGGCCGATGAACGCCAGGGTCAGGTGCAGTTGCCCGCGGCTTTGCCAACGGGCTCCCGCCACCTGTGTTTTGACTTGCAGGAGGCTTGTCTTGATGGCCTCGGGAATCTCAAGCCCGAAAAACAGCCTTGGCATACTACCCTCAGTAACAGGAGTTGGGGGAAGTGTCCGGATTAATTTCACCGGCCACTTCCTCCGGGTCAATGCCATGGCTGACCAGAACCTCACGCACGAAGTTCACCTGAGCCAGTATGCGGTCGGCATCGTCGCCGTATTCATAGCGGTTGATCTCGACCGGCTGGGGCATGAAGGTGAACGCGGTTTTCAGGGCGGTCAGGGTATCCTCGTCAATCATTGGCATTCTCCTCAAAGGCACAGGTCAGTATCGTACTTGATGATATCCCTCTTGATCAGCAATTTCCCATCCCGAATAGTCGCCAGTACCGGTTGTTGTCCCATCAAAACCTCATAAGGCGTTTGACCCTGCTGAACAATGCACCGTGCCGGCAGTCCTTTGGCGATACCGTACTCTTTCAGATCCAGCGCAGCGGCACCGTTGTCGGTAATCAGTTCCAGGGATCGCTCGATCTGGCTCATACCGAGCATGTGGCAGGCATGCAGACCGACATCAAGAGTGCGCAGCATGTTGCCATTGCCGATGGGGTACCAGGGGTCGCGGATGGAATCCTGGCCGAAGGCGACTTTCAGGCCAGCGTCGAGCAGTTCCGGTACGCGGGTCAGGCCGCGGCGTTTCGGGTAGCCGTCGAAACGGCCTTGCAGGTGAAGGCTTTCGGTAGGCATGGACAGGAACCGCAGGCCGGATTTTTTCAGCAGGCGGAACAGGCGGCTGCAATAGGCATCGTTGTACGAACCCATGGCACAGGTGTGGCTGGCCGTTACCCTTGAGCCGTAGTCCAGGCGCAGGGCTTCGGCGGCGAGCACCTCCAGAAACCGGGATTCCGAGTCGTCGATTTCATCGCAGTGCACGTCCACCAGTCGGTCGTTCTTGTGGGCCAGTTCCATCAGCCAGCGCACTGACTCAACGCCGTAATCCCGGGTGAACTCGAAGTGGGGGATGCCGCCCACCACATCGGCGCCCAACCGCACAGCCTCTTCCATCAGTTCTCGACCATTCCTGAAGGAGAGAATGCCCTCCTGTGGAAACGCCACGATTTGAAGATCAACAAATCCGGCTGTCTGCTCGCGAACTTCCAGCATGGCTTTGAGGGCTGTCAGGCTGGGGTCGGTAACGTCGACATGCGTACGAACATACTGAATACCGTGGGCAGCAAACAGTTTGAGGGCTTCGGTGGCCCGGTTGATGACATCTTCACGGGACAACATCGCCTTGCGCTCGGCCCAACACTCGATGCCTTCAAACAGGGTCCCGCTCTGGTTCCATCTTGGTTCACCTGCGGTCATGGCAGCATCAAGGTGAATGTGAGGCTCAACGAATGCCGGGGTAACCAGGTTGCCGGCAGCATCAAGTTCGTTGTTTCCGGCGGGAGTTTGTACAGGTACTGGGTGTATGTCTGTAAAACGACCATCGGCAATGGTGAGTTTATGCAGGCCATCCTTGCCCGGTAAGCGGGCATTAACGATAGCATTCAGTGATTCGGTCATTTCGTCTCCTGATTCTGCTGCGCAGATGGTGCAGGCTTTAAAAGCAGATGGGCCAATAGCCTGGATTTGAAAACGTCTGCTTTGTCAGTTTCCCGCGATAGGCTGTCGGTGAGTTGGTTTATTCGGTTGCGAATGGTATTCCGATGGCAGCCCAGCAACTTTGCCATGGCGCTTTGGTTACCGAGGCACTGGATCCACGCCTCTATGAGGTCGGTCGAGCTGGCCAGGTTGTCGGCATCAAATGATTCAGTGCCGGTATGTTCTGACATCACAATAGCCCTGCCGATGACTTCAGTCACTTCAACCATCGGCAAAGAATAGGGCTGCTCAAACAATGGCAGTGCCAGATCGTCGGCCAGTGCGCACAGTGTTTTGGGTAGCTGACCAATGTACGCATCCCCGGTAAGAACCACCAGCCCGGCTACGTTGCACTGTTTGCCCTCGTAGAGGCATTCCGCCAGATTCTGTGGGCTGCGATGGCGGCTGATGCCGGTTACAAATACCAGTTCGCCACCTTTAACCCAGTCTTTGAAGGAGCGATTCTCCGCGAGGTAGGGCCAGCGTACCGGGTTGGTGGCGGCTGCACTGCCACCTCGCAGCCGAATTGCGTCGAGCCCCGGAAGTTCCGGAATGTCGTTGCAGCGGAGTGCCATCAGGCGGTTCCCATAACCAGTGCCCGCCGTTCACGTACTGCCTGGCCGACCACCAGAATCACGCTGTAACTCAAAGCGGCTACGAGTACGCCGACGATTGGTGCAATCCAGGGTGAGCTATAGGCAGCGGCGGAGCCGATTGCGTAAGCGGCAAGGCCTGGTATGTTGAACGCAGGTAGTGATGCGGTAGCCAGATCCGGGTATTGGCGTTTATAGCCAATAAAGTAACTGGCCATGATGACACCGCCGATGGGCGGGATAAACGTACCCAGCAGTACAAGAAAGGGAATCAGCCACTGATACATGCCCATCACGGCCAGAACCGTGCCTATGCCGGCGCCCACAACAGTGACCAGTTTTCGGCGGCGGGTGCGGACCAGGTTGCAGCCGGCCACGGCAAAGTTATAGACGGTGTTGTCCTGGGTGGTCCACAGGTTAAGGAACAGCATCAGGATACCCAGCGTTGCCAGTCCTTGCGCCACCATAATGTCGACAATGTCTGCCTGTTGATAAACCAGGGCACCAAAGGCGCCGATCAGGGTCATCAGGCCGTTACCCAGGAAGAATGCCAATAGTGTGGCAATGACGGCCGTTTTGCCTGATTTGGCGAAGCGGGTCCAGTTGGTGGCCTGTGTTCCGCCACTGACAAAGGTGCCGAATACCAGGGTAATGGCAGCCGCTACTGTCATCTCGCTGGCTGGCGTGATGGACAGCAAACCGCTAAGCCCGCCGGCATCCGATGTGGCAATCGTCATACTCACGGCGACCAGAATGATCATGGCGGGTACCGCCACCCGAGATAGCCATTCCAGACCCCGATAGCCGATAAATGCCGTTACGCAGAAAGCAAAACCGAACAGAATCATCAAAGGCGTGGTCATGCCCTCGGGCATGCCTGTCAGCTTGACCAGAAGTATCGCCATGGTGGCCGTTCCCCAGGCGTACCAGCCAATCTGGGTGAAGCCAAGAATGAAGTCGGAGAGTTTGCTGCCCAGCTCACCAAAGGTAAACCGGCTCATCAAGGCGGTGTTCAACCCGGTTTTTGCCGCGATATAGCCAAGCATGGCGGCATAAATTCCTAGCAGCAAATTACCGGCGGCGAGCACCATCAACATGGTAGGAAAGTCAAAGGCGACCCCGACACTGCCGCCGGCCCACATGGTGGCGGTGAAGAAGGTAAAGCCGAGAAGCACCAATCCCATAGACCAGACACTTTTTCGTTTATCCAGTGGTACCGGGCCAAGCGGGTAGTCCTGTTCTTGTGAGCTTGTTTGGGTTGCCATGAGGTTCACTCCGAGTTGTCTATTAACTCTCGGGGTGTTCGCAACGTTTATGCCATTTGTGGTTTGCGGGCATAAAAGTGGGCACCCACCATTCTGGGCTTGTGCAAAGTGCACAAACCCTGGTGCTAAGGGAGGCACGGAGTAGCAGATTTGCGTGGAATCGGTGCGGTTTTGGGGGGGGGAGCGCGCTTATGGTGCACCGGGAATCCGCCGGGGACTCCCGATGGGCTTTATGTCAGGCAATCAGAGTTGTCGGCGTTGTGTGCCTCGAACGTCAACCCGGAATCGCATCCGGAGATTCCGGCAGCACCTGCCCACCATCAACAATGATTTGCTGTCCGGTGATGTAGCGGGCCTCCTCGGAGGCCAGGAAGCAGGCGGCGTGGCCGATGTCTTCCGGGGTTCCCAATGTATGGGTGGGAATGGCGGCACGCATCTGGTTGAGGTATTCCTCTCCCTGCGCCTGAAGACCTTCTGTCAGCACGTTACCGGGCATCACCGCGTTGATGGTGATGCCGCTATTGGCCACTTCCAGGGCAGCGCTGCGCATGAACCCCAGTTGGCCTGCCTTGCTGGCACCGTAATGGCTCCAGCCCGGGAAGCCAGTGACCGGGCCGGTGATGGAGGATGTCAGCACGATGCGGCCGTAACTCCGTTTCTTCATGTGTGTCATGGCGGCCTGTACGATGAAGAACGTGCCTTTCAGGTTGACGTTGTGTACCTGATCCCACTGGGCTTCGGTCATCTCATCCAGGTTGGCCTGCGGGAAAATGCCGGCGTTTGAGCACAATATGTCCAGCTGCCCGTACTGCTTTTCAATCTCGGCAATGGCGTCCTGGCAGTCGCTCTGTCGGGTAACATCCAGTTTGATAAACAGCCCACCAAGTTCCTTGGCTACTTGCTGGCCGGCTGCTTCATCAATACCGCCAATCACGATCTTGGCGCCGGCTTTGTGCAGCACCTCAGCAATACCTTTACCGATACCATGCTCGCCGCCGGTCACCAGAGCGACTCGATTTTCCAGGCTGAACATATTCTTCTCCTTGTAGTCGGATAACGTGTTGTTTGAGTGAAGCATAGTGGATTTGCGCTGTCCCATACATGCAGACGGCGGGAATGGACAATGTCTCACGCGTGCACGGGGCGATATTGGACACAGATCAAGGACATGATCTGTTAGGGTGCCGAGCCTTGGACAGATCAGCTTGCTGGTCATCATTTCTGGAAAGCAAATTAAGGACTTCCTGCTGTGCAAACTCACGATGAAAGTAATTCCTACCAACCCGTTTCTGTTTCACCGCGCAAAGTAAAAGCGGGGCCGCCACTGAACTGGATTTCAGGGTCTATAAAACTGCTCCGTGACAACTGGGGTGTGATTCTGCCGGCATACCTGCTGGTGATTGTTGCGCCAGTGCTGATTCAGCTGGTTTCGTTCGAGCTGATGTTTCGAGGCAGTCTTTTTACGATGGTTCTGATCGTTTCTGCGATCGCGGTTCTGACACTGGTACTGAACGCCGGGATGATCGCCGTTTTTCACTCTGCAGCTGAAGGGCGTCCTCGATTCACCAGTTTGTTTGCTGCGTTTGGGGGGCACAGTATCGTTCACCTTGTGCTTATGTTGCTGATGATGGCTTTGGTCGCCTTGGCTATGGCATTGGTGGGTTACTGGATTGTGGGTACAGCAGATCTTGAGCGTGCGCTTTTCGGCACCGGCTACTACGGTGACGCCATGAGTTTCGGCTTGGGAACCCAAAACTTCATGTTGCGTGCCCTGTTCGTGTTCCTCTCGGTGGTGGCGGCTGTGACCCTGTTCGCTGCGCTCTTCTGCTATGTCGTGCCGTTGATCGTGATTGCTCGTGAAGGCGTCTTTGCGGCGATTGGTCACAGTTTTCGGGCGAGTTTCAAGAACCTGTTCGTGCTGATTTTCTTCGCCGTGAATGTGATGGCGCTGAGCCAGCTCTTTTTCTTCCCCCTGTTCACGATCAGTGCGTCAACGGCATCAATGAGTTTCTGGGTAGTGGCGATGATTCTTGCGGCCATAGTTTGGGGGGCAGTGCTTACCGGTGCTTATTACCTCTCGTTCCGGGATGTGCTGCTGGCGGACGAGCCACCCCTTGGTGAGCCGGCTCTGGACACTGCGGTAGCTGCATAGTCGGCGTTTGGTCAGAACAGCCCGATTTGCGGCGTTGAAACGTTCACTGGCAGAGGCTCCAGCTCCGGAAGCTTTTCCCGCAGAAGCTCGGTCCAGAGTGAGGCCAGTGCCACGGCGTGGCCGTTGTCGGGCATGTGCATGAAGACATAGGGCTGAATGCCAGCCGCTACCCAGGTTGCCACTCGCTGGACCCAGGGTGTAAGAAATGCCCGGTTGGCCTCCAGGTTTGGGTGCCCTATGTAGCGAATCACCGGCGGAGCATCGCTGGGCAGGATATGCACCGGAACCCGGGGCTTCTTGCGCTGGGCATCGACGGTTGATTCACAGCCGGGCGCTGCGGAGAACAGAGCCCGGCTATCCAGTACAACCCGGGCAAGCTTGCGGGCCCGTAAGCCTTGATTCAGGGCCCGCTCCTCCTCACCCTTGGCAAAAAACGCAGGGTGCCGAACTTCTACGGTCCAGTCCAGAAACCCCGGTGCGGTATCCAGAAAGCGCCAGAGTTGATCCAGCCGCTCCGGGCCGAAGCCCGCTGGGAGTTGCAGCAACATGGGGCCAAGCACATCATTCAGCGGCTCAATCAGCGACAGAAAGGCGTCCAGTTCATCGCCGGCGCCGTTCAGGAAACGTTCGTGGGTGATGGCTTTGGGCAGTTTGAACAGGAATCTAAAGTTGTCCGGAACCTGCTGCCGCCATAGCTGACACTGTTCTCGGCTGGGGCTGGCGTAAAAGGTGGTGTTGCCCTCAACGGTGTTGAATACACGGGCATATCGCGCCAGGGGCGTGCCGCCGGGTGGCAGTTGGTTGTTCCAGTTCGGATCTTGCCATTGAGGGCAGCCAATAAAGTAGGGCAATGCCATCGCTCTTCCGTTGCTGTGCTGTGGATAAATTGATCACTTAAAGCGGGCGGATGAACCGGTTGATCAAATAACCTACGCATTCCACCAGCCCTTGTGGTTAAAGGGTTTGCACTGCCTATCCTTTCGTTCCTAACAAAGTTATCCACAGATGTTGTGGGTAAAACAGGCTGTCAAAGCTGAACTTTTCCCCTGAGTGCCTTGGTTTTGCCCTTTTTCGTTTTGCTGTCCACTCGCCGCCTTTGCGACCCCTTGGTAGGCTTGGTTGGGCGCCGGGCCTTCTTTTGTTTTACCGCTTCCTGAATGAGCTCTTTCAGTCGCTCCAGCGCATCCTCCTTGTTCAGTTCAAGAGTTCGGAAAGACTGGGCTTTGATCACGATGATGCCGTCTTTACTGATGCGCTGATCTGATAATGCCATCAGCCGTTCCTTGTAGAAAGGCGGCAAGCTGGAGTTGAGGATGTCGAAGCGGAGGTGAACGGCGGATGCCACCTTGTTGACGTTTTGCCCGCCGGCGCCTTGCGCGCGTATCTGGGTGATTTCAATTTCCCAGTCCGCCAGTTCAACGGCGTTGGAGATTTTCAGCATGGGCTTCCATTTAACTGCACAAAGTGGATTCAGGTGTTACGGTGAGCCTAATCAATTTTCAGGGGTGTGTCATGAACGTTCTGGTATTGGGAGCCACAGGCCTGACCGGTCGCCTGGTGGTGGAAAAGCTGCTGAAGCGCTCGGGGGTATCATCCGTGGTGGTGCCGGTGCGCCGTTCACTGGGTATTGATAGCCCGAAGCTGGCGGAGCATGTGGTCGACTTTGAGACCCTGGAGTCCCGTGCTGCTATTTTCAAGGTTGATGCCCTGATCTGCTGCCTGGGAACCACGATCAAGAAAGCGGGCTCGCAAGAAGCCTTCCGTAAGGTGGATTACGATTACGCCTATAGGGCGGCCAAACTAGCCAAGGCGGCGGGCGTGAACCGATTGATCCTAATGTCTGCCATCGGGGCCTCGTCTCGGTCCACGGTTTTCTACAATCGCGTGAAAGGCGAGCTGGAGGATGCGGTGCGAGGTCTTGGGTTCGATTATCTTGCCATTTACCACCCAAGCTTGTTGCTGGGCGACAGGAAGGAACACCGTACCGGTGAAGCGTTGGGGATGGCCGTAATGCCGCTGGCCAACCGCGCATTGATTGGACCACTGCATAAGTATCGGGCCATCGAGGCGGAGACAGTTGCCGAGGCGATGGTGAATGAGCTAATCGAGTTTACCGGGGCCGAAAACTCCCGAACCGCAATTAAGGTTCGGGAGTACGACGATATCCGGAGATTGGCCACAAAGAGTTAAACGAGCTGCCCTTGATTCAACCTTTCGAAGCTCTTTGGAAAGAGCCTTCGGCAGGCTTGGTTCAGTGGCTTTTCAACGATCTCGGGTAAACGAATGCCCAGCGGGTTAGACTCGGCCATGGCCTCGTTGGCGATTACCCGGGTGCCCATGATGTAGTCGAACCAGGGGCGTGTTACGCACCAGTTGGCATCCTGGTTGGTGTTCATGTGATGGTCGTAGTGCCAGGGAATCGCTTTTTTACCCCACTCCGGTTCCAGGTGAGAGCGCCGGTGCACGTAAAAATAACGAGCAGCAGCATAGTAGGTGCCCAGGGTAAAAAACGGGGCCACCGGCATCGCCAGGGAGGTAATGGCGGTGAGCTTGAGCAAAGAAATAACTTCATCCCGGGTGCGCCAGTTGCTCAGGCCTTCCGCGTAACCATCATCCTGGTAATCGGTGGTGCGCACGATTTTGTGGTGCTGCCAGTGGCTCTTCATGGATTTGGGGATGGGGCTGTAGCGCGGCTGCCCAGGCCTGGGCGTGCCATGCAGGATGTACTTGTGGGCGTACCATTCGAAGCCGTTGGCAAAGATCAGGGCGATGGGAAAACCAATCATGGTCTGGCCTCTTTTTGTGATTGTTGTTCTATCCTGTCATAGCTTTGGATGAATCCTTTTATTAATTTGCGCCAGGTTGGCGGTGTCGTTGGCGGAATATGACAGTTTGGGCAGGAAGCAAAACAGCGATGGTGTGCCGGAACAGTCTGTTGGTGTCCGGAATGATCCTGTCGGGGTCTGTGTTGGGGGCAGAGCTGCCCGACGAGTCGTGCGTTGTCAGCAATGTTCAGCCGGAAACGATTGATCTGGACAAGCCTCGTGATCAGTTGGCGCGCCAGAGTGATCTGGTGATTCCTGCCGGCGCCCGAATTGGCAGTATTCGTATTATCCAGCGTCCGATTTTCGATACCACCGACCCAAAGCAGGACAATTTCCTGTACCGCACGCTTAATGCGCTCAACACATCGACCTGGGAATCTGCCTTACGGTCTCAGTTGATATTTGTTGAGGGTGATCTTTATTCGCAAGCGCTCTTGGAAGAGTCTGAGCGGGTCTTGCGGCAGCGGGAATATCTGACAGCGGCCTGGGTGGGGGTTACCCGCCTTTGTGGGGATGAGGTGGAGGTGAGTGTTCTGGCGCGGGATACCTGGACACTACTGCCAACCCTGGGGTTGACCAGATCCGGTGGCGAGAATACCACCAATGCGGGCATCTCCGATCCGAACTTCCTGGGTTCCGGCAAGAGCCTGGGAATTTCCTACACCAAGGATCCGGATCGCTCCGAGACCAGTTTGTTTGTGGACGATCCCAATGTCGCTGGCTCTCACTGGCAGGCGGGTTTTTCCTACGATGACCGCAGTGATGGGAGGGGGCGGAGCGCCTATCTGGAACGGCCATTTTTTAGCGAGCGCACCAACTGGCGCTTTGGCTTGGCTGTAGTGGATGATGTCCGGGAGGAATCCCGCTACGTGGGGGCAGAAGCCATTGCCGATTACCGCCGTAGCCGGGAGTATTTCAGTGTTGATGGCGGCTGGCGCCTGGCTGAGCGCAACGAGCGGCAACTTCGCCTGCTCGCGGGTTATCGCTACGAGGCGTTCGGATTTCAGCCGTTACCTGATCAGCCTGCTCTGGATGTGTTGCCGGATGATCGAACCCTGAGCTATCCATGGATTGGTTTTGATTACCGCCAGAACCGTTTTCGCGAGATGACCAACCTGACCCGTTTACAGCGGGTTGAAGACGTTCGGGATGGTTTCTTGTGGCGCACGGAATTGGGTTATTCAGGCACCGGGTTGGGGGCAACGGAAGATCGGGTTGTCCTGAACATGAGTTTTCAGGACTCGTTGCTGGCGACGGAAACCAACTACGCCAGCTATGGCCTGAATCAGAGCGGCACCTATCGGCTTGATCAAGACCGCGTCGAAAACCTCCTTGGCACCCTCAGCCTGGAGTACTTTCACGGTGGGTCCGTTCGTTGGAACGGCTGGTACACGAGTCTTGCCTTTACCGCCGCTCGCAACCTGACCGCCGACCAACAACTGTTGATAGGAGGTGAAAACGGGCTGCGTGGCTATCCCAGCGAATACCAGCAAGGTGACCGCAGGGTTTTGTGGACACTCGAGCGCCGGTACTTCCCCGACTGGCATCCTTTCAAGTTGTTTCGGATGGGCGGGGTGGTGTTCGTTGATGCTGGCCGCGCCTGGTTTTCTGACGGCCAGAGTAACGGGCCGGACAGCGGTGTGCTGAGGGATATTGGGGTTGGTTTGAGGCTGGCATCCAGCAGAGTTGAAGTGCAGAGAATGCTGCACTTCGACCTGGCGTTTCCCCTGGATGGCGATGACAGCATTGATGACCTGCAGGTGCTGCTGCGGGGAAGAAGTCGGTTCTGAGCGGTTAGCGCGAGTTTTGCGGCTGAATGCCGTACTGAGGTGTTATAAAGTTGCGCTCAGCTGCTTCTCTGTGCCTTCGTGGCGTTGGTCATTAATGCCCTGCAGCCGAGAGCCCTCGCACCAGCCAGGCCCGAGTTTCCAACGGATCTATGACCGCATCGATTTCCAGATAACTGGCGACGTTGATGGCTTTGCCCTGTTCGTAAGCCTTGGCGACCAGGTAGTCGAACATCTTTTCTCGAGCCGCATCATCTGGTTGGGCTGCCAGCTCCTTGGCAAATCCCAGGCGTACCGCCCCTTCCAGTCCCATGGGGCCGAATTCTCCGCTTGGCCACGCGGCCGTGAAAAAGGGCGTCAGCAGGCTGCCGGCGGCCATGGCTTGTGCGCCAAGTCCGTAAGCCTTGCGCAGAACCACGGTGTAGAAGGGCACCGATAGTTTGGCTGCGGCCAGGAACATGTTGGAGACGCGACGCACGGTTGCCTGTGTTTCCGCCTCTGGCCCAACCATAAACCCCGGGGTATCACACAACGACAGAATAGGCAGGTTATGAGCGTTACAGAGTTCCATAAAACGGCTTGCCTTATCGCCCGCTGCGGCATCGACGGCGCCTCCCAGATGCATGGGGTTGTTGGCTATCAGGCCCATGGGGCGGCCCTCAATTCGAATGAACGCGGTAATTAACCCAGGCGCGAATTGGCGGCGGAGCTCCAGAACGCTGTCGTCATCAGCGAGCGTTTGGATGACTTCCCGGATGTCGTAAACGCGCATGCGGTTCTCGGGAATCAGATGGCGAAGCCTGCGCTGATCTGCGCAGGTCCATTCCGCGAGGGAGCCCTGGAAATAAGACAGATACTGCTTGGCCACGGCGACAGCTTCGGCCTCGTCTTCGACCACCACATCAATCACGCCATTGGGGCCCATCACGGAGACCGGCCCGATCTCCTCGGGGGCATATCGACCCAGACCGCCGCCTTCTATCATTGCCGGGCCGGCCATGCCCAGGTTGGCATTCCGGGTAGCGATAATGGTGTCGCAACATCCCAGCAGGGCCGCGTTGCCGGCAAAGCAACGGCCGGAAACAATCCCGACGGTTGGCACCTTGCCCGAGAGCCGAGCCATGCTGACAAAGCTATGACAATCCAGGTGTGACACGCCGTTAGTGTCGGTATCGGATGGGCGACCGCCGCCACCCTCGGCAAACAGCACCAGCGGAATTCGCCACTGTTCTGCCAGGGCAAGTAGTCGGTCCGTTTTCCGGTGGTTTGCCAGTCCCTGGGTGCCGGCAAACACGGTGTAATCGTAAGCCATTGTGGCGCAACCGGCGGCTGCGGCGCCGAAGCGCTCGGCGTTGACGGTGCCGATGGCGGTGATCAGCCCGTCCGCGGGGCTTAGTTCAATCAGTGTATCCACCGACCGGCGACGCCGTTGGGCAGCCAGCGCCAGTGCCCCGTATTCGTTGTAGCTGTCTGGGTCGAGCAGATCCTCGACGTTCTCCCGGGCGGTTCGCTGACTGGTACGGCGGCGCTTTGCGACCGCGTCGGGACGATGCTCATCGGTTAACGCATCGTGGCGCTGGAAGACCTCCGCCAGATCAGCCCGGATGTAATCGAGGTCGATGGTCTGCTCGGTTTGAATGGTGTCATCGCTGACCTCTGAGGGTTCCAGGATCAGCAAAGCTTCACCCTCAGTTACCGTTGAGCCTGACACCGCGAGGAGGGTTTGAACGATACCGGATTGCACGGCTTGCACGATGAATTCCATCTTCATCGCTTCGAGAACGGCAACGGTTTGGCCCGCTGCAATGGTGTCGCCTTCCCGGACCTCAACACTCACGAGCGTGCCTGCACTGGGCGCTGCGATGCTGATGGCACCGGCAGGTAATGATGGTGTGTTCAGTTTTGTGTCGTGCGTCGCTTCTGTTCTGTCGAAGTGACGCCTCGGGTGCTTGCCTTCAGACTTTGAGGGGGCAAGCTCTGAAAGCTGGTTTTCCACGAATCGAGTGTTGACTTGCCAGGCTTTGACGGCCGGGTGGTGCAGCAGGTTTTGTAGCAGTCCGATGTTGTTGGCCACGCCGTCCAGTCGGAATTCACACAGAGCACGATAAAGCCGTCGAAGAGCCGATGGGTAGTCCGGGCCGTGGGCGATCAGCTTCGCGAGCAGGGAGTCATAGGCGGGATTGATGGCGTAGCCCGTATAACCTGAACCATCCACCCGCAAGCCGGGCCCTGTTGGCGGCTCATAGGCCGTGAGCGTGCCCGCTGCGGGCATGGTGGTGCCATCGGAACGAAGGGTTTCGGCGTTGATCCGGGCCTGAATGGCCACGCCGCGCACGGCCGGCGGGGTGTCCAGGGCCAGTTCAGATAAGGTTTGGCCAGATAGAAGCTTCAGCTGGGTCTGGACCAGGTCAATGCCGGTGACTTCCTCGGTGACGGTATGCTCTACCTGAACCCTCGGGTTGGCTTCCATGAAGTAGAACCGACCGGGTTGATCTTCGTCCACCAGAAACTCGAAGGTGCCGAGCCCTCGGTAGTTGACCGCTTTTGCCATGACCAGGGCACAGTTGATCATTTCGTCCCGGAGCACCGGGTCGAGGCCCGGACTCGGGGCCAGTTCGATGAGTTTCTGGTTGCGCCGCTGGATGCTGCAGTCCCGTTCCCACAGGTGGGAGACGGCGCCGGTGCCATCCCCAAGAATCTGGATTTCAATATGGCGGGCGCGGGCAATCAGTTGTTCAACATACAGATCACCATTGCCAAAGGCAGCTTGTGCTTCAGATCGGCAGCGGCTGAAGGCTTGTTCCAACTCGCCCTTGCTGGTCACCGCGCGAATGCCGCGCCCGCCGCCACCGGCAACCGCCTTGAGCATCAGGGTGCCATGCTGGGCCAGAAAGGCTTCTGCCGCCTCTTGGCTAACCGGGCTGTTGATACCGTTGACCAAGGGCACCTGACAGCGCTCTGCCAGGGCCCTGGCAGAGGATTTATTACCGAACAATTCCAGCACATCCGGCGCCGGTCCGATGAACACCAACCCTGCCTGCTCACATTGGCGAGCGAACTCGGCGTTTTCCGCCAGAAATCCGTAACCGGGGTGAATGGCGTCGCACTCGTGGGCCTTGGCCACGGTAATCAGTTGTTCCATGTCCAGATAGGCTTTCACACCACGGCCTTTCAGGGGCACGGATTCGTCTGACTGGCGGGTATGCAGGCCGTTTGAATCGTCCTCAGCAAACACGCTGACGGTTCGTATGTTTAGCTCGCCGCAGGCGCGGGCAATGCGAATGGCGATTTCACCGCGGTTGGCGATTAGGACAGATCTGAACGTCATGGCGCTTCATCCCGGAGACAGGTTCTTGTTCTGGTTTTTGGATGTCTCCATCCTAGGAAGCGGGCAATGATGAGGCAAATGAATTTTATTGAAGGTTAGCTATAAGCAGAAGTGATGAGCTTCTGCTTATAGGGTTCTTGTCGGTGGCGAGGTGAGGTCATCCTTTGGCGTTTGCAGAGGACCGCGAACGAATCCTCGCGAGAACCTGTTCGCCACTGCTCTTTCCGTTGCTGATGCCGGCGGCTTTCAGTTTCGAGTCCAGGGTTTCGTCCTCCTGTTCCCGGTCCAGCTCTGTCAACGCCGCCTCGATATCCTCCGCTTCGGCCTGTCTTGCCTGAATGCGGGAAACGGATTGATTGAGGTCTTCCATGTGACTGCTCAGCCCCCGTGCGTGTCCGCGGAGTTGGCGGTTAACCTGCTCTGCGTGGCGGTTGGCCCTGGCCAGCCGGAGTTCACTGTGGAAATGCTTGAGCGCCCGGCCAGAGTCCCGCAGCTGTTTGCGCAACCGGTTTTCCTGCTGCTGCAGTTTGTCGTGCTGCTGTTGCTGGCGCTCAAGAAGTGGTTCATCTTCGGCGATCAGGTTGGCCAGCTCCAGCGCCAGCTCTTCCTCGTTCTTCTCCAGCGCTTCGGTTACCTGATGCTCCCGTTTATCGATGGTGGCCCTCAGGTGTTCGTTGTCCCTGGCCAGCCGGGTTTTTTCCGCCATCAGGCAGGCGAGTTCCCGCTTGGAGCGGGCGATGGCCTGTTCTGCATCGCGCAGCTCCTGTTCGAATATCCGGATACCGTTGGCATCCACCAGTTTTGCTACCGGCTCCTGGGCCGATGCCCGGAACAGGGTGTCCAGTTTGCGCCAGATGCTCATGGTGTTACTCCCCGTATTCTTTCAGCAGTTGATGGGTGCGTGCCTCGGAGATGCGGTTGACGATGCGCTGGTGCTCGTGTTCGTCGCGGATGGTTTTTGAAAGCGTGATGGTGGTGCTGACAAGAAACAGGGCGCTGATGGCCATGTAGCCTTTGAGCACCAGATCCACCGGTGCCAGCACCACGCCGGCGGCGGCCGCAAAAAGCGCGATAGCAAAGGAGACCTTCACAAAGAATACCCACCCGGCGGAATTGCTTTTGAGTTCGCTGTCCATGATTAACTCCTGATGACGTTGTTGTTGGAACGGCTCCACTGTGCGTGAACCAGGGAGGGCGGGCGAGGTTTTCTATAAAGGTAGTACTGCCCTATACATTGGGTATTGTATATTGATACGTTTGGCTGAGTGGCTGGTAAGAAAGGGGACGGTTATGGCGCAAACCAGCGCGATTGTCAGTGAATTGAAACGCCAACTCAGGGCACACGGGCTGACCTACCAGGATGTGGCACAGGCGCTGGCGTTGTCAGAGGCGAGTGTGAAACGGTTGTTTTCAGATCGTCAGTTCTCCTTGAAGCGCCTGGACCAGGTATGTGGACTGATGGGGATGGAGATCACCGATCTGGTCCGCAAGCTGGCCCCCGAGCCCCGGGTTGAACAGCTGAGCGAAGAACAGGAACGGGAGCTGGTGTCTGACCTGCGCCTGTTGCTGGTGGCGGTGTGTGCCATGAACCGCTGGCAGTTTGGCGAGATACTCCAGAACTATCAGATAGAGGAGCCGGAGTTAATCCGCTATCTGGCCCGGCTTGATCGCATGGGACTGGTGGAGTTGTTGCCCGGTAACCGAATCAAATTACTGGTCAGCCACGACTTCGCCTGGCAACCCCGGGGGCCAATCCAGCGGTTTTTTGAAACGGAAGTTCAGCAGGATTTCCTGAAATGTCGATTCCACCAGCCGGGTGAGATGCGGCTTTTTGTAAGCGGTATGCTGTCGCCCCAATCGAACGAATCCGTGCAACAGAAACTGAAACGTCTGGCCCTTGAGTTTCGTCATTGCCATGAGGAAGACCTGGCTCTGCCATTAGAACAGCGTTTCGGAGTCAGCTTGCTGATGGCCATGCGGCCGTGGGAGATTGACGCCTTCGCAAGCCTCCGGCGGCCAGAGGCGAGGAAGGCGTATCCCGGTGTTACAAGGAATTAGACACTGACTCCTACCTTGGCGGAGTGATAGCCTCAAGCTGCCACGATGCGGTTCCTGCCTTGGTGTTTCGCCTCGTACAGGCGCTGATCCACAAGCTCCAGAAAGTCATTGAGTGAATCATTTCGGGCCGGTGTGATTGTGCCGACGCCGATGCTTAGCGTGACCAGCTGGCTTGCGCTATTGTTCCCATGGGCAATCTGTTCTCGCAGGAGATGTTGGTGGCACCGCTCGGCAACTTTCAGTGCTGCCGCAGGATTGGTTTCCGGCAGAATGATGACAAACTCCTCGCCACCAAAACGGGCAACAAAGTCCTTAGAACGCGTTGCAGCACCCATGAGCACTTTGGCTATACGTTTAAGGCACTCATCCCCTTGCAAGTGACCATGAAGATCGTTGTATTGCTTGAAGTTATCGATATCCAAAAGCAGCACCGAGAGAGGTTGATGGTTTCTCAGGGCACTATGCCAGGCCTCGTCCATGAATGAATCAAACATTCGGCGATTCGCTACGCCGGTGAGGCCGTCCTGGAATGAATATTCCTCGAGCTTTTTTTGCAAGGCCACGACTTTTTCTTCGGTTTTCTTGCGCTCGCTGATGTCGAACATGAAACCGATCAGCGCTTCGACCTCTCCATTCTCATCGCGGGAAACATGCACCACATCCCGAATCCAGACGTAGTGACCATCTTTGTGCAGTGCCCGATAGTCAGCTTCGTGATCAATGCCTGACTTGGATTGAGCGACACAGAAATCCACGACCCAGCCCTGGTCATCCGGGTGCATGCGGGTGGCCCAATCTTCCACACTCTGCCAGCTTTCCGGTGTCCAGCCCAGTAGTGCTTCGATTTGGGGGCCGATATAGGCGAACTTCATGGTTTTCCAGTCGATCTTCCAGGGTATGGCCCTGGTAGACTCCAGCAGGGTTTTGTAGACCGAGCTGTCGGTGGCCAGTTCTTCAGGTTTGTTTTTCAAGACCGTACCTCCAGGCTAGGCTACTCTGGGTGGAGTCTTCGGTGGATGGATTCGAGAGCATGGGATATGTCGCAGTATAGGGCATTGGCGTCTGGAGGGAAGCTACTCTTCGGTGCATAAATTATGACCCGGTCATTTTGCGGCCATATTGCTTGAACCCCCGGTTCTATTGGGCTCAGGCCGGCTATCCTTGCGCTACGCACAAAGTTATCCACAGATTCTGTGCGTAACCTTGGGTGATGCATGACGAAGCCGCTTGGGGTAGGCTGCCTGCATGTCTATCACCCGGCGTTGTCGCCGCATAAACGGAAAGCGTTAATGAAGTTCCCCATTGTTACGGTTGCCATGGTGTCTGTTGCCCTCGTCTACGTGTTCTGGGGCCAGACCCAGGAATCCTCTGATCCGACCGATCCCGCCCGCTTTGCCAATCTTCAGGCCAATCCTGCCAAAAGCAGTGAAGTGGTGGACTGGGCGATCACCCAGATTCCGGAGGTGTGCGCACAGGCGATAGGGCAGCCTGCGGGCAGTGACGCCGTTAAAGACTGTGAAAAGCGTGCGCAATCCCGAACGTCTACGTGCCGTCGGGCTGTGTACGACAATTTCCCGGACAACGTGACCTCCGAGGCGATGTTCCGGGATGTCTCTATTTCCATGATGAATTGCCTGGTGCCCCAGGGCGGTATTGTCAGGCCCTGACCATTGGCGCGGGGCGGTGGCCTGGTGATGATCAGGGCTTTACCTGATGCCGCAGATCGCCCACAATCTTGGGATTCTGATGTTAACAAACACTCACTTTAATAAAACGCAGTAGATGAGGATGCACAGGTGACTGAACTTGTAAGCTACGAACTGAACGACGGCATTGCCACCATCAGCCTGAACAACGGCAAAGCCAATGCCTTGAGCCACGACGTGTTTGCCGGGCTGAATGCCGCTCTGGACCAGGCCGAGCAAGACAAGGCCATTGTGATTCTGACTGGCCAGCCGGGTATGTTCTCTGGCGGCTACGACCTTAAAGAAATGCAGAAAGGCCCGAAAGAAGCAATGGCGCTGGTGAAGGTGGGCTCAACCCTGACCCGTCGCCTGGCGGCGTTCCCGCTCCCGGTGATTGGTGCTTGCAGCGGCCATGCCATCGCCAAGGGTGCGTTTATCCTGTTGTCTGTGGATTACCGCATTGGCGTAGAGGGCGGCTTCAAGCTGGGCCTGAACGAAGTGGCTATCGGTATGACCATGCACCACGCTGGTATCGAGATCGCCCGCCACCGTATGCCGGCGCCGTATTTCTACCGTTCGGTGGTGAATGCCGAGATTTTTAACCCGGAAGGTGCCGTTGCGGCTGGTTTCCTGGATGAGGCGGTGGCTCCTGAGCAGCTGATGGAGCGAGCGGTAGCGGTTGCAACTCAGATGAAGCAGCTCAACCTGAATGCGCATAAGCAAACCAAGCTGAAGGTGAAAGGCGATTACCTGGCGCTGCTGGACCGCTGCATCGAACAGGACGCTGCTCACTTTGATCTGATGGGTTAACCCGAGCCCACCTCTTTCTGGAACTGGCTGGCAGGTTTGATTCTGAACAGCCAGGCCAGAAGAGGTTTCGCAGAGTTTGTGGGTAAACACGAGAGGGGGCGAGTGAAATGTCTGAAAAGCCGGGTAAGCCGGTGGCGGCATCCGCCATCGACAAGCATGTGTACAAGGTTTTCCCCAACGATATGAACTCACACAACACAGTGTTTGGCGGCATGATCATGGCCAAGTGTGATCGCCTGGCTCTGGTGGTGGCAGAGCGCCATTCGGCCCATGTTTGCGTGACTGCTGCGGTGGATTCCATCCACTTCCGGGCCCCTGCCAAGGGGAATGACACACTGCTATTCAATCTGTCTCTGAACCGCAGCTGGGGCTCGTCGATGGAGATTGGTGCCCGTGTAGAGGCCGAGAACAGCTATACCGGTGAGACCCGCCACATCCTTTCCGCATTTTTCACCTTTGTGGCCCTGGACAAGAACGATCGGCCTGTTGAGGTGCCACCGGTGATTCCGGAAACGAAAGACCAGATTCGTCGTTACGAGAAAGCCGAAATTCGCCGGGAAGGGCGGCTGAGAACGCGAGACGCGCTTTCAAAAGCAAATGGCTGAGAGACTATCGCTTATTGATTCCAGTCATGGTATATCAGCGCCACAGAAAACCCTTTTTATCGGAATCGGATGTTATGCCTAAAGCGAGTGAGATCAAGAAGAACCAGGCCGTTGAATACGACGGACGCGTCTATTTTGTGAAGGATATCGAGCGCTCGGTACCTCAGGGCCGTGCTGGCGGCAGCTTGTACCGCATGCGCATGTACGATGTAGTGACTAACCAGAAGCTGGATGAGACCTTTAAAGACTCTGACATGCTGAATCTGGCCGATTTGGTGCGTCGTCCGGTCATGTTCTCCTACGCCGATGGCGACGAGTACGTGTTCATGGATAACGAAGACTTCACCCAGTACATGCTGAATAAAAGCGCCATTGAAGACGAGCTGTTGTTCATCACCGAGGATACCCAGGGCGTGATGGCGATTCTGGTCAGTGAAACGCCGGTGGCCATTGATCTGCCGCCGACCGTTGAGCTCACCATTGAAGAAACCGACCCGTCTATCAAGGGCGGTTCGGCAACGGCTCGCACCAAGCCAGCCCGCCTGACCACCGGCCTGGTGGTTCAGGTGCCTGAGCACATCTCTACCGGTGATCGCATCAAGGTGAACGTGGAAGAGCGTAAGTTCCTCAGCCGCGCCTGATGTTTTGATCAGCTCCGTCAGCCGACGGAGCTGATTTCGTCGCCGCTGAGGTGACGATACCCACCAACAGGAAGTTCCGGGTCCAGTACCAGACTGCCCATGCTTTCCCTGTGCAGCGATGTGATCCGATTGCCGACCGCGTGGAACATGCGCTTTACCTGGTGATATCGCCCCTCAAAGATGGTTACCCGAGCCTCACGTTCATTCAGTTGCTCCAATCGGGCTGGGGAGGTTGTCAGCTGTTCGTACGCAAACCAGATACCCTCGGCAAAGCGCGTGGCCGTTTCCGGGCTGATGGGTGAAGCGGTTGTGACCCGGTAGGTTTTCGGTAGTTTGATGGCAGGCTCGGTGAGCCGGCGAGTCCAGAGCCCGTCATTGCTCAGAATCAGAAGCCCGGTGCTGGCCCGATCCAGGCGGCCGCCGATGTGCAAGTGCTCCCGTATTTCCGGCGCAATCAGTTCCATGACGGTGGGGTGTTGGTCATCCTGAGTGGCGCTCAGGTAGCCGGCGGGTTTGTGGAGCATCAGGTAATAAGCGGGTTCGGCTTGCTGGATGATGTTCTGGTCAATTCTGACTTCCTGAAACCGGGAAACCTCCTCTGCGCCGTCCTGACACCTCTGGCCGTCCACGCTCACCCGGCCAGACGCCAGAAGCTGATTGGCCTGCCGGCGACTGACACCGTTCTGGTTACTGATAATGCGCGAGAGCTTCATGGCTCGCTTGGGGTGACGGCCGGCACCAGCCGGCTCAGCTTCTTGATCAGTTTGCGCCAGCCAATCGGCAGACGCTCTTCCAGCGCGTTCAACCGGGATTTGTCTATGGACCAGGGGTCAAAGTCCTGTTTGCGCCCGTAGATCACCCAGTTGTTGGTCCGGCTCTTGAACACCAGAAGTAACGGGAACTGGCGCTTGAGTTCCCGCAGCAGATTGCCATCTGGTTCCGGCATTCGGTGGTAGTTAAGCACCAGCCAGCCGGTAGAGGATAATGCCCGGCTGCAGGCTTTGATAAACTGCCGCTGGCTTTGCGCCGGGCTCATACGGTCAGCACTGTACAGGTCCGTCAGGATCATATCGGTGCTGGCTTCGGGTAGCTGGTCGACGGCCAGGCGGGCGTCGGCAATATGCACCCTTAGCCGTTCTGATTCGGGTAGTGCAAACCAGTCCTTTGCGATTTCCGCAACCTTTCGCCGAAGTTCATACACATCAATGGTGCTGTCCGGCAGCAGCGTGAACAGACCATGGGCCAGTACGCCACCACCCAGGCCCAGAACTGTTACCCGGGCGGGTGAGGCAAAAGCGATTGGCAGCAGCATGGCGCGGTTGTATTCATGCACTGGCACGTTGGGGGATGCGCGCAAAATTTTGCTTTGCTCAAACACCGAATCGAAGCTCAGAATCCGGTGCTTGCGGTCATCGATCACCAGGATGTTGCCATGGGGGTCGCTTGCCACATGTACGATATCGCCCTTGATTTCAGGGCGCTTGATAATCGTGCCCATCAGTTGCTGGCGTAGCGTTGGTGCAGAATGCCTACCCGTTCAACATAGGCCTTGGTTTCCGCATAGGGGGGGACGCCATTGAAGCGGCCGACGGCGCCGGGGCCGGCGTTGTATGCGGCTGTTGCCAGTCGAATATCGCCGTTAAAACGTTTGAGCATACGGGCGAGGTAATCGACCCCTCCGCGGATGTTGTCCTGAATGGCAAAGGGGTCTCGTACACCCAGTTCGTCTGCGGTGCCGGGCATGAGCTGCATCAGCCCCTGGGCACCCACCGGTGACACGGCCTTCGGATTGAACGCGGATTCTGCATGGATAACTGCCCGCACCAGGGCCGGGTCGACATCAAACTCCTGAGCGGCCGTCAGGATTTCATCCCGGAACGGGCTGAGGAAAAGAGGTGTTCTATGCCAGTCCACCTTGGAACCCGGATCGCAGGCATAGCAATGGAAGCGGATAACTTCAACGTCTTCCGTACCGGGGCGCTGGCTGCTGTACGCCACCACACCGTGCTCATCGGTGTAGCGGTACACGGTCTGGTTGCGCGTGGAGGCACGGGGCTGGTTTGGGCTTTTCACGTTGGTGAATTCCACCCGGCCATCCGGGTGCACAATGCGCTGGATGCTGTCGGCATGGGCGATGCCGGTCACCAGAACGAATCCGGTGAGAAGGGCGACCGCTGATCTGGTCAGTAGGGAGATACCGCTGAAATTCATCAAAGACCCAGTGCGCTGATTCTGCATGACAATCTACCGATATTATCGCGGTAGATGCCCGCACAAGTGTAGGAATTTCGTACCTTGATGATACCGATTGTTCATGGGGTCACAAACTCACCGTAGGCTTCAGGCTTCACCGGGCACCGGTTCGGGTTGGTCTGGTAATCGTTTGCCCGACCAGTTTTCCATCAGCTTGCACGCAACCAGATCACCGGTCACGTTGATCGCGGTACGGCACATATCCAGAATCCGGTCCACGCCCATGATCAGGGCGATACCGGCGGGCGGCACGCCCACCGATTGCAGCACCATGGCGAGAATGACAATGCCAACGCCCGGTGTTGCCGGCGAACCGATGGACGCACCCACGGCCATGGCAACCACCAGAGCCATACTGCCCACGCTCAGATCAATGCCGTATACCTGTGCCAGGAAGACGGTGGCCACGGCCTGGTAGAGCGCAGTGCCGTTCATGTTGATGGTGGCGCCCAAGGGAATCACAAACTGGGAAACGGAAGGCCGCACACCCAGTTTGTCTTCCGCGGTGCGAATAGACAGTGGCATGACGGCGGCGGAGCTGGAGGTTGAAAAGGCCAGCAGCAACACATCGCGGGTGTCTTTCAGAAACTGAAGTGGTCGCACCCCTGCGAGGAGCTTGAGAAGGGCGAGGTAGAAAACCATCAAAACGGCGAGGCCGAGCAGCACCGTAGCGACGTAGGAGGCCATGCCCAGCATGGCACGGAACCCGAGCGTGGTGGTCAGTTGCGCCATCAATCCGAAGACTGCATAGGGCGCCAGGCGCATCGCCCACCGAACCACCGTCATGCAGATTTGCTGCAGGGAGTCGAGCAGGTCCAGCATCGGCTTGGCCTTGTCCCCCGACATACTGACCAGTGCAACGCCGATGATGATAGAGAAAATAACCACCTGCAGCATCTGCCCTTCCACCATGGCATCGAGGGGGTTGCCGGGCAGCAGGCCAATGAGAGTCTGGGGGATTGCATCCAGACCGGGGATGTCGGCGGCAACCGGCACAGCATCGACAGGCGGTGCCGTCAGGCCGGTCATCAGATCGCCCGGGTTAACAAGGCCGCCCACCCAGAGGCCAATGGTCGCTGCAATCGCTGTCGTGATGACAAAGAACAGGGTAACCCGGACGCCCATCTTGCGCAGTTGTTCCAGGTTGTCGCTGGCGGCCAGGCCTCTTACCACCGAGGCTATCACTAGCGGTATCACAATCATCTGGATGGTGGCGAGGAACAGTTGCCCGGGAAAGGCCAGCCAGTTGCCGATCAGCGTGCCGGTTTCCGGCTCGACCAGTCCAACAGAGGGGCCGAGCAGGGTGCCCACCACAAGGCCCAGTCCCATGCCAATCAGCACCTTGAGCCAGAGCCTGCCTTTAACCAGTGTGGCCAGGTAGACGCTCAGGTGACGCAGGGGGCGGGGGTAGTAGTCGGCCTGCTGGCCGTTCGTGTTATCCATGGTCAACATGTCCGTGTTGCGATCAGCCAGTGCCAGCTTTGTGCAATTAAAATAATGAAGTGGTGAACGTAACAATAGGATATTCAGGGAAAATATGCACCTGGATCAATTTCTTCTTAATTCCGCCATGGCGCTCCGGTATTTAAGCTAAACTGCAGATAATTCGAACGATAAGGAGCTTTTATGCCGTTCTCTCCGAACCATCTTGCTGAGCTGAACCTGTTGCTGCAATTTCCCTCGATTTCTACTCAGGAGGGTATCAAGGTGCATGCCCATACGGCGGCGCCGGAAACGGTGAGCGCTGCGGAGTCGTTGTATGCAAAGGGGCTGATCAGCCAGAAAGACGGTGGTTATCTGACGCCACTCGGTTGTGAGGCGGTGGAGTTTACCCAGAAGTTGCAGTCTATGCTTGCCGGAAGCTGACTGTGACGGTCGGTTGACCGGTTTCTGTGTCTGTGTGGCCGGGCGTGGGCGGGGTATAGTCTGGGGCCAGTTTTTCACAGCAGCCGAGATTTGATCCATGCCCCCGGTTTTCTTTTCCTTTTTTGTTCCTGCCCTGTTTGTCTGGCTCTGGAGCACCGGTTTTATTGGTGCCAAGTACGGCCTACCGTATGCGGAGCCTTTCACGCTGTTGTTTATCCGCATGTTGCTCACGTTAATACCGTTGGGAGTGCTGGCCATCGTCATGCGCGCCCGATGGCCGGGATGGCGCAGCGCTGGTCATGTGGCGATCACCGGTATTCTGGTGCATGGCTGTTACCTTGGCGGCGTTTTCTACGCCATTGATCAGGGTATGTCGTCAGGGTTGGTGTCGCTCATTGTGGGCTTGCAGCCATTGGTAACGGCGCTGGCGGCTGTGGTGTTCTTGCGCGAGGCGGTTTCGGGTAAGCAGTGGGCGGGGTTGGTCCTGGGGCTAGTGGGTGTTTCGCTGGTGATCGCGGAAAAGTTTGGTGGCACCAACGCCGGAGCGGAAGGGCTACCCGGGCTGACGCTGGTCTGGGCAGGTCTGGCGCTGATTGGCATCTCCCTTGGCACCGTGTACCAGAAACGACATGGCACATCGGTTGATCTGGTGTCTGGCACCATGATTCAGTACACCGCCGCAGCCGTCTTGTTTGGTATCGGTGCCCTGACTCTGGAAACCCGTGAACTGGAGTGGACGCTGCAGTTTAAACTGGCTCTGGGCTGGCTGGTTTTTGGCCTGTCCGTCAGTGCCATTCTGCTTTTGATGTGGCTGATTCGACGCGGCGCCGCCTCTCAGGTGGCGAGTTTGTTCTACCTGGTGCCGCCGGTCACGGCACTGGAGGCGTTTATCCTGTTTGATGAGCGCTTGGGGCCCATGGCCATGGCTGGAGGCGCTGTTGCCGTGGCTGGCGTGGCCCTGGTTGTCGCCTCAGGGCGGCGAATAGCCAGGTCGAGCTAGTTACGTTCTGTCACGGAACTTTCAATGCCGGATACGGATTACGGAGTTATGCTGTCATAAACTGCCATAACGATTGGCACAAACTTCCAAATCTGCCTATTTTTGCGTCATACCAACGATTGCCAGCCAAAAGGAAAAAACATGCACGTTGTCATCGCATCAGCCAGAAACGCCCTGCGAAACGTCACGAGGGCATTGTTCGTCGGATTAACGCTAGCGGCCTCAAGTGCCACGGTTCAGGCTTCTGAGCGGTTGTATATCTTTACCGAACATTATCCTCCTTATAATGCGTCTGTCTCAGGTGAGGGCTTTGCCCACAACGAGGACCAGATAACCGGTATCTGCACCGATATGGTGAAAGCCATGCTGGCAAGGGTAGATTACGATGTGCAGATGAAGATGCGAGCGTGGAGCTACGCCTACGACTGGGTGCAGGGCCGTGAAAACCACGGTCTGTTCTGTACGGCGCGCACCGATGAACGCGAGGAGCTGTTCCAGTGGGTGGGCCCGTTGGCATCCATCGAATGGACCCTGTTTGCGGCTCCAGACTCCGATATAACCCTATCCACTCTGGATGATGCCAAAGACCTGAGAATTGCCGGCTACCGGGGCGATGTCATGTCGCAGTACCTGGTGGATCAGGGATTTAACGTGATCATGAATACATCGGGCGATGTGAACCCCCGTCGTCTGGTGCTGGGCCAGGCCGATTTGTGGGTAACCGATGGTCTTGTCGGGCCGCTAGTCGCCGAAGACGAACATGGAATTACTGGCCTCAAGCCGGTGTTGGTTTTTCGGGAAACCCCTATGTATCTGGCGATGAGCAGGGAAACCAGTCCAAACATTGTGGCGGAGCTACAGCAAGCTCTGGATAGCGCCCGCAGTGAGGGCGAACTGGATGCGATTGTTGCCCAGTACGATTGATTCTTGGTACTGGCAGCCCCGTTAACTGGTCAATCTGAGCTTCGGCTGGGGTGAACAGACCGGGATAGCGTGGGCTCGCAACCGATGACTCTGCGGGCCTGTTTGTGGGCGTGCAGGTACCACCGCTGGCCGCCGCGGGTAAACATGTCTGGGCGCACCTGAAAGTCAGCGGTTTCAACGGTGGCTGGTATCGGCGTGCCATCAGCGTGCCGATAAACGCAGCTTGTGCCGATGGTGAGCGCCTGACGAAGGGGGAGTTCGATAAAGTCGTCGTCCCTGACCGACGGTGGTTGACCGTTGATTTCGATAACTTTCAGGCAAGGGCCGAAGTGAATGCGGTTGACGTCGTCCACAGATTCCTCAAGGCAGTGGTGAGCTTTGAGAAACACGACGTTGCTGTCCTGGCCTTCCTGACGATCCGGCAGGTTCTGGCAGGCTGCCAGGGTCAGCGCAAGCGCAGTTATTACGACTACTCTCTTCATCAAGGCCTCCGTGGTGTTGGCAACAGCATGCCCTTTGGGTCAGACCGGAGTGCGTCGATCAGCCGCTGATCTCGTCCGTAGATGTCGTTCCGGAACTGTATTACTCCTGATTGATCAACCCACACCGTCCAGTATTGCAGATGAACCGGTATCGGCGTTCTCAACATCGCATTGACCGGGGCTCTGAGCTCAATGGCTCGATCTATATTCGCCCGGGACCAGTTGCTGTTCTGTTCTAGCAGGCGTTCCGCCAATTCAAAGGGCCGCTCAACCCGGATGCAGCCAGAACTGAGGGTTCGTTCTGCTCGCCCAAACAGGGCCTGGCCCGGGGTGTCGTGCAGGTAGATATCATACTGGTTCGGGAACATGAATTTTATCTGTCCCAGTGCATTCTGTGGCCCGGGTTCCTGAACCAGCTGGTAAGGAAAGTTGTTGGCAGACAGCGAGTGCCAGTCGATGGTGGCCGGGTCCACTTCCACGCGATCGGCGCCCCAGCCCCGGTAGACCTTGAAATTCATGCGTTCCAGATAGCCGGGATCGCTGCGTATGATCGGCAGTTGGTCCTCGATCATCAGCTTCCGTGGGACGGTCCAGGTAGGGTTGAATACCAGGTAGCGAATGCGGTCACTGAATACCGGCGTTTGGCGGTAAGGTTGCCCGACGATCACACGTTGACGCAGGATTTCCTCTCCAGCGCGCACCATGATCATTTCGAAGCCGGCAATATTGACCAGTACAAAGGTGTCGCCAAGATCGTCCGGCAACCAACGCCACCGCTCCAGGCTGGCGTCCAGTTGACGTATACGTTCCACCGGCAGCTTGTTCAGGACAGCGACGGTCTGGCGCCCGATGATTCCATCTGGCTCGAGGCCGTGCCGGGCCTGGAACGTGGGAAGGGCGTTTAAAAGGTCGTCGCCGTAGACATCGCTGTCGAACGTGGCATCGTAGGCGTCCTGGCGATCATGGTCGGCGGTCGGGATATCCCCAAGGAGGGCAAGCCGGCGACGTATCTCGGGGATGCGCGGGTCAATGTCTCCCGGTCGGAGTGTGGGAGTGGCGGCGATTTCATGCCAGGGTTGCCCCAGCAACGCGGTCAGGGTGCGGCGCGCCGTGACCAGTTTCTGATAGGCCGGCGCCGAGGGTTTTAACTGTTGCAGTGTCTGGTAAATAGCATCCGAGTCCAGCGCTTGTTCAAGCACCGCATGGGTTTCCAGGTCCTGGCGATTGGCGGTCCATTCCGCATGAATGGTTCTCGGGTTAACTTTTCCTGCCTGTAAATGTGACGCCAGCAAGAGAAACGCGTCTGATAACACGATGTCCAGATCGGCCCGTACTTCTTCCTCCACGTGATCCGTGGGTTGCAGGGCCAGGGCGGCAATGGTTTCGTGGTGATAATCCAGCGGGTTCAACCCTTGATCCGCCACCTCACTGATGGCCTGAGCCAGTTGGCGCCGGGCGCTGTAGGAATCCCAAGCCAGGTCAAAGCTTCTGAGTTCGTAAAAACGGGTCAGGGCCTCCTTTGCAAGTATTGGTGCGTCGAGAACCGTGACAGGATGCCCGGCCTGCAGGGCTTCTATACGATTGATGATGCTGTCGTCACTGAGGACAGGGGGGCAGGCCAAAAGAAGAATCAGAGCCAGGCCGCGTGATCTGAGATAACTCCATCGTGCGTCTCCCATGGTGGCGCTCCTGGCTCCTTTATTGACGATTCAATCGGTTCGCGTGTCCTCCAAGTATAGCCTTTTGGTATTTGCGTGGCTTTTTTGACTTAGCCGGCCCGGCCAAACATGCGTTCCAGGAAGCCCAGCTCCCGAACATCCGCTACCGGCACTGTGTCCAGCTCCTGCATGGCTTTGCGCCAGAATACGTCAGGGGTGTCCAGGTGCGAGACCAGTTTTCGCTCTTCCGGGCTGTAGTGGTTGTGATCTCCGGAAACACCGGCGTCGATCAGTTGTTCGGTCCATAGAAAAATTGTGGCCCGAATGGTCCGGAGCAACCGGCAATAAACCTCCCGGCTGAGATTGATGGCCAGTTCGGCACTGAGGTTGATCTGCTTCTGTAGCTCTACCATGTCGCTTTTTTCCAGCAACACCCGGTTGCCGTTGCCTTTTTTGCAGCTCAGGCAGGTATGTTCAAGCTCTTTTATTCCTTGTACCAGGTTCAGGTGCCCGAACTCTTTGGTTTGGCTGTCATTCACCGGGGCCGGAATCCAGCCATATTGTGGAGACTTGGCAACGATGTGTCCCGGAAGGTCAATACGGTAGGGTGGTGCTTTGGCTATATCGGCGTAGCCGTCGAACTCGGCTCTTAACCAGGCTGCCATCTGGCGATGCCGGAGCATGGTGGCCAGGGTAATGGCAGAAGGCACGATATCACCGAGCAGATCGCTGGCGTCCTGGGTGCGTTCCATCAGGTGGTCGACAGATGTAGACATGATTATCTCCCTGAGCATGAGGGTTAAACCCTCGTCGTTATTTTTGTTTTTGGTTCTCCTGATCCATTCAGAGGAGTAACCTGTGGGTAAAAAGTAGACAGTGGTTAAAGTTTGCGCTGTTGTAAAAGCGTTATGGCTTTGTAACGACGGGTAATCAGGGAGGGACCGGTGATGAATGAGCAGGTTCCGGATTTCAGCAGCGTCCGTGCGAGCATGGTGCGGAATCAGCTCGCTGACAGGGGGATACAGGACTCCAGGGTGCTGGAGGCCATGGCGAGGGTCCCGAGGGAGCGGTTTATTCCAGATCACCTTGCGGGCGAAGCCTACGAGGATTATCCCTTGCCCATTGGTTGGGGGCAGACGATTTCCCAGCCCTACATCGTGGCGTTGATGGCACAGGCGCTTCAGCTGGAGGGGCGCGAGCGAGTGTTGGACATCGGCACGGGATCAGGATACGCCGCAGCCGTGCTGGCCAGCGTTGCGCTGGAAGTCTTCAGCATTGAGCGAATTCCCGAGTTGGCAGACCAGGCTAGAATAAACCTGGAACGGGCGGGGTTCAGCCAAGTGCGCGTTCGCTGTGGTGATGGAACCCTTGGTTGGCCGGAGGCTGCGCCCTTTGATGGCATCTGCGTTGCCGCAGGAGCCCCCGCCGTGCCTGAGACCCTTAAACAGCAGCTTTCCGTCGGTGGCCGGTTGATTATTCCGGTGGGGGCGGAACATTCAGTGCAACGGCTGGTGTGCATTACCCGCCTGACCGATGCCGACTTCGAACGCGAAGACTTCGGTGATGTCCGATTTGTACCTCTGTTGGGCGAGCAGGGATGGTCCTGACTTCAGCGCCAGGAGGCGCCGAAGTCAGTTTGACGCATGGGTACTCTCGAAGATCTTGTCAGCAGAAGCCGCCACAAAGCCGGAGTACAGGTTGCCATCCGGCTTCGGATACCGCAGGGCAAACTCATAGAAGCAGCTCGGTACCGTGGCCACCTGGTCAGTGAACTCCAGGGCTACCCGGTCTGCCAGGGTGGATGATTGTTCAAGCAGTTCTTGCGGTGACCCCTTCACCTCGCCCCCGGAGGTGTTTATAGCGAAGCCGTGTTCTTTAAGCAGTTGGTTGATCTGTGCAACCGTTTTGATGCTCTCAAGATGATTGATACTGACCGTAAAATGGTTGGCTCGATAACCCCAGGCGGCTGTCCAGGCGGCGTATTCGCTTTCCTCCAGAAGGGTCTGGTAGGTGCCGTAATCCAACTTCCAGTGGCGGCCGGAAATCAGAAAATCGTCGGCACTGACTGCGTCCGGGCTTGTTTGGGCCACAAGGTCAGAAACGATGGCCTGCAGCTGCGCCGAACAGTGATCCACCAGCAGCTCAGAGATGAACACCTTGGGAACATCCGGGTCAGGGTGCTCGTAATGCCGGGCGTAGAGTTTTTTGGCTTCAAAATGATATTCACCACCCGGTTGATAGCCCAGTTTGAGAAAGTGGCCGGCCAGTTTGTCCAGGCGCACCGGGTCCAGGTTAAAGGTGCGCAACGCGATGTGATCATTCACGATGGGTTGGCTTTCCCGTTCGCCCAGCAACTGATGAATGCGCTCAGCTGAGGGCGTCACTCGTCGATAGGATTGCCAGAGTTTTGAAAACAGCGTGGTCAGTTCATCCTGCATGATGGAACTCCTGGTGAGCGCTCATCTCACCTGCGTTCAGTAACGGTTGACACATAGCCAGTGGCAACGCACACATCAGGTCTCCGCCATTCAAGGCCAGTGTCCGCTGAATGCCTGCCGGTAGCGGAAGTCGGCCTGGTTCCGCTTGCTCAGGCAACGAATCGATTATCGTCGCACGAAATCCGGAACACTGGCCATTGGCCACAATCAACGGCGACCCGCTGGTGTTAGCCATGCCGGTGCCGCCAGGTGCAGCATGGAAGAAACCGCTGTTGCGAACACTGGCGATGGCATCTCTGGGACATTCAATGGTCGGGCCGGCATCGAAAAGATCCACCAGGCCGCGATGCCGGAACCCTTCCTGTTTCAGTAAGTGTAGTGCCGGGCGGGTGTCGGGGTGAACCTGGCCGATGACTGCCTGAGCTTCAATGGTCATGTCTGCAATGTCGAACGGGCCAGGGGGAACAAGTTGTTCCAGAAAGCGAGCATCACTCTGGGCGGAGAGTTGCGTTACCGTGGAAAAATCCAGATCGACCACCTGATGTCTCAGCCAGTTCCAGAAAGGCGAGTGGCCATGAGTGTCAGACACCCCCCGCATCTCTGCTATCACGGTGTTTGCAAAACGCTCGGGGTGCAGTGCCATAAACAGAAACCGGACTTTTGACAGGAGTTTGCCGGCATTGGCCTGGCGATAGTCCGGGCGAAGGTACAGCGAACAGATTTCGGTGCAGCCCGCGTAGTGCTCGCAACGGGTCAGGGTTTCCCTCGCGAGGCCTGCTGGCCCGATCGTTCTGTCGCGTTTGAAGTGGTGCAACGGCCGGTCGAGCCCAACACTGGCCTGGATGCCAGTTGTGCCCATGATCTCATGGCTGTGCTCATCCTCAAGTACAAACAGATACTGCTCGTTTGTGGGATTGTCTACGCGCCGCTCAAAGCTCTTCATGGAATGCACGATCTTCTGTGCCAGCGCGTCCCGGTCTGGCATCAGGGATGTAAATCCCGGCCCGGATTCAACGGCAATCTGATAAAGGGGATCAAGATCCCGAAGCGTGATAGGGCGGATCAACATAGCCGACATCCTGAACGTTGTTTAGGTCCAGTATGGCGGCTGGTTATGCCGATCTGTAGATTCAAATTGGCCGATATGGTCTAGAATTTAGCCATATTGACGAATCAGGTAATCAAAATGATTAGTATGCAAGACCAGAAACTGTTGGGACTGCTTCGGCAGAATGCTCGCGCCAGTGTCACTGACCTGGCCAAGGGGCTGCATATTTCCCGTTCCACCGTACAAAACAGACTGGCGAAACTGGAGGTGCAGGGAATCATCCGCGGCTATACCGTTCAGCTGGGCGGTGAGTACGCCGCCAACCAGGTGGAGGCCCATGTGTCGGTCAAGGTGCACCAGAAACTTACCGCTCGCACCAACGCTGAACTGGAGCAGATTACTCAGGTTTGCCAGTTGTTTTCGGTCAGTGGTGAGTACGACTTGATTGCCATCGTCCAGGCCCAATCTCTGGAGGAGTTGAGCCGTGTATTGGATGACATAGGGAACCTGAAAGGGGTTGAGCGGACTAACTCGGCAGTTGTGCTTGAGACCCGGTTCCGGCGTTAGCCAGCGCTCAGGAACCAAGAAAACCCGCATAGGCGGTATAGAGAAAGGCGCCAGAACCGATAAGAATGACGGCCCAGGCGGGAAAGATCAAAGCAGAGCGAGTCGAGGTTCTCATAGAGCGACAGTCTCCTGTGGTATTGGTTATCAATACGCGGTACTTCTCAATCTAGACCAGACTTGATGGATGTCACGAAATATTTTGGGAGGTGCGTCTCAGCTTCGAGCTAAATGGTCAACGCCCGGGATGTTTATTGCTATTGAGCACACGGGAAAGTTGGCTAGTATGAATGCAACGATAAAAAGCGATTCCAGACAACCGAAGATAACAACAACAAGGAGTTACCATGGCTATAGACCCACAAAAGCAGACGTCTTTGCACTGCCTGTACTACTGGGCCCAGCACACTCCCGATAACGTTTACCTGACCCAGCCATTCCCGGATGGCCGGGTGGAAGACATTACCTGGGCGCAGGCCGCTGACCAGGTTTCCCGAATGGCGGCCTACCTGAACAGCCTTGGTCTGCCGGAGCACAGCAATATCGGAATCCTGGGCAAGAATAGCGCGCATTGGATACTGTCGGATCTGGCCATTTGGGCAGCCGGTCATGTCAGCGTGCCGCTTTACCCGACCCTGAATGGTGAAACAGCCGCTTACATTCTTGAACACAGCGAGGCCAAACTGTTGTTCCTGGGTAAGCTGGACGGCACGGCCGACGGCTGGAACGACATCAAGCATCATATTCCTGCTGACATGCCCATCGTGTCTCTGCCTTTGTCGCCGCGCGATGACACTCCCAAATGGCAGGAGATCATCAAAGAGCAATCACCGGCGGAGCCAAAACTGCCTGATTCGGATGCGCTGGCCACCATCGTGTACACCTCTGGCAGTACCGGCCGGCCCAAGGGCGTTATGCACAGCTTCCGCACCATGATTTCGGTGGCCGATGGCCTGCAGCAACTGTTCCCGGTATCCTCCAACGAACGCATGCTGTCTTACCTCCCGCTGGCTCACGTGGCGGAGCGGGCAGCGGTTGAAACCCAGTCTCTTTACTACGGTTTCCACCTGTACTTTGCCAACTCCCTGGATACCTTCCAGGAAGACCTGCAGCGGGCCCGGCCCACGTTGTTCTTCTCGGTACCGCGCCTGTGGATGAAGTTCTATCTGGGCGTGAATGCCAAGTTGCCGCCGAAGAAGCAGAAAATCCTGTTCAATATTCCGATCCTGAACTCACTGGTTAAAAAGAAGGTGCTCAAACAGCTGGGCCTTGATCATTGCCGTGCGGCACTGACGGGCGCGGCACCGTTGTCTGGAGAGATTATCGGCTGGTATCGGGGTCTTGGTCTGGAACTGCTGGAAGTGTATGGCATGTCGGAAAACTTCGGTTACTCCCACGCCAACCGCCCCGGCCAGGCCAAGGTGGGTACGGTCGGCATGGCGAACCCTGGTGTGACACACCGCATTGGTGAAGGCGGCGAGGTTCAGGTGAAGAGTCCCGGCCAGATGCTGGGCTACTACAAGAACGAAGAAAAGACCAAGGAGGACCTGACCGACGACGGCTTCCTGAAAACCGGCGATATGGGTGAAATCGACCAGGATGGCTGCCTGCGCATTACTGGCCGGGTGAAGGATCTGTTCAAAACTTCCAAGGGCAAATACGTGGTGCCCGTGCCAATTGAGAACCGGTTCAATCACCCGAAAGCCGAAGTGGTGTGTGTGGCCGGTGCCAATCAGCCTCAGCCGTGCCTGATGGTGTTGCTGTCAGAAGAGGCGCGGGATGAATTGGATCGTGGTGGTGACCGGGCGGAGCTGGAACAGGAACTGGCCCGGGAACTGGATGCCGTCAACGCCCAGAGCGAAGCCCATGAGAAAGTGGCCTTCGTGGTGGTGGTCAAGGAGCCCTGGACCATGGAAAACGGCATGCTGACGCCGACCATGAAGATCAAGCGCAATGTGATCGAGGACTTCTACAATCAAAAGATGGACGAGTGGTTTGGTAAGAAGAGTAAGGTGATCTGGGAGTTCTGATCAGGGCGTTAAACCCTCACCATAAGAAAACGCCGGCATGGAAACATGCCGGCGTTTTTATTTGTGCTTCGGTTACCGGGTTCCGGTAATCTCAGTGACCGCCCTGTACCTGGGGCATGTCTGGGGCGACCGCAGCGGCTTTGCGGTTGAAAATCCGCACCTTACGGCTGAAAAACTGCATCGCCTGCTGTGCAGCAGCACGGGTATACTGGCGCCTGACCTCGGTACTGTTGTGGAGGATACTTGACGGCAGCGGGTTTACGGTTGCGATATGGCTCTTGGTCATAGCGCCTTCCTCCTTTGTCTGGTGGATTAATTAGCGATCTATCTTTAATTTAACAATTATTCTAGGAGTTCTTATTTGCAGTTTGAATACGTTAAAATCCGTACTCACGTTGCGAATATGCAGTAACTATGGACTGGGATTATCTTCGATATATACGGGCTCTGGCAATAGGTGGAACGCTGGCAAAGGCCGGTGAATTGCTGGGTGTACACCAAACCACTGTTTTAAGACGACTTGATCAGATGGAAGAGTCGTTGGGGGTGCAGTTCTTCGAGCGCAACCGGGATGGTTTGCAGCTCACCCCGGTTGGCGAAATGGCGTTTCGCGAGGCCCAACGGCTGGCTACCGATGTGGAAAACCTCGAACGCAAGCTGGTAGGTGATGATGCTGCGCCGGTGGGTAAGGTTCGGGTGGCGGCGGAGGATGCCATGATGAATGAGCTGCTCGGGCCGATCCTGGCGGAGCTTGTCCATGCCTATCCGGATATCGAGCTGGAGGTGCTGACCGATAACGATGTGGCGAACCTCAGCCACCGGGAGGCAGACCTCACCCTGCGGCCAGAGAATAAACCCCAGGCGACCCTGGAGGGCGAGCGCATTGCCGCTGTGGATTCCGCCGTCTACGGGGCCGCCAGATACTGCCGCCGACACCGCAATATGGATATCGAGAACCACCCGGAAGACTGCACATGGATACTGCCGGATGAGAGTTTCAGCCATCTGGCGACCGGGCGTTGGTACCGGAAGCACCTGAAGAACGTCTCCTCGGTGATTCGCTGCAACAGCCTGCAATCCATGGCAACCCTGGCCAGGTCCGGAGCGGGGTTGGCGGTGTTGCCCTGCTATCTGGGCGAAGCTGCGAAAGAGCTGCGCAGGTTATCAGACCCGCTGGAGGGCGAGAGCGTGGATTTGTGGCTACACGTAAACCAGGATACCCAGCAGATGGCCAGGGTGCGCATCGTCATGGAGTTTCTGGTTGATCGCCTGAAAGCTCTGGAATCTGCCATTGAGATAAGCGCGTCGTTCTGAACCTAATTGTCGGCCTTGCAGAACGGCCAGAACTGGTACCAGCGCCAACACTGGAACTCCGCTTCGCACTGCTTTAACTGGTTGTCGTAGCGGAAGGCGCGGTTCTGAACCCTTTGGGCGAGGGACTGTATGGCCGGTTTTTGTTCATAGGAACGCCGGGCGTAGCCGCCCCGGCCTTCGTGGTAGGCCAGGTAGAGCTGCCTGGGGGAGCTGAATGGAATGCCCAGTTGGCGATTGCTGAGGTGGTTGTACCAGCCGACAAAATCCAGGGCGTATTGCATGTCGGTGCGCACGGTTCGCCAGGATGCGTCGTTGGCCACCAGGTATTCACCCCAGGCGGGGTCAAGAGCCTGGGCATAACCGTAGGCAGTGGTGGGGCGCTTCCAGGGAATCAGTCCCCAAAGCCGGGTGCGGGGCGGCCGGGCATGGCTCCGGAACGACGATTCGTAATAGACGAAAGCCAGTTGCGTGGCGATGGGGGTGCCCCATTTCTCCTCGGAGGCCCGGGCATAGTCGTACCACACCGTATGCTCCCTGAAGATCTCACAGATGTTTTCCGGGTTGGCCGGAGGTTCCGGGGCCAGCAGGCTGAAACGCAGGGTGGCCCAGGTGCCGATCACCAGCCCCAGCAAAGGCAGGCCATACCAGCTCAGGCGGGAGCGCCATACATTAAACCGCTTGTTGCGGATTTTCCGAGATTTTCGGGTTCTTCTGCGCCACTTCCCTACCAAACTGTCATCTCCAAAGGCCTTGGGGCACTTGCCGTAATGGCTTCGGGCGTGTCATAAACAGGGCCATTGCAGTAACAGGATAATAGAGAAATGAGACTGATCACCCTAGTTAAACCTCTTTTAGTTGCCGGGCTTTTGTTGTCGGGGACGGCCCATGCATCAACGGATGCCCGTGACGTTCTGGCGGCATCGCCCATTGATGACATCGTGGGCCAGTACCCGGCCATGATGAGCCAGGGTATTCGTGACGGTCTCAAACAGAGCGGCCAGGTGCCGCCGATGGTGGCGGATACTATCGGTTATGTGGTCAGTAGTAGCTATCGTGCAGAAGATATCGAGCGAAAGCTGGTAGCCAGCCTTGATGAGTCGCTGACGAACAAACAGCTTGAGGAGGTTCATGCCTGGTACCAGACGCCTGTTGCGCAGAAGATATCCCGTGCGGAGATAGCAGCGTCTGCACCTGCCGCCTGGTCAGAGGTACGAAGCCGCGCCGGAGAGCTGAACGAAGCTTACAAGGGCACCACCCGGGAAAAGCTGTTTGACCGTTTTGACCGGGCTTCCCGAGCAACGGAAACCACAGTGGATACTACCATTGCCGTGCAGTTGGGTTTGGCAACGGCCATGGCGGCCCTGAGCAGTGACTCGGTGCATTATGAGCGGTTACGACAGCGTTTGGAGAACCAGCGTGGGATGTTGCAGGGCATGGTTGGGCAACAGGTATACGACAGCTATTTGTACACCTACCGTGATATCAGTGTTCAGGAACTGGGTCTTTATCTGGACTTTCTGGAGAGTGAGTCGGGTAAGCGCTTTACCGACGTGGTCACAGAGAGCATTCAGGCGTCTATTACGGACCCGATTGAAACCATCGGTAGCCAATTGGCGCGGTTCAGGAATTTCGGGACAGGCGAATCCCGATAACAAACGCCTGCTGTCTGCGCAGTCAAGCGCAAACAGCAGTTGCGCTGGCTTAGCTGCGGGAAGTCACTTCCAGCAGGTGGTAGCCGAATTGGGTCTTGATTGGCCCAATCACGGTGTTCAGGTCGCTGCTGAACACGGCCTTGTCAAACTCGGGAACCATCTGGCCAGGGCCGAATGAACCCAGGTCGCCACCGTTACGGCCGGACGGGCAGGAGGAATGCTGTTTCGCCACTTCGGCGAAATCCTGGCCACCTTCAATGGCCTTCTTCAGTTCTTCACATTTTGCTTCGCTGTCTACCAGAATGTGGCGTGCAGTTGCTTGTGCCATGGTCAAGTTCCTGTTGTCGGATGGAGGAATGGACGGAAACGTCTGACGTGAATGCTGCCCGCACAGCGTGCTGCTGGCAAGCCCTTTTTATCCGTGTTTCTGCGGCCTCACAGTCTTGCGCCCAAACCTGTACAATGCCGGCTTTTGTTTGCCGGCTTGTTGCCGGCCCTCACGCTGACAGGTTCTTTTCTTGATCTCCACCGCCAATCTCACCATGCAATTCGGGGCCAAGCCCCTGTTTGAAAACGTATCCGCCAAGTTCGGCAACGGCAACCGTTACGGTTTGATCGGTGCCAATGGCTGCGGCAAGTCCACCCTGATGAAAATTCTCGGTGGCGACCTGGAGCCGTCCGCCGGTCAGGTGATGCTGGAGCCCAACATCCGCCTCGGTAAACTGCGCCAGGATCAGTTCGCCTACGAGGACTGCACGGTGATGGACACCGTGATCATGGGCCATGGGGAACTGTGGCGGGTGAAGAAAGAGCGGGACCGTATCTACTCCCTGCCGGAAATGAGCGAAGAAGACGGCATGGCGGTGGCGGACCTGGAAGTGGAATTCGCCGAAATGGACGGCTACACCGCCGAATCCCGCGCCGGCGAACTCCTGCTGGGCCTGGACATTCCGCTGGAACAGCACAACGGCCCCATGAGCGCCCTGGCCCCCGGCTGGAAACTGCGTGTACTGCTGGCCCAGGCCCTGTTCTCCGACCCGGACGTACTGCTGCTGGACGAGCCCACCAACCACCTGGATATCAACACCATCCGCTGGCTGGAAAACATTTTGGTGGCCCGTAACAGCACCATGATCATCATTTCGCACGACCGCCACTTCCTGAACAGTGTGTGTACCCACATGGCGGACCTGGATTACGGTGAACTGCGCCTGTTCCCGGGCAATTACGACGAATACATGACCGCCGCCACCCAGGCCCGCGAGCGCATGTTGTCAGACAACGCCAAGAAAAAGGCCCAGATTGCCGAACTGCAGCAGTTCGTCAGCCGCTTCTCCGCCAACGCCTCGAAAGCCAAGCAGGCCACCTCCCGCGCCCGCCAGATCGACAAGATCCAGCTGGAAGAAGTAAAGCCGTCCAGCCGGGTGAGCCCGTTTATCCGTTTTGAACAGGGCAAGAAGTTGCATCGCCAGGCGGTTACCCTGAAAGGCCTGACCAAGGGCTTCGATGAAGGCCCGCTGTTCAAGAACCTGGACTTGCAGATCGAAGCCGGCGAGCGCGTGGCCATCATCGGCCCGAACGGTATCGGAAAAACCACGCTGCTGCAGTGCCTGGCCGGCGCTTATGAGCCGGACGCCGGGGAGGTGAAATGGACCGACAGTGCTGAGGTTGGTTTTTTTGCCCAGGACCACACCGCCGACTTTGCCCGGGATGACACCCTGACCGATTGGATGGCCCAGTGGACTACCGGTGGTGAACAGCTGGTGCGTGGTACTCTGGGGCGGATGTTGTTCTCCGGGGATGACATTGGTAAGTCGGTGAAGGTGATTTCCGGTGGTGAGCAGGGGCGGATGCTGTTCGGTAAGCTGATTCTGCAGAAGCCGAATGTGATGCTGATGGATGAGCCGACCAACCACCTGGATATGGAGTCGATCGAGGCGCTGAACCTGGCGTTGGAGAATTATCCGGGCACGCTGATTTTCGTCAGCCATGATCGGGAGTTTGTTTCGTCGCTGGCGACCCGGATTATTGAGTTGAAGGCGGATGGCATTACCGATTTCAGCGGTACTTATGATGACTATCTCCGGAGCCAAGGCTACGCCTAAAGTTGGCTATGGAGCTAGTTGTTCCTGGCTAACATCGGTGCCGGTGGGCGTGTGGGTAGAGCCTTCCAAAACACGCTCCTTCGGCACGTCCTTGTGACGCTTGGGCTCCGCCATCCATGGCTCCGCACAGTTTTGGAAGGCTCTACCCACACGCCCACTCATACATCGGAGTGGCTTCAGGTTCTAAAGGCGAATACTGTGAATGACAACCAGATTGTGAGTGCAACCCGAAAATGGGTCGAAGACGTAGTCGTTGGCTACAACCTCTGCCCCTTCGCCAAACGGGAACTGGTCAAGAACCGGGTTCGGTTTACGGTGACAGACGCCAACAACGAAGACGACCTCCTGCAGGCCCTGCACGCGGAATTGCAGCGCCTGGAAGACGAACCGGAAATCGAAACCACGTTGTTGATACACCCGGGCGTGCTGAAGGATTTCTACGCCTACAATGAGTTTCTGGACGCTGCCGATGCGTTGTTGGCGTACCTTGAACTGGAGGGCGTTTACCAAATCGCCAGTTTCCATCCGGATTACCAGTTTGCTGAAACCGATCCGGCTGCTGCGGAGAATTACACCAACCGGTCTCCGTACCCCATGCTGCACCTGTTGCGGGAGGCGAGTCTGGAGGCGGCGATTGACAGCCATCCGGATGTGGACGGGATTCCTGATCGGAATATCGCACTGATGAATGAGCTGGGTGCGGAGAAGATGCGGAGTATTCTCGCAAATTGTATGAACGTCTCTGCCCAGGAGCGGGCAGGGGAGTAGACGACAGGAGCGGTTGGGGTAAGGCTTTCAAAACTGTGCGGAGCCAGGGATGGCGGAGCCCAAGCGCCACATGGATGTGCTTGAGCGTGTTTTGAAAGCCTTACCCCAACTGCGACAGCACGGTCCATCAGGCTGGGTGATCGTAACTCCCGAAGATGCGCGCTCGTGAAATTCCAGAATAAGAGTCAAAGACTATGGGACTGCTTTTCGAACAAATTGACAGCCAGCCCTCGGTGATCGGGGAAATCGCGCTGCGCCGCCGCAGGATTCCGGCACTGGGTGACCGCGATATCTACGAAGTGAAACTGGGCGAAGAATTTCTTATGTCCAGCATGTTTGTCGACGCCGAAGTGGCCCTGTCAGACATTGGCCTGGGTGAAACCGAAGGCGACAACCTCAGCGTCGTTGTAGGCGGACTCGGCCTTGGCTACACCGCCGTGGCAGCTCTCAAACATGAGCGCGTCAGCGAACTGCTCGTCGTCGAATACCTGAAACCCGTCATCGGCTGGCACCAGCAAGAAAAAGTGCCCCTCGGCAAAGACCTTAACGCCGACCCCCGCAACCGCTACATACACGGCAGCTTCTTCGACCTCGCCATCGCCGACCCCGAAACCGGCGGCTTTGACCCGGAAGCACCGGGCAAACAGTTCGACGCCATCCTGCTCGACATCGACCACTCGCCCAGGGCCCTGCTGCACGATTCCAGTGCCAGCTTCTACACCGCCAACAACCTCCGCCTCATGGCCCGGCAACTCAAGCCCAGAAGCGTGTTTGCCATGTGGTCCAACGAAGGTGAGGATGATGAGTTCATGGCGACGCTGCGGGAAGTGTTTACCGACGTAGCCTGCCACGTGGTTAGCTTCTACAACCCCTTCCAGAATCGCGAATCGTTCAACACCGTCTACGTCGCCCGAAAACCGGACTGAGTCCGGCGAGCAGGCGCGGGCATCAGGCGAAGTTCAGCTGCTTGCGCCATTTGTGCAGCAGGAACTCGGTGTCGTGCTGCCAGGGGTGGAAGTCTGGTTTGAAGTAATCCAGGTACTCCGGAATGATCGCGGTGAACATGCCCTTGCGGCCCCACACACGGTTCAGACCTTTGGCCCAGGACTTCAGATTCAGTAACTGCTTGTCTTCGCGCATCAGCTCAAAAATGAACGAGTGGATGGCTACCATGATCAGCGTTGTGATCAACGCCATGACACCCATGCGGATGGCGTAGTCCACTACGGTTTTATCGTAGAGTTTTTCATAGGTGTCGAAGGCCACCGCTTTGTGTTCGTTCTCTTCGACACAGTGCCAGGCCCACAGGGTTCGCATGGACGGGTCGATGGCATTCACCAGGTCTTCGCGCTTCAGCAGCTGTGCTGAGAGGATGCCGGTGAAGTGCTCAAGGGCAACGGTAGCGGCCAGATGCACCCGCTTGTTGTTGAGCAGCGGCAGGTCTTTCGCGGACAGGAAGCCTCGGGTCCAGCCTTCCAGTTTCTTGATATCGAAACCCTGATTGATGGCACCCTCGTTGAAGTGGCCATGCTCCTTCGCGTGCATGGCCTCCTGCCCGATAAAGGCGCTGATGTCCTTCTGCAACTGAGGGTCGTTGATCTGGTCACGTACTGCCCGAACACTGTCCACGAAGAAGCGCTCACCGTCTGGGAAAAGTGCGGAGAGGGCGTTGAACAGGTGGGTCATAAACGGGTCACTGTCGACCCAGTGGCGCGGTACATCCTCAAAACCAAAGTCCTGACGGCGTACCGGAAAAGATGCTGTGACTGCTGACATAGCGACTGCCTCGATTGTGTTTGTCTAACAATCACACATTACGCGCCAAGAGCCGTAAAAGTCCGGTCAGAAAGGGACAGATGCTTATCAATTGGTACGTTGGTGCCCGGAACAGGCGGGATGGGAGAGCCCGGGCAGTGTATTGCCCGGGCAATAGGGCTTACATCAGGTTGTAGATAAACACGATGGCAACGGCCACCGGGGTAACAAACCGCACGGTGATAAACCACAGGTTGAACATGGCAGGTGACAGCGACAGTTCGTTCTCCATGGCCTGGCGGGACATCACCCAGCCGGCAAACAGTGCGACCAGCAGGCCACCCAGCGGCAACAGGATGTTGGCGGTGAAGAAGTCCAGCAGGTCGAAAATGGTTTTGCCTTCCAGCATGGGAATGAAGCCCAGCGGAGCAACGTCCGCCCACAGGTTCAGTGACAGCACGGAGGCAATGCCCAGAGCCCAGCATACGCCGCCAGCAGCGATGGTGCTGATGGTCCGGTTCATGCCTTTCTGCTCTTCCAGCCACTCCACGATGGGCTCCAGCAGGGAGATGCCGGAGGTCCAGGCGGCAAAGATCAGCAACACGAAAAACAACGTGCCAAACAGGGTGCCCATGGGCATCTGCCCGAAGGCCAGGGGCAGTGTCTGGAAGATCAGGCCAGGGCCGGCACCGGGTTCGAGACCGTTGGCAAAGACAATGGGGAAGATCGCCAGGCCAGCCAGCAGGGCCACGCCGGTGTCGATCACGGAGACGGTGATGGAGGTTTTGGCGATGGAGATCTTTTTCGGCAGATAAGAGCCGTAGGCCATCATTACCGCCATACCCAGGCTCAGGGTAAAGAACGCGTGGCCAAGGGCGACCAGCACGCCGGAGGTGGTCAGCTTGGAGAAGTCTGGCTGGAACAGGAAGGCCGCGGCCTGGCCGAAGTGGCCGGTGGTCATGGCGTAGCCGACCACCAGTAGCAACAATACGAACAGCGCTGGCATCAGGATACTGACGGCCCGCTCAAGGCCGGAGCGGACGCCCCGGGCGACGACCACCATCACCAGGGCCATAAACACCGTGTGCCAGAGCAGCAGGGTGGACGGATTGCTTAGCAAGCCGGAGAAAATGGCGCCTACGGCTTCTGCCGACTGACCAGCCAGTTGCCCGCTGGCAGTGGTACCCACGTAGGATATTGCCCAACCACCAATCACCGAGTAGAACGACAGTATTAAAAAGCCAGCAAGAACGCCGATAGCGCCCACCAGTTTCCAGGCCGGTTTGAGTCTGTCCCGTTCGGTAATCAGTCGGATGCTGTTGACCGGGCTGCGACCACCCCGGCGGCCGATCATGACCTCGGCCATCATGATGGGAATGCCGACAACGGCGATGCACAGCAGGTACACCAGCACAAAGGCGCCGCCACCGTTTTCGCCGGTAACGTAGGGGAATTTCCAGATATTGCCAAGCCCGACGGCGGAGCCGGTGGCAGCCAGAATAAACGCGAACCGTGAGGACCAAAGCCCTCGTTTCGCATTGGAGCCCTCAAGGGCATCCGAATAGGTTGCGGAGCCGGATGAAGTGACAGACATAGTGATCTCCCGAAGGTGTTGTTTTTGTTTCAGGGGTTAAAAGGGGAGCCGCAGAACCCTGCGGCCCCCAAGGGGAAGCACCGGTGTCAGGTCACCCGGCGCAAGCCAGCCGCCTGGGCGCCAGCCCAGCACCCGCGGCGTGCTTTCGGAAGCGCTCCTCTGCCAGTTCGTTGGCAATCTCCCCGGTGGGGAGTCCGGTTCGATCAGAGCGCTGGAATATTTCCGACAGGGTGTCACCGATGGTGTCCACGTGGGCGCGGATTTGCTCGGGTGAGCCTCCGGTGCGCTCGTAGAACACATCAATGATGCCGCCGGCGTTGATGGCGAAATCCGGAGCGTAGAGGATGCCCCGATGTTTGAGGGCCGCATCGTGTTCGGGGCGGTCCAGGAGATTGTTCGCGGCGCCGGCCACGATGGCCGCCCGGATGGCCGGAATGCTCTGGTCGTTCAGCACTGCACCCATGGCGCAGGGGGCTACAACGTCCACCGGCAGGCTCAGGATGTCACCGGAAGCAACGGGCGTTGCACCAAACTCGTCCACCGCGCGCTGGAGGTTGTCGGCGTGAATGTCGGTGACCCACAGTTCTGCACCGGCCTCTTTCAGGTAGCGGGCCAGGCGGAAGCCAACATTACCAATGCCCTGGATAGCCACCTTCAGGCCAGTCAGATTATCCGTGCCGAGTTTGTGTTTTACGGCGGCTTTAAGGCCAATAAAAGTGCCGTAGGCGGTTACCGGCGACGGGTCGCCTGTGCTGGGCTGGCCATCAAACCCGGTGCGGGTGGTTACGCCGGCCACGTGCCGGGTATGGCGGCCCATCACTTTCAGGTCTGGCACGCTGGTGCCGGAGTCCTCAGCGGCAATGTACTGGCCGCCGAGGCTTTCCAGGTGCCTGCCCATGGCTTCGAGCAAGGCTTCGGTCTTGTGCTTACGCGGGTCGCCGATGATGACTGACTTGCCGCCACCCAGGTCGAGATTGGCCAGGGCCGATTTATAGGTCATCCCCCGGGACAGTCGCAACACATCCCTCAACGCTTCCTCATCGCTTGCGTAGGGGAACATTCGGCAACCGCCGAGTGCTGCACCCCTTGACGTATTGTGGATGGCAATGATGCCCTTCAGGCCGGTTTCGGCGTCGCAGACAAAAGACAGGTGTTCGTGGTGATCGAACTCCGGATGGCTGAATACGTTCATGGCGTTTCACCTCTGTTCCGTGGCCGGCCGCTACCCTTGTGGGGCCTGCGGCGGCTGTTTTTGTTTTAGACCGCCGCGTTGGCGATTTGTTGGTGTGCCCGTTCACCGGGGTTCAGTTCAGCCCGGTACTGCGCCCGTTCTTTTCGGGTGGCATGATAGGCCGCTTCTTTGACCGGGCCATAACCGCGGATCTTCGCAGGCAGGCTGGCCAGGTTTCGCGCGGCATCGGCGTGGTCTTTGCTCAGGTGTTTGAGCAGGAAGGCCACATCGGTTTCGTACTCCCGGATGATCTTGCGCTCCAGGCGGCGGTCCGCGGTGTATCCGAAGGGGTCCAGGGGTGTGCCTCGCAGGCTGCGGGCTTTCGCCAGCCAGGCGAACACGGTTTCCATCCAGGGACCGAAAGTGCGTTTCTTAGGGCGTTCGCCGTTTTTACTCCGGCTGAGCAGCGGCGGTGCCAGATTGAACTCCAGCTCAATGTCGCCCTCGAACTGCTCCTCCAGCTGCTTGCGCAGGCTGCCATTGCTGAACAGTCGCGCCACTTCGTACTCGTCTTTGTAGGCCAGCACCTTGGCGTAGTTGTCGGCGATGGCCCGGAACAACAACGGGTCACGGCCGAGTTTCTGGGAGATGGTGTGTTCCGCCTGGCGCACCAGTCTTTCATAGCGCTTGGCCAGGGCGGTGTTCTGGTAATCGCTCAGGTGTTCCATGTTGCGCTGGATCAGTTGATCCGTGGTTTCCATCACCTGCACAGGTGTGCCTTGGGGTTTCGGGAACGCCAGGGCCATCACCCGGTCCAGATCATGGGCAGCCCGGCGGCCCCACAGAAATGCCTGTTTGTTTTTCTCGACCGCCACGTTGTTAAGCTCAATGGCCCGCTCTATGGCTGCGGCACTGAGCGGCAGCAGCCCCTGTTGCCAGGCAAAGCCGACGGTGAACAGGTTGACCGCCATGCCGTCACCCATCAGGGCTTTGGCGAGGTCACCCGCGTTGAGGAACCAGCTGCCATCAGGCCGGCAGGCTTCCTTGACGGTCTGCTCCATGGATTCGCCGGGGAACTGGATGTCCGGGTCTCGGGTAAAGGCGGCGGGCATGGCCTGTTCGGTATTGACCACCGCCCGTGAGAAACGGTTATCCAGCTTGGCCAGGGCATCGTCGGTGGCGGCGACCATCAGATCAAAGGCGATCATCAGGTCGGCCTCGCCGGCGGGAATGCGCACGGCATGGATGTTGTCTTGCCGGTCACTGATGCGGATATGACTGACGACAGCGCCGAACTTCTGGGCCAGGCCGGCCTGGTCCAGCACGGAGACGCCTTTGCCCTCAAGGTGGGCTGCCATGCCCAGCAGGGCACTGACGGTCACCACGCCGGTGCCGCCGACGCCGGTCAGCAGAATACCGTAAGGATTATTGCCGGTGACCGGCGTGGGTTCCGGAAGCTCAGGGAAGTCCACGTCTGAGCTGACGCCGGCTGGCTTCTTCAGTTTGCCGCCTTTGACGGTGACAAAGCTCGGGCAGAAACCGCGCACGCAGGAGAAGTCCTTGTTGCAGGAGGACTGGTCAATGGTGCGTTTGCGCCCGGCGTCTGTGTCTTTCGGGAGAATCGACAGGCAGTTGGACTGGATACCGCAATCACCGCAGCCTTCGCACACGTCCGAGTGAATCATCACGCGCTGGTTTGGGTCTTCCATGGTGCCGCGCTTGCGGCGCCTGCGCTTTTCGGCCGCGCAGGTCTGGTCATAGATGATCACCGAACAGCCTTCGATCTCACGCATTTCCCGTTGCAGGGCGTCCAAGTCGTCCCGGTGATGGAAGGTAGTGCGGTCCGCGAAATCCGCCCGCGACGGGTATTTGTCGATATCGTCGCTGACCACCGCGATACGTCGCACGCCCTCACCATACAGCTGATGGCTGATCTGCTGCACCGTCAGGGTGCCATCCACCGGCTGGCCGCCGGTCATGGCCACGGCGTCGTTGTAGAGAATCTTGTAGGTGATGTTGGCACCGGAGGCAATGGCCGCGCGAATGGCCAGTACGCCTGAGTGAAAGTAGGTGCCGTCGCCGAGGTTCTGGAACACGTGTTTCTGGTTGGTAAACGGTGCCTGGCCAAGCCAGGTGACGCCTTCACCACCCATCTGGGTGAAGGTGTCGGTACCTCGTTCCATCCAGGTCGCCATGTAATGACAGCCAATGCCGCCGAGGGCCCGGCTGCCTTCCGGTACCTGGGTAGACGTGTTGTGGGGGCAACCAGAGCAGAAGTGCGGAGTGCGTTCCAGGCGCTCCCGGGGTTGCGCCAGACTGTTCTCCTTCTCGGTCAGGAAACCGAGGCGCTGTTGCAGTTTGTCGTTGCAATAACGGCCATCCAGGCGGGAGGCGATGGCTCGTGCCACCATGGCCGGTGTCAGTTCAGCGATGGTCGGTAGCAGGTCGTTACCCTGGTCGTCCCGCTTGCCGATGACATTGGGGCGTCGGCCATCCTGCCAGGTGTAAAGCTGGGTCTTGATCTGTTCTTCAATCAATCCCCGTTTTTCCTCGACTACCAGAATTTCCTCCAGCCCTGAGGCAAACTCAAAAATACCCTCGGGTTCCAGGGGCCAGGGCATGGCGACCTTGTACACGGCCAGCCCGATGGCTTCACGTTCCTCATCGCCCAGGCCGAGGTCCGCCAGCGCCTGGATCACATCCAGGTAGGCTTTGCCGGTGGTGACGATGCCCAGTCGGGGCCGTTCAACCGAAAGCACCGTGCGGTCCAGGCGGTTGGCCCGGCAAAAGGCCTTGGCGGCTTCCAGCTTATGGCGGTGCAGTCGTTCCTCCTGCGCCATGGGTTTGTCTGGCCAGCGGGAGTTCAGGCCACCTTCCGGCATGGGAAACTGTGTGGGAATGCGGATGTTGATCCGGCTGAGATCCAGGTTGGCAGAAATGGACGAATCCATGTTTTCGGCCAGGGCTTTGAAGCCAATCCAGCAGCCGCTAAACCGCGACATGGCCCAGCCGTAGAGGCCCAGATCCAGAATGTCCTGAATGCCGGCGGGGTTGAGCACCGGCATACCCGCATCCAGAAACGCATAATCACTTTGATGGGGCAGGGTGGAAGATTTGCAGGCATGGTCGTCGCCAGCGACGGCCAGTACCCCACCAAATCGGGAGGTGCCCGCCGCGTTAGCGTGCTTGAACACATCACCGGTGCGGTCCACACCCGGGCCTTTGCCATACCAGAGGGCAAACACGCCGTCGTAACGGGCACCTTCAAAGATGTTGACCTGCTGGCTGCCCCAGACAGCGGTGGCGCCAAGGTCTTCATTCACCCCGGGTAAAAAATGGATGTTGTTTTCTTTGAGGTGGTCCCGGGCTTTCCACAGAACCTTGTCAAAACCGCCAAGGGGAGATCCGCGATAGCCAGAGATAAAGCCTGCGGTGTTCAGGTTGTTCTTGCGGTCGAGTTGGGCTTGGAGCAGGGGAAGTCTCGCCAGGGCCTGGCTGCCGTTCATGTAGACCGAACCGGCATCTTTTTCCCAGACATCGTCAAGGCTGACGGGACGCAGCCCCTTTGGGGAGCGTAAAAGATCAGACATGTTGAAATCCTCTCCCACCTGGCCGGATCGCGGCGGTAGGTTTGTCTTGTTTTTGTAATCCCGGCTTTTGGCCGGATGTTCGATTTCATCAGTCCTGCCCGGTGGATTGGCCGGGTTGCCCTTTTGGGGCTGGACGAAAAACAAACTAGAATAAGTTTACGTTCACGTCAACAAGGGCGAGGCGACCGAGTTCGCAAAAGTGTGATTTGTTCATATAACTGATTGAGCAAAATAGGAAAAATAATTCCGGGCTAGCGGTTATTACCTATTCGCGTTTTGGCGGTTCCGGCTTAGTTTCTCGTAATGTCTGCCAGTTTATATCCTTACCAATTTCAGCCGCACAGGGTGCGAGCTGAGTTTTTTCGTTTACTTCCCATCTCATTGTTCGTGGTGGCGTTTGGTGCTGCCTTTGGCCTGGCGGCCATCCAGAAGGGCTTGTCGCCGCTTGAATCCATCCTGATGAGCACCACCGTGTTCGCCGGTGCGTCCCAGTTCGCCGCGGTGGACATGTGGGGCACCGAAGTCTCGGTGCTGCCAATGATTGCCGTGGTGTTTGCCATCAACTCCCGGCACCTGCTGATGGGCGCTTCTTTGTACCCCATGCTCAAAGACGTCTCGCCGGGCAAGCGCTACGGACTATTGCTGTTGCTGACAGACGCCAACTGGGCGGTCTCGGCGCAGGAGTATCAGAGTGGCCGGCGCAATCTTGAGGTGATCCTGGGGGGCGGGCTGGTGCTTTGGCTGGCCTGGATGATCGGTACCGGGTTGGGTGTGTACTTCGGTGGCCTGCTGCAGAACCCCAGAGCCCTGGGCCTGGATATGGTACTGGGTTGCTTTCTGTTGGCCATGGCCCTCGGTGGCAAGAAATCGCCCCGCATTCTCGTGGCCTGGCTGGTGGCCGGTGCTGCTTCGCTGGCGGCGTGGAAATGGCTGCCGCCCAATATGCACGTTGTGGTGGGTGCACTGGCCGGTGGTGTGATCGGACTGTTCTGGCTGGAACCCGGAGCCCAGAGCCGGGAAGATAACCTTGAGGTCCGGCATGGCGATTGAAACCACAACCCTGGGTGTTCTGGCGTTGATCGCCATCATGGCACTGGTGACCCTGGTAACCCGCTTCGGCGGGGTGTTCATCATGTCGTTCCTGCGCATCAGCCCGCGGGTTGAGAGTTTCATCAACACCATGGCCAGTTCGGTGCTGATCGCTATCATCGTTCCCATGGCGGTGGCTGGCGATCTGGGCGCCCTGGCTGCGCTGATGACCACCGGCGTTGCCATGCTGGCCATCCGCAAACCCCTGCCGGCCATTACTCTGGGCCTCCTGGCTGCCGCGTTGGTGCGGTATCTCAACTAAGTCTCTGATTCTGGCTGGTTAAAAACTGCTCAAGTTTTCCGGTGATGTGCCGATACCCTGACAGGTCAGTTGAGGTACGAACACCATGATTTCATCCAGTCAGATTTCCCTGTTTCAGAACAGCACCCGCCAGGTGCAGGCTATGGACAGTAGCCAGTTGCGCATTACCCAGCAGAACGCGGGTTTGCCCCAACAGGGATTGCAGGCCGGCGCCACTGAGTTGTCTTTGTTCCGACAGGCGGCCTACCGTTATAGCAGCCAGGAACAGCTGGCGTTCAGCAGTGCCAGCCAGGTGAGTGGGGATAATCGCACGGCCTCGTTTACCAGTGCCGAGCTGATCGAAAAATCCGCCGACCTGTTCCTGCTCGGCCAGCAGGCATTGACCGTCAGCCGGGCGGCTCTGGGCGGAGAGGCCGTGGGGGAATCCCAGGGCAGCCTGTCGGTGACGGCCGGCCGCTATATGTTCTACTCGGAAAGCGAGAGTCGTAGCTTTGCATCCACCGGCAGCATCACCCTGCAAAACGGCGAAACCATTGACTTTACCCTATCACTTCGACAATCACAGTCACGCACCTACGAATACTCCGAACTGATCCAGATTCAGGAACGCCCGCTGACTGACCCGCTGGTGATCAACTTCGGCGCTTCCACCGCGCGGTTGACCGACACGTTGTTCGAATTTGACATGAACGGCGACGGCCAGACCAGCCAGTTTGCCAGCCTGGGTGGTGGCAGCGGTTACCTGGTGTTTGACCGCAATGGCAACGGCAAGGTAGACGACGGCTCCGAGCTGTTTGGTCCCCAAACCGGTTCCGGTTTCAGCGAACTCGCCAAGTATGACGACGACGGCAACCGCTGGATTGACGCCAACGACGAGGTGTTCAAGTCCCTGTCTGTATGGGTGCAAACCGCCGACGGCGGCGGTGCCTTGCGGTCACTGGAGGAAGTTGGCGTTCAGGCTCTCTACGTTGGCAGCGTAGAGGATCAGTTTACCTTGACCAACCCTCAGGGCATTCCCCTGGGCCAGATCAAAGCTTCCGGCATTTACCTGACCACAGATGGTGAGGTGCGCACCTTGGAAGAGCTGGACCTGGCAGAGCAGAACACTGAGTCCGCGCCGGCGGAGAGCACCTTCCTTGGTGTGCGCGGTGGTAATGAAGCCGCCAATGGCAACGGAAACGGGAACTCTAACGGTAATGGTCCGGTAAATGCCCGCATTGAAGCCATCCAGAACGCTCTGGAAAAGCTAAACGAAATTCGCAAGAAGCAGCAGGACTTTATCGAGGCTTCCAAGGATCAGGGCAAAAAGAAATCACCGCTGGATGACTATCTGAAGTTGATCGACCGGCTACGCCTGGAATTGTTGAATTCTCAGGACGAGAAAAAACAGGCGGCCAGTCGGTATTTGGAGTTTGCCAGGCTCTGACTTTGAGCTTGGGAGTTAGAGCTGGTCGGGTGGACCTTCCCAAAAAACGCTGTGAATACGTCCGTGTACGCTTGGCTCCGCCATCCCTGGCTCCGCACATTTTTGGGAAGGTCCACCCGACCAGCTCTTTCAAACTTCGGCGTGGTCTGCTTTAGTCGGGGAGGCTTACCCGCTCCCCGGCCGTCTCCCAAACTAAGGCGTAGCCTCCGGCATAGGATTGGTATTACGCAGAGCCAGCTCACCAATCCCAGGTAATTTGATGCCGAGCGCCAAGGGATTAACACCCAGCGACAATCCCAGAATGTTCAGCTCCACGCCTTCCCGGACGCCCGCCAGAACACCAACATAGCCTCCCAGCGAAAGCTGGTAACCGGCACCACCGGGTGTTGTTGCCCCCACACGGCTGCCCAGATAGTCCTTGCCGATGGCGTGATTGGGTAACGCCACGTTCAACCCCGGTGTTTCCCGGATAACCCAGGCCACGAAGGTGTTGCTGTTGGGGCCGGGCCAGGCCTCGTATTCGTTAATGTACGGGTATGACTGCACCGCCTCGTAGATGTCGGGAATCAGAGCCTTGGCCTCATCGCCCCGAATATCTGCATACAACTCTGGCCGGGCGCCGAACCAGTGGCGATCTGGATCGTCCGGGCGGGAGCTGACTACGTGCTGGCGCCAGCCAATGACCTCATGCACCTTGTAGTGATCGGCGCCTTCCTCTTTGGTGGCCACCCAGGTGTGTACCGCGAAATAGCCGCGCCAGCTCCAGGCCCGGGCGCCGTATACCTGAACGATGGCTTCGTGATTGTCTACCGCCGCTGGTGCTATACCAGCGCTGTCACGGCTGGCGGTTTGCCAGGCATTTCGTTCTGGCTGGGTGCCGGTGGCTGCCAGCAGCAGGGGGCCGGAGAACAGCAGCAACAGGGCGCCCAGAAACCAGCCAGAGTACTTCAATAGTCGTGTCATTGGCGTGTCCGTCTTGGGGAGGTTTCACAGACTTTACCCGGGCAAATAAGTTCCGGATCACCCTTGGTCAAAGCAATATAACCCGGGTCGCACTCTATGAGTTACGGATACTTCTTTCGCGGATGGTTGATGCGAGCTGGTTGATCAGGTCCCGGGCATCGCCTTCGTGCAGGCTGTGGCATTTGTCCTGCAACACCCGTCGGTCATGGCTGGACGAGGTGTTGGAGACATCTTTCAGCAGGTCAAGATGCTGGCAGGCTGCCAGGTGTGCCTTGATTTCGGTATCAATCAGTCGGGTGGCGAGCCCGTCGACCACGTCGCTGCAGAATGGGCGATTTCTGTTCAGAAGATTCCGGGCTTCGAGGGCCGCATGGCGGGCTTCCAGCCTCAATTCCCCCGATGCCTCACCGGCTTCAACGGCCCTGAGGAACATGCCCAGGCGCTCGTACAGGTGCCACACCTGTGGCCAGAGTTTGTCATAGGCTTCTTTTTCAGTGTGGTACCGGGCTTCGTCAAACAAAGAGGACATGTGTGGTGATGAACCGGACTCGCCCGTGCGGTTGAACTGCGCTACCCGAAACTCGTCGACCTCCCGCCAGAGGGTGTCGGCCCGCTCACGCAGGGTTGTTAACTCCTCCCGGTGCCGACGCCGGGCGCTGGCGGTGAACAGGATGGTGCCCAACGCAAGCAGTATGGCTGCAGCCGAGAGCAGTAACGGCAGATGATCTGATGAGAGAAAAGTGCCCAGTTGGCCCATGTCCATGGCGTTCGACCTCCGTCGAATTCCCGTACTGAGGTTACAGTATAGAGGCTAATCCTGGTCCTGCTGTCGGAATGGCAGGGCGGATTGAGCGTCGTTAAAGTAACTTATCACATGCTCTGCTTCTTCATGTGTGAAGCTTTGGATAGCCTCCCGAAACCCCGGGTGCAGGATGCCGTGCCAGGAGTGGGTGATGGTAGGTTCAAAGCCTCGCACCAGCTTGTGTTCCCCCTGGGCCCCTGCGTCAAAGTGCTTTAGTCCCAGGCTCAGGGCAAGTTCAATACCCTGGTAGTAACAGGTTTCAAAGTGCAGGTGGTTGTACTCTTCCAGGCATCCCCAGTAGCGGCCATAGAGGGTCGTGTCGCTGGCCAGAAACAGGGCGCCGGCAATCAGTTGGCCGTCACGAACCGCCATGATCAGGTGTAGGTGCTCTGGCATGGTCTCCCGCAATTGCTCGAAGAACGCTTTGTTCAGGTAGGGAGGGCGGCCACGCTTGAGGTAGGTGGCCTGATAGAACACGTAAAAGGCAGACAGTACCTGGTCTGAGATATCCCTCCCGTGAAAACGTTGAAAACGGATGCCTTGCTCGGCCACCTGACGGCGCTCTTTGCGGATGGACTTGCGTTTGCGGGAGGTGAGTGCTGCCAGGAAACCCTCAAAGCCCCGATAGCCATGGTCGTGCCAGTGAAACTGGCAACCGATTCGGTGCAGTTCGTCCTCATGCTGAAGTAGCGCCTGGTCGGCGGTGTTCGGAAATAGCAGGTGCCAGGAGTGGGCCCCAAGTTGTTCGGTCAGGTTGGTTAACAGGGTGTCTAGTAAATCCGGTGTCAGTTGGGCACGTAGTTCGTCGCTTAACAACAGTCTGGGGCCCTGGGAAGGAGTGAAGGGCACGGCTATCAGCAACTTCGGGTAATAGGGCAGACTGTAGCGCTGATAGGCTTCCGCCCAGCTAAAGTCGAACACATACTCGCCCATGGAGTGGCTTTTCAGGTAGGCAGGGGCGAGGCCGCAGATCCTGCCGTTAGCCCGGAATACCAGATGACTGGGTGTCCAGCCGGTTTCGGTGCAGGTGCAGCCCGAGAGCTCCAGTGCCTGATAGAATTCATGGCGCAGGAACGGGTTATTGCACCCGGCCAGCCGTTGCCAGTCCCGCTCCGGGATATCGGCAATGCTGGCGCAGGTGCTTAGTGTGATTTCAGGAACAGCGGGTTCGGTCATGGGGTCGGATCAAGCTTGTTTAGGTGACCCTATACCATACGACAGAACCCCGCTGGTGATCACTCCTGGGTGTCGGCGCAGTGCTTTTCCATTTTTTCCTGCCAGCTACCTCGGCGGTTTTGATACTTTTCCTGGCGTTCCTGATGGATTTCGCTCCAGATCTGGCGCTGTTCTTCGTTCAGTTTCAGGCGATCGGCCATTTCTGCACGGTGTTCTTGCATCTTTTGCTGGCGCTTTTCCCGCTTCTCCTGGTACTTCTCCCGCATTTCTTCGCTGAACGGGCCTTTGCCCTCGCGGAAGTTTTCACACATTTCCTGTTTGTCCCACTGTCCGGACTTGTGCTTTTTGCCGTGATGGTCGGCCATGGCAACCGGGCTGGCGGCAAACATTGCAGCCATCAGTACGCCGGCGGTGAGCAGGGATGTTCTTGCTTTCATGGTGATTACCTCGTGGGTTCGGTTTTGCCTGTCAGGCGGTCTCGGATGACTGCCATGGTAAGCCTAGCCCGTGTCAGGTGGTGTCAGGTCGTTGTAAAGGTTCGGTAAAGAAAAAACGTGGTAGATCAGAACCCTCTGGCGGCCGTGCTAGACTGTGGCCGGACAACAGAAGAGAGAACAGCATGCAGAACCGGGTATTGTTGATCGAAGACGATGACGAGCTGAGAGAACTGCTGGCCAGATACCTGACCAATCAGGGGTTCACTGTACGGGAAGCGGCCAATGGCCGGGATGGCCTGGCGCTGGCCCTGGGGCAGGATTGCGATATTGTGGTTCTGGATATCATGTTGCCAGACATCAATGGCCTGGATGTACTGCGCGAGCTGCGTGGGCAAACCCACCTGCCGGTGATTCTGCTGACCGCCCGGGGCGACGAGACCGACCGTATTGTCGGTTTTGAGGTGGGCGCCGATGATTACATCCCGAAACCCTGCAACCCCCGCGAACTGGTTGCCCGTTTGCAGGCGCTGTTGCGCCGGATCGCCTGGGACCAGAAATCCGATGTGGACGCCACCCGCACCTACGGGGACCTGCGGGTTGAGCCCGGCCAACGGCGAATATATCAGGATGATGCGCCCCTGGAACTGACAGCGACCGAATACGAAGTGCTTCAGGTGTTGCTGGCCCACGCCGGCAGTGTGGTGCGTAAAACCGACCTGATGCAGTGGGCGCTTGGCCGCAGGCTGGAAGCCTACGATCGTACTTTGGATATGCACATCAGCAACCTGCGCAAGAAGCTCGGCAATGATGATCCTCCTCGAATCGAAACCGTACGAGGCCTGGGTTACAGCTACCGGGTGCCTGCTGTATGAAGCGTTTTATGTTCCCCTTGTTCTGGCGTATTTTCCTGTCAATCTGGCTCGCCATGGCGGTTACCGTGGTGGCCAGCAATCTCGCAACCCGGTATCTGCTGGACCGGGAACGCCAGGCCATTGAGCGCCAGGTAGGATTGCATGAGCTGGCCCGGGAAGCCCTGGCCCTGCGCTTGGGAGAAGATCGCGGGGCGATGTGGCGTTTTCTGAGAGCCGAAGGCGAGCGCCTTGACCTGCACCTGATGCTGATCGAAAAAGAAGAGGGGCATCACCGATTGCCACCCCAGATTCGGGAACGCATCCAGTCGGGCTGGTATCCCAACAAGCCTGCGGTAATCACTTTGGAAGAAGGCTATCAACTGGTCGCCTGGCCGCGGATGGGCAGTGATGGCTGGCTAGACCCTAAATTCTTCCGGTTTGTCGAGCTTGGTCTGGCCTTTGTGCTGATCTCTCTGGCTTGCTGGTGGATTGCCCGATTTGTTTCCAGGCCTCTGCGCCACATGGAGTCGACGGCAAAGGCAATCGCGGATGGCGACACCCAGTTGCGGGTTCCGAACAGGATTGCCCGCCGCAGGGACGAAGTCGGTCAGCTGGCCAGTGCGTTTAACGCCATGACCGATCGGCTGTGTCAGTTACTGGAACGCCAGAATCACCTGTTGCGTGATATTTCCCATGACCTGAGAACGCCGCTGGCCCGACAGCGGGTTGCCATTGAGCTTGCCAGTGACGGCGGCGCTGATCCCGCACTCATGGACAGCATCCTGCGCCAGAACGAGCGGCTGGAAACCATGACCGGGCAGATTCTGACGCTTTACCGGGTGTCCGAGAACGGTGGTTCGATGGAGCGTGAGCCGGTGAAACCCCTTTCGCTGATGAACCGGGTATTGCGGGATGCGGCCGATTACGCGGAACACCGGGGGGTGGACTGTAAACTGATCGCGGCCGATGACGCCAGGGCGGTGTCAGTGCTTGGCGATTCGGGGTTGTTGCAGCGAGCCTTGGATAACGTATTGCAGAATGCGCTGGACCACACGCCACCGGGAAAATCCGTGCACGCATCATTGGCTTTGGTGGATGGCAGCATCCAGCTGGAGATTGCGGATGATGGTCCCGGCGCACCAGACGAGCTGTTACAGCAGTTGTTCGAGCCGTTTTTCCGGGCTGACAAGTCCCGGGGCGGTAAAGGCTGGGGCCTGGGGCTGGCAATTGCCCGGGACATTGTTAACGCTCACGATGGCACGATCTCGGCCCGCAACCGTCCGGAGGGCGGTTTGCAGGTAACCATCCGGCTACCGGTTTTTATCGGTGGTTGAGTGCTTTTTTTCAGGTTTTGGCTTGTCGGCGATTTCCAGTTCAGCGTCGTCTTCGGGTTTAAGGCGTTCAGCGGCTGAGAAGTCGATGCCTTCTTGCAGCTCGTCCTCATCAAAGCGAATGCCGCAGGCCGCTTTGCGTATTTTTGCCGGGGCAGCGGTGCCAGGACTGTTTTGATCGTTATCTTCGGAGGTCATAGGTTGCTCCATGAGTAAAGATTACCCTGTACCCTCAGGATACCTTGAGCGAGAAACGGAAGTGAAGAAGAGCCGCTTCATCGCCCGGGTGTATCCGGTAAGCTCCCGTGATGAGGTCAGGGAACATGTTGCTCGTGCCCATCAGGACTACCCGGATGCCCGCCATGTGTGCTGGGCTTACCAGATTGGCCGGCCCGGTTCGGCGGCAGAAGCCGCCATGAATGATGATGGCGAACCCTCCGGTACGGCCGGCAAGCCCATACTGAACGTGATCCAGCACAAGGACATGGGGGACGTACTGGTGATCGTTGTCCGCTACTTCGGGGGCATCAAGCTGGGTGCGGGCGGTCTGGTTCGCGCCTACGCCGGCGCGGCGGAGAGTGTGTTGTCGGAGGTGGGGCGGACCATACAGCAGTCCCGGGTGCAGGCAGAGGTGGTTCTGGGTTTTGCCGACGAACAGCCACTTAGGCACTGGTGCGAAGGCCATGAAGGCCACATTGAGTCGATTCGGTACAGTGACCGGGTCAATGCGTTGGTGTCGGTCCCTGAAATCCGGGCGGGTGAGCTTGCAGCGTTCTGTGATGCGCAGAAGATGGATTACCGTTTGGAAACCTGAACCCGGTGGCAAACTGAAAGTGCCCGGTGGGGCGTATACTGTGAATTATGGGTATTTAACGCAGGAGAAAAACCATGCGAGTTCTTATCATAGCGGTGATGGCTGCGTTTATGGCCGGCTGCGCCAGCAACGTGGTTACCGACTACAACTCGGCGACCGTGTTCGGAAACTTCACCAGTTGGGCATACGCACCGGGACAACAGGATTCCGGCTTCACGTCGCTGGATGACAGTCGGGTTCGTGCCGCGATAGAGCGCGAAATGACCCGCAAGGCAATGAAGCGGGTTCCTGATACGGAGGCTGATCTGCTGGTTACCTGGCAGATCGTTCCGGAAGAGCGCCTGGAGCAAGTGGGTGTAGGGCTCGGCTTCGGTTTTGGTCGAGGCAACTTTGGCTGGGGCGTATCGGCTCCGCCACCGGTTCGGGAAATCACCGAGGGCAAGCTGGTTGTCGAACTGGCTGATAGACGTTCCTCAGAGGTGGTCTGGCGTGCTGCGAGCCGCCGTTACCTGAACGAGAACCAGTCACCGGAAACCCGGCGCAAGTTGATTGACGAGGTTGTCTCGGAAATGTTTTCCAAATACCCTCCCGGCCTGAACTGATCAACAGGCAGAGGCTGGTGTATGGGAATGAAAAAGCGGGAAGGCGGCCTGGTTTTCTCCACAGAGCAGGGGCGTATGTGCCCGGAGTGTCGGAACCCTGTCGCGGATTGCACCTGCGGGCAGCCGGAACGGCCGTCGGGTGACGGAGTTGTTCGGGTCAGCCGGGAAACCAAAGGGCGAAAAGGTAAGGGAGTCACTCTGATTACCGGTATCCCGATGGATGACAAAGACCTGAAGGCCTACGCCAAAGTGCTAAAAGCCAAATGCGGCACAGGTGGTACAGTGAAGGACGGTGTGGTGGAAATTCAGGGAGATCAACGGGATATTCTCGTGCCCTTGCTTCAGCAGAAAGGATGGACGGTAAAAAAATCCGGAGGCTGAGATTTCACTACAGACAACGATTCAGAGGAGGCGCGCATGCATGTACTGGTTCTAGGGGCCGGTGTCGTAGGAGTTACCTCGGCCTGGTATCTGCACCAGCAGGGCCATCAGGTAACGGTAGTCGACCGTCAGAGCCAGTCAGGCCTGGAAACCAGTTATGCCAATGGTGGCCAGATTTCTGTCTCTCATGCCGAGCCCTGGGCCAATCCCTCGGCGCCTGTCAAGGTGCTGAAGTGGCTGTTTCAGCCGGATGCGCCTCTGTTGTTCCGCCCCCGACTGGACCCTTACCAATGGCGCTGGGCCTTGTCTTTCCTGACCCAGTGCACGTCGGCCAAGGCGGCCCATAACATTCGCCAGATGGTAAATCTGGGTACCTACAGCCGGAATTGCCTGCAGGCCCTGCGCAGAGATGTGGGTATCGAATACGACCACCTCGAGAAAGGTATCCTTCATTTTTACACCAACCCTGCAGAATTTGATGCGGCCATGGAGCCAGCCCGGATCATGCGTGAGCTTGGCTGTGACCGACAGGTGATCGATGCGGAGCAGGCGGTGCAGATTGAACCAGCATTACAGCCAGTACGCCATCGAATTGCCGGAGCCACATACACTGCCGATGATGAAAGTGGTGATGCCCGGGCCTTCACCCAGGCGTTGGCAAAGCGTTGTGAGGAGGCCGGCGTAACGTTTGTGTACGGGACCGAGGTGTTGGATTTTGATCGCGCCGGTGACCGTATTCTGGGCGTGCAGGTTCTCAACGAAGGCAAGCATCAGATACTGCGCGCGGACAGCTATGTGCTGAGTCTCGGCAGCTTCAGTGCCATCCTGGCCCGCAAACTGGGGCTATTCCTGAACATTTACCCCGCCAAGGGCTACTCAATCACCGTGCCGGTCAAGAACCCGGACGCGGCGTTCAATGTCAGTTTGACCGATGACGAGTACAAACTGGTCTATTCGCGACTGGGGGACAGGATACGGGTGGCTGGTACGGCTGAACTCAATGGCTATACCCGGGATCTGAACTACACTCGGTGCCGGGCTATCGTGCGAAGATCAGCGGAACTGATGCCGGACGCGGCATACTGGGATAAATCCGAGTTCTGGACTGGCCTGCGGCCAGCAACGCCTTCGAACGTGCCCTATATCGGGAAAAGCCATTTCGCCAATCTGTACCTGAACACCGGTCATGGCACCCTGGGCTGGACTCACTCCTGTGGTTCCGCAGCGGCATTGGCAGACATTATGGCAGGGCGTAAACCCGAGGTTGACTTCACGTTCTCCGGGCTCTGATTTCCGGGCACAGAAAAAAACCGGCGACTGCATGGCAGTGGCCGGTTTTTTTAGATCGGAGGTGGTCAGTCCTTGAGCTGGTCTCGAATCAACTTCTTGTTGATTTTGCCAACACTGGTCTTGGGGATATCCTCCACGAAATCAATTTGCTCCGGGATTGCCCATTTGTTGATCTCGCCGCTCTCCACGAACTGTTTCAGGTGGCTCTGGATGTCCTCGACGCCGGCCTGCTCACCGGGTTTGAGTGTCACCAGGGCATGCGGCCGTTCGCCCCATTTCTCGTCCGGCACACCCACCACGGCGGCACCGGCAACGGCCGGATGCTGGCTGATCAGGTTTTCCAGGTCCAGGGAGGACAGCCACTCGCCACCGGTCTTGATCACATCCTTGATGCGGTCTTTGATGGTCAGTGTGTTATCCGGCTCCATGGACGCCACGTCGCCAGTGTGCAGCCAGCCACCTTGCCACAGCTCTTCGCCCTTCTCGGGCTCCTTGAAGTAGCTCTGGGTGAGCCAGGGCGCACGGGTAACCACTTCGCCCTTGGCTTCGCCGTCGTGGGGCACCGGGTTGCCATCCGGATCGACAATTTCCAGCTCGACCATGGGCACGGCGATACCGGTTTTCACCCGGATGGCGGTTTGCTGTTCCAGCGGCAGGTCCAGGTCTTCCGGCTTCAGGTGCGTGGTGCTCAGCAGCGGGCAGGTTTCCGACATGCCGTAACCGGTGTACATGTGAATGCCGAGCCTCGCCGCCGCGTCGCACAGGCCCTTGGTCAGTGCGCTGCCGCCGATGAGGACATGCCAGTTGCTGAGGTCGGCAGTTTTGATGGACTCGGTGGCCATCATCATCTGCATGACGGTTGGCACGCAGTGCGACATGGTTACCCGGTGAGTCTTGATCAGGTCGACCAGCAGCTCCGGCTCGTAGCGGCCCGGATAAACCTGTTTGACCCCCAGCATGGTGGCAGCATAGGGCACACCCCAGGCGTGAACGTGGAACATGGGGGTAACCGGCATATACACGGAAGACGAGCGCAGCAGGGGCATTTCATCGTAGGCGGAAATGCTGCCGGTCATGGCCAGGGTGTGGAGTACCAGCTGGCGGTGGCTGAAGTAAACGCCTTTGGGATTACCGGTGGTGCCGGTGGTGTAGAAGGTAGTGGCTACGCTGTTTTCGTCAAAGTCCGGGAAGTCGAACTGGTTGTCGGCCTTTGCCAGCAGCTCTTCGTATTCGCCCAGCGTGTCGATAGAGGTGGCCTTGGCGCTGGCTTCGTCGGTGACCTGGATCCAGGTTTTGACGGTTTTGATTTCGTCTTTCACGCCTTCGATGATCGGCATGAAGTCGTCATGTACCAGCACCACATCGTCTTCCGCGTGGTTCATGGTGTAAACAATCTGTTCCGGTGACAGGCGCACATTAACCGTGTGCAGAATGGCACCGATCATCGGAATCGCGAAGAAACATTCCAGGTACCGTGGGGTATCCCAGTCCATGACGGCAACGGTGTCGCCGGGCTTTACGCCCGCGTCTGTCAGGGCGTTGGCGAGTTTGTGGATGCGCTCTACCAGGTCGGTATAGGTGTACTTGCTGCGGTTGGCGTAAACGATTTCCTGGTCCGGGTTATAGCGGGGGCCAGACAGCAGAAGCCGTTTGATCAGAAGGGGGTACTGATAAGCGTTGTCGGCCGCGGGGAGAATGCGGGTTTGTGCCATGGTCTACACCTCTTCGACGTCTTGTTGGATGGTTGTTCTTGTTTGTTCAGTCTTCGTCATCCTCGCTGCGCTTTTCGTGCTTGGGCGGGATCACGCTTTCCGGAGCGGGTTCAAAGCCGCTGTACAGCTTGTGGGTTTTGTCGTCGTAGTTATCTTTGAGTTCATCCTTCACGGTGCCTTCCCAAAGTGGTGTGCCCAGGAAGTAGCCTGCCCGGCCAATCACATGGGCGGCAATCGGCGCGGTGATCAGGATAAAAATCACAATCGCGAACGCCCGTGTAAACACCACCACATCCGCGAAATACACCGCCACACCGGCCATGGTCATCATGGCACCCATGGCACCGGCCTTTGTCGACGCGTGCATTCGGGTGGGCAGGTCCGGAAGCCGGAGGATGCCCACAGAAGCCAGAATCATGAAGCTGGCACCCGTCAGGAGCAATATGGCAACTATCAGTTCACTCACTTTTGGGTCCTCCTCGCTCCAGGAACCGGGCAAAACCAACGGCCGTCAGGAACGCTGTCAGGGCAATAACAATGGCAACATCCAGAAGGCTGGGCACGCCGGTATCGATGGCGTGCACCCCTACGTAACCGACCACGATAGAGGCGATCAGTTCCAGAGAAACCACCCTGTCGGGCAATGATGGCCCTTTAATCAACCGGATAAACCCGAACAGAAGGGCCACCGACAGCATGAAATAGACAATATTGATAACAACATCCAGCACGTTTGGGCTCCTCAGCGCATGATCTTGAGAATCCGGAACTCAAGTTCCTTGAGATCCTTGCGCAACTGCTCCTCGTCCTGCAGGAACATGGCGTGAATATAGAGCACTCGCCGATCATCGGAGACGTCCAGGCTCAGGGTGCCGGGGGTCAGCGAGATAAAACTGCTCAGGAACATGATTTCCGCGTCGGTGTGTGCTTCCATCTCAAAGGCAATAACGCCGGGCTTCATGTACCAGACGGGGGTGGCTACGTCGTACGCCACCCGGAAGTTGGCCTTGACCAGCTCCTTGATGAAAAACAGGGAAAAGGAAATCAGTCTCGGTAGTCGCCGGGAATAACCCTTCAGCGCGGGAACATGCTTCTGCAGCACCATCAACGCCAGGTAACCGAAGAACAGGCCCGCAAACAGATTCCAGGCGGTGAACGAACCGCTCAGGGCTACCCAGGCCAGTGCCAGGCAAACGTTCCAGAAAAATCCGATCATGGCTGATCACCTCCCAACACCGCTTCGATGTAGAGCTGCGGGTTCATCAGCTGCTCGGCAGACATCTCTGCCAGCTCATAGATTGGCTGGCCATACAGGCCGATAATCAGGGTGCAGATGGCCAGGCCAACCATTGGCAGATAGTAGGCCCAGGCGTGTTTTTCGTTCAGCTTGCCCTTGAGCTCTTCGGTATTCCTGACGTGGTCTGGTACCTTCTTCCAGAACACCTCCGCCCAGATCTTGATCATTGAGTAGAGCGTCAACAGGCCAACCAGCAGGGCCACAAAGGTGACCAGGTAGGCTTCTGCCTCCAGTGCGGCGCGAATCACCACAAACTTGGCAAAGAAACCTGACAGCGGTGGAATGCCCGCCAGAGAGAGGGCCGGGATCAGGAACAGCACCGCTAGCAGCGGGCGGTACTTGTAAACACCGCCCAGGTCTTTCAGTTCATAGCTACCCAGCAGGCGATAGGTAAAGCCGCTGACCAGGAACAGGTTCGTCTTCACGATGATGTGGTGCATGATGTAGAACACACCGCCGATGATGGCCAGCGGGGTGAACAAGGCCAGGCCAAGCATCATGTAGCCAATCTGGCTGACGATGTGGAACGACAGGATGCGTCGGAATTCGAACTGTGCTGCCGCGCCCAGAACACCGGTCAGCATGGTCAGGGTGGCGGCCCAAAGCAGGATGTTGTGGGTGTAATCGACGTCCTGGGTGAAAACCAGAGTGAACATCCTGAACAGGGCATACACGCCCACCTTGGTGAGCAGGCCGGCAAACAGCGCTGAAACCGCTACCTGGGGTGTGTGGTAAGACGCTGGCAGCCAGAAAAACAGCGGGAACGCCGCCGCTTTTACGCCAAACGACACCATGAACATCATGGCAACCACCGTTAGCATGCCGGTGTCTTCCACCTGGCTGACCTTCTGGGCGATATCCGCCATGTTCAGGGTGCCGACCATGCCGTAGAGCAGGCCTACCGCAGACAGGAAAATCGCAGACGAGAACAGGTTGAGGGTGACGTACTTGATGGCCCCTTCCATTTGCGCTCGCTCACCGCCAAGGGTCAGCAGGGCGAAGGAGGCCAGCAGCATCACCTCAAACCAGACAAACAGGTTAAAGATGTCGCCGGTCAGGAAAGAGCCAGCCACGCCGGCCAGCAACAGGTGCATCAGCGGGTAGTAGCCGAACTTTTCATGGCCCCTGGGCGTTGACGCCAGCGAGTAGATGGCGATGGCCAAACCGATAATCCCGGTCAGTACGATCATGATGGCCGCCAGAACATCGGCCACAAACACAATACTGAACGGTGCCGGCCAACTGCCCATTTCCATGGTCACAAAGCCCTGGTCGGTGGTGGACATCAGTAGCCAGATGCCACTCCACAGCAACAGGATATTGGCCAGCACACCCAGAATGCGCTGATAGCGAATCGACCGCCACAGTGCCAGCGACAGGGCGCCAGCCGTCAGGGGAATAAATACAGGAAGAATGATTTCCGGGCTCAAGTGTCCGTATCCTTCATCTGGTCCAGGTCATCGGTTCCAACCACTTCGTAAGCTCGGCGGATAAGAACCACGGCGAAGGCCAACACACCAAAGGCAATCACGATTGCAGTCAGGATCAGGGCCTGGGGCAACGGGTCTGCAATCATGCCTGCCGGGGCACTGGCACCTTCCGCAATCAGAGGCGGCGCGCCACGGGTCATGCCGGAAACAACAAAGATCAGCAGGTTGGCGGCATTACTGAGTATCATCAAGCCGATGACCAGCTTGACGATGGACCGCCTGAGCATCATGTAAAAGGCCGCGGTGAACATGATGCCCACCACGTACGCCATCAGGCTCTCCATAGAGATCCTCCGGTATTCTGCTCTTGGGAAAAGGTCATTCTTCGGACTCCATCAGGCCAACCACAAAGGTCATGATGGTGCCAAGAACGGCAAGATAGACGCCGATATCAAAAATCAGCGGCGTGGACAGCTTCAGGTAGGCATCGCCGGGCAACGGTACTTCCCACCAGTGGGCTGTCAGCATGGGTTGGCCAGAGAAAAACGCCGGCAGTGTGGATGCCAGTCCCATCAGTAGGCCTGCTGCCAGCAGATCGCGGGGGCCAACCCGCAGAATCCGGCGAGTGGCCTCGGCGCCAAAGGCAAAGGCGTAGAGCACGAAAGCACCAGAGGCAACCAGCCCGCCGATGAAACCGCCACCGGGTTCATCATGGCCCCGGAATAGCAGGAAAATCGAGAACATCAGCTGCAGCGGCATGATCAGCAAGGCCGCGGTATGCAGAATCATGGTGTTGGATTTCATGGCTTGTGCTGATCCTCCGCTTTCAGTTTCAGCATGGAGAACACGCCCAGGGCCGCCAGTGCCAGTACGAAGATTTCGCCCAGGGTATCCAGGGCCCGGAAGTCCACCAGAATCACGTTCACGATGTTCCGGCCGTAGGCCAGCGTGGCACTGTTTTCAACATAATAGGATGAGATGGACTCGAAGTACTGAATGTCCAGTACCGCCAGAATCATCAGGGTCATGACAACGCCGCCGAAGACCGCCACGGCCAGATCCCGATAACGCTGGAAAGGCGAAGACAGGTTGACGAATTCTGGTAGCTTGAACAGCACCAGAACCAGCAGGATAACGGTCAGGGTTTCCACCAATAGCTGGGTGATCCCGAGGTCTGGTGCGCTGAACAGGATAAACGTGAGTGCTACACCGAAGCCCAGAACCCCCATCGAAGCCACGGAACCGAGGCGGGAGTGGGTGCCGCTGGCAAACACGGCAGAGGCCACCAGGAGCAGGGCTATACCCCATTCATAGAAATGGCTGTCCGCCAGATTCAGGGCGAAGTGCAGCCCGTAGTGATCCAGCATCGTATAGCCCGCCAGACCAAAGGTGACAGCAACCATCACCAGCATGTAGATGCCTAGTACGCCGTTTTGCAGCATTCGCGTCTGCCAGCTGGCCACCACGGTAATCCACTCCATGAACTTGAAGTAACCTGCCTCCGGGCCAACACGACCACCTGCGTAATTGATGGCATACAGCGTTGGCTGAATGCGCGGCCAGGCCTTGAACAGCAGCAGACCAACGATCAGGCTGGCTGCGGAGAGCATCAGCGGTGCGTTGATGCCGTGCCAGAGCGCCAGATAGAAATCCACCGGGCTGCCGTAAACCGAAGCGACCGCCGCGGTTAGCAGCGCATTCTCCGGAATAAACGGCAACAAGCCGAAAACCAGGGCGATGATGGTCAGCACCGCCGGGCCGATAAGCATGCCAAACGGCGCCTCGTGAGGGGTTTTCGGCGTTTCACCCTGGGCACCAAAGAAGGGTTTGATGGCAACGAGCCCGGCCACACCAACAATCAGCATGGCGGACGCAACCGTAATAAACAGCAACACACCGCTCCAAACCGGTGCGTCAATCAGGGCTTCCAGCATCAGTTCTTTGGCAATAAACCCGAACAGCGGGGGTAAGCCTGCGAGGGACAGCGCAGCAAATGCGGCAATGGTTGCGGTGGCGGGCATGGACTTGCGCAGGCCGCCCATCAGCGTGATGTCTTTGGTGCCGGTTTCATGATCGAGGGCACCGGCGAGCATGAACAATGCGCCTTTGTAGAGCGAGTGGGCCACCAGGAAACAGATAAAGGCAGTCATCGCCAGCTCGGTGCCCACACCGATCAGCATGGTCAAAGTGCCAAGTGCCATTACGGTTGAATAGGCCAGAATCTTTTTGATGCCAGTGCTACCGAAGGCCAGCCAGGCACCGGTAAACATGGTGGCAGCGCCGAAGCCCATCAGCATCAGGCTCCATAGCTCACCTTCACCCAGGGAGGGATTCAGGCGTGCCATCAAATAAACGCCGGCCTTGACCATGGTGGCGGAGTGCAGGAAAGCGGAGACCGGAGTCGGCGCCGCCATGGCATTTGGCAGCCAGAAATGGAAGGGCACCTGCGCCGATTTGGTAAAGGTGCCCGCGAGTATGCACAGCACGGCACCCGTGTAGAAAACATGCTGATGCAGCGGCTCACTGGATGCCAGGATTTCCGCGAGGGAATAGCTGCCAGTCATTATGGCCAGCATGATCAGTCCGGCCATCAGCGCCAGGCCGCCGGCCACGGTCACAAACAGACCCTGCAATGCACACTTTCGGGCATCCAGATCTTCGTGGTTGAAGCCAATCAGCATGTAAGAGGTGATGCTGGTCAGCTCCCAGAACACAAACAAGGTAATCAGGTTATCCGAGAGCACCAGCCCGAGCATCGATGCCATGAACGACAGCATGATCACATAGAAGCGGGCCAGATACTTGTGGCCGGCAAGGTAAGAACCGGCATAGATCAGGATAAAGGTACCGATACCGCTGATCAGTAAGGCAAACGTCAGCGAGAGACCATCAACAAGAAAGTTCAGGGAGATATCGAGGCCTGGCAGCCACTGATACTCCAGCAGCACCGGTCCATCCTGAACCTGAGAAAGAAAGGTGCTGAAGTAGACCGCAAGGCTTGCCGGCAAAAGTGCCAGCACCCACCCAATGTATTTGCCCGCAACCCGGTGTAGGAAAGGGGCGGCAATTGCCAGCAAAAAGCCGGATAACACAGCTAACAGCATGTGCGTCAAAGCTCCATTTGGGCACCGCGGCGATATGCCGACACCGGGGTGCAGGATATTCATTGATAGGGAATATCTATGGTTTAGCCCTTTATAGGTGCCAGAAAGACTATCTGACAGATTGATCAAAGGCAAGGTAAACCGTGCTCCGCAACCGGTGCCGTCTGACGGTAAATAAAGCAGAAGGTTCCCGCCGGGTAATACCTTGGTCGTAGAGGGTGTGCTAATCTCAGTCAGCGTTCATTCATCACACTCTGGCGACCTGTATCATGACTGCGAATTACCCTAACTTGCTGAAACCGCTCGACCTTGGCTTCACCGAGCTGAAAAATCGTGTGCTCATGGGTTCCATGCACACCGGGTTGGAAGACCGTTTCTGGAATATTCACAAGTTTGCCCGGTATTTTGCAGAACGCGCCGAGGGTGGCGTTGGCCTTATGGTAACGGGAGGCTTTTCGCCCAACCTGGTTGGCCAACTTGCGCCTTTGTCGTCAACCATGAATAACCGTGCAACAGCCTTGTTGCATCGTCATGTGACCGGAGCAGTGCATGAAGCGGGCGGGAAGATTTGCCTCCAGTTACTGCACGCTGGCCGGTATGGTTATCAGCCGCTGATTGTGTCCGCCTCGGCAACCAAGGCGCCGATCAGCCCGTTCAAGGCCCGTGCCCTGTCGACCAAAGGCGTTGAGCGGCAGATCAACGATTTCGTCAGCGCGGCGAAGCTGGCCAAGTTCGCTGGCTATGACGGCGTTGAAGTGATGGGCTCCGAAGGCTACTTCATCAACCAGTTTCTGTGTGAGCGGACCAACAAACGAACGGACAAGTGGGGCGGGCCCTACGAGAACCGTATGCGCTTGCCGGTGGAAATCGTGCGTCGTATGCGTGAGGCTGTGGGGCCGGAGTTCATCATCATCTACCGGCTGTCCATGCTGGATCTGGTGGAAGGCGGCCAGACCTGGGATCAGATAGTGACGCTTGGCAAAGCCATCGAACAGGCCGGTGCCACCATCATCAATACCGGCATCGGCTGGCACGAGGCCCGGGTTCCCACCATCGTGACTTCGGTGCCCCGCGGTGGCTTTGCCGATGTTACCGCCAAGTTCTACGGCGAGGTGGACATTCCGGTGTGCACCACCAACCGCATCAACACGCCCGAGAAAGGCGAAGAGATCCTTGCTGCCGGCAAGGCGGACATGGTGTCCATGGCTCGCCCGTTGCTGGCCGACAGCGAATTTGTACGCAAGGCAGAGCAGGGGCGTAGCGATGAAATCAACACCTGTATCGCCTGCAACCAGGCCTGCCTGGACCATGTGTTCCAGGCCAAGCGTGCATCTTGCCTGGTGAACCCACGGGCCTGTTACGAAACCGAACTGGTGCTTACCGTTGCCCCGGTGGTGCGGCGGGTGGCCGTGGTCGGTGCCGGGCCGGCGGGCCTGGCGGCGGCAACCACCGCTGCCAAGCGTGGCCACAAGGTGACTCTGTTTGAAGCCGACGACAAGATTGGTGGTCAGTTCAACTACGCCAAGCGCATACCGGGTAAGGAAGAGTTTTACGAGACCCTGCGTTATTTCCAGCGCCAGATCCAGTTGCTGGAGATTGATCTTAAACTTGAAACCCGCGTGGAGGCCTCAGACCTTATTGAGCAAGGCTTTGACGATGTCATCGTCGCCACCGGCGTGAAACCCCGGACACCAAAGATCGACGGCATTGACCATCCGAAAGTGCTGGGTTATCTCGACGTGCTGCGCCACAACAAGCCGGTGGGCAAGAGTGTTGCGGTGATCGGCGCCGGGGGTATCGGTTTTGATGTCAGCGAGTTCCTGACCCACGACTTCGGCAAACAACCCGAAGGCGAGCAGGTGAGTGTGGCCGACTGGCAGGCCGAATGGGGTGTGAACCCCGCGTTTGAGGGCCCGGGCGGCCTGGCGGAGCGGGAGCCAACGGCGTCACCCCGCAAGATCTACCTGATGCAACGCAAAACCGGAAAAGTGGGCGGCGGCCTTGGCAAAACCTCAGGTTGGGTGCACCGGAGCAGCCTCAAACACCGGGATGTTGAAATGCTCAGAGGGTGCCGTTACGACCGGATTGATGACCAGGGCTTGCATATCACCCTGACAGACAAGGATGGCAAAGCCGGAGAGACCAAAGTGCTGCCGGTGGATAATGTGATTATCTGTGCGGGCCAGGAGTCCTATCGTGAGTTGTTTGATCAGCTTACGCAGGGGGGAGTCAAAGCGCACCTGATCGGCGGCGCCGATCTGGCGGAAGAGCTGGATGCCAAGCGCGCCATCCGGCAGGGTACCGAGGTGGCTGCCGCTATTTGACAAAGCTGACAGAAAACGTCAGCAGATGACGTGAAAGGGCGTTCGGTGGTTGTCTCGCCGAGAGATGACTACCGAACGGACTTCAATGCGTTGGAAATGGCTTCCGCTTCGGCTTGAAGCACCTGACAGCGCAGGCTGTTACCTTGCTGCAGGGCGTGCTCTACCTGCCTGCACTTCATGTCGTAGAGACGGCTGAGAATATCGGCTTGGCTTTGCTTCAGTGATGTGTTCATGTGAACGACCTCCCCGCAGGGGTTGGCTATGTCAGATTTATTTACGTAAAACGGCAAAAAACCGCCTACTCGCTTATTCTGATGCATAACCCGGGCCAGTCGAATACTACCAAAGACGCAATCTGCCTCTGAATGCTTCGACTAACGGCTGAACTTTGCTCGATAGGCCCCCGGAGCCAACCCTGTATGCTTGCGAAACAGCCGGCTGAATGAACTCACATCCTCATACCCCACCGCCCGGGTGATCGCTTCCAGTCCCAGCCGCGAAGACTCCAACTGCCGCCGTGCCTCCTCCACCCGCAACAACTGCAAATAGGTTGAGGGAGAATCCCCTGTCGCCTGCTGAAAGCGCCGTAACAGCGACCGCTCCGACATGCCTTCGGCATCGGCCATAGCCGCCAAAGACACCGGCTCCCGAAAATGCGCCTCCAGCCAATCCTGCACCCGAAGCACTGCCAAATCAGAATGATAACGCTTGGCTTGTAACACACTGTAAGGTGCCTGACTGGTGCGCCCGGCATCGATCACAAATGCCTTCGCCAACTCCCGCGCCACCTGCGCCCCCGCCAGGCGCTCCACCAGATATACCCCCAAATCCCACCAGGCCATACCGCCCCCGGCACAGGCCACCGGCCCGTCCACCGTCACCAGCTTCTCCGGATGGAGCTTCACCTCCGGAAACCGCCGCCGGAACTGATCCCCGAACCCCCAATGGGTCGTCGCCTCCCGACCATCCAGCAAGCCCGCGGCCGCCAACAAAAACGCCCCGGTACAATTACTCGCCACCCGAACCTCACCCTCCGGCACCGCCCGAAACTGCGTTAGCCAGTTAATCAGCGCCTGATTGCCGGCCAGAATTTCATCAATTGGTGCACCGATGGTCGGAATGATCAGCAAATCATCAAATCCAAGCCCGTCTACCTCCTGCCACGACCCATCTGCCAGCAACGTCACCCCATTAATACACCGACAGGGCTCCCCGCCCTCGGTCAAAAGCCGCGTTTTGAACAACGCCGCCGGCTGCTCCCCATGAATCCGCGCCCAGGTAACCCCCGCAAGACGGAACAAGTCGATGATCCCGGTGATGGCGCTGGCGAGCGCCCCGTTAAAGCCGATGATAGTGACGGTTTTCAAGGATGCTGTTCCTTTGTGGCGGTTTTAACCAAGAATAAGTCAGAAATGACAATTCCAACAACCGCAGAGACTGTGAGACGCTAGAGGCAATAAACAGGAGACCCAGAATGACCGACACCCTGATCGACCGCCGAGATTTAGAATTCCAGCTCTACGAAGTAATGAACACCGAAGTCCTCACTGAACGCGAGCGCTTCAGCGAACACAGCAAAGACACCTTCGATGCCGTCATCGAAACCGCCGACAAAATGGCGAAAGAAAAATTCGCCAACCACAACAGCGCCGCCGATAAAGACGAACCGAAGTTCATCAACGGCCAGGTCGAGATGCTCCCGGACGTCAAACAGGCCTTCGACGCCTACGCCGAAGCCGGCTTCCTCGCTGGCCGTTATGATTACGACCTCGGCGGCATGCAACTGCCGGAATCCGTTATGGCCGCCTGCAACGGCGTCTTCACCGCCGCCAACCCAGGCACCGCTGGCTATCCGTTCCTGACTACTGCCGCTGCCAACCTTATCCGCGTATTCGGCAACGACGAACAGAAGGCCAAATTCCTGCCCAACATGCTCAGCGGTCGCTACAGCGGCACCATGGCCCTGACCGAGCCTCATGCTGGCTCCAGCCTGGCGGACATCCGCACCTCCGCCACCCCTGCCGACGACGGCCACTACCTGATCAAAGGCGCCAAAATCTACATCTCTGGCGGTGAACAGAGCATCACCGAAAACATCGTTCACATGGTGCTGGCGAAAATCAAAGGCGCCCCGGCCGGTGTGAAAGGCATCTCCCTGTTCATCGTCCCGAAATTCCACGTAGACGAAAACGGCAACCCGGGCGAACGCAATGGCGTCAGCCTCGCCGGCCTGATTCACAAGCTGGGCTACCGAGGCACCACCTCCACCGCCCTGAGCTTCGGCGACGACGCCCCGTGCCATGGTTATCTGGTGGGCGAACCCCATCAGGGTCTGAAATATATGTTCCAGATGATGAACGAAGCCCGCATCGGCGTCGGCTTCGGCGCTGCGGTCATCGGCTACCGGGGCTACATGCACAGCCTGGAGTACGCCAAGGACCGTCTGCAGGGCCGCAAAGCCAGCGAAAAGAACCCTGAAAGCCCGCAAGTGCCCATCATCGACCACGCGGACGTGCGCCGCATGCTGCTGGCCCAGAAAGCCTACAGCGAAGGCGGCCTGGCCCTGTGCCTCTATGGTGCTCGCCTGATGGACGACCAGCACACCCACCCCGATGAGCAGAAACGAATGGAAGCCGGCAAACTGCTGGACCTGCTCACCCCGGTAATCAAAGCCTGGCCCTCGGAATACGGCCCGAAAGCCAACGACCTGGCGATTCAGGTATACGGCGGCGCCGGTTACACACGGGAGTACCCTGTAGAGCAATGCTGGCGCGACAACCGTCTGAACCCGATTCACGAGGGTACCAACGGCATCCAGGCCCTGGACCTGCTGGGCCGAAAAATCTGGCAGGACCAGAGCCACGGCCTGCAGTTGCTGATGCAGGAAATGCAGGTTGACCTGCAGGCGGCCACCACCGACCGCTGCCAGCAGTGGGCATTGTCGCTGAGTGAGACGTTGCAGCAGGCGGTAAAGGTCACCCAGAGCCTGGGTAAATCCCTGATGGGTGGCGAAGTGGACAAAACCCTGGCCAACGCCAGCTGCTACCTGCACCTGTTCGGCCACATTATCGTCGCCTGGATGTGGTTGCGGCAGGCCAATGCGGCCGCCAATGCGCTGGCTTCAGCCAACAGCGATAGTGAACGCAATTTCTACCAGGGCAAACTCCAGGCCGCCCAGTACTTCTTCCACTGGGAGCTGCCCACCGTGGCGCAGGATCTGGTGTTGCTGCGCAATCAGGATGATACGTGTCTGAATATGAAGGCTGATTGGTTCTGAGTTTGGTGCTCTCGTTCATGTTGTAGCCTGCGTGTTTGGGGGCAGGCACGATCAGCTGGGAGTCCTTTCAGGGACACGCTACGAGCACGTCCATGTGCGCTCGGCTTTGGCCATCCATGGCCAAAGACGGTCCCGGAAAGCTCTACCCGTTGATCGTGCAAGCACCCAAACAAACAGGCTAGGCTTCCAAAGTCGAGGAAAACGCCAATGTCACTCGTAAACATAGAAAAACAAGGCCACATCCTGTTGGTCGGCCTGAACCGCCCGGAAAAAATGAACGCCATGAACCGGGCCATGTACCACGAAATCGCTGCCGCCTATTATCAACTCCAGAACGACCCGGAACTCCGCGTCGCCGTGATGTACGCGGAAGGTGACCACTTCACCAGCGGCCTGCAACTGGACGACTGGGCCGGCGTGTTCGCCAACGGCAAAGGCATTGAACCCGGTGAAGGCGAACTCGACCCGTTCCACATCACCGGAGAAGGCCTCACCAAGCCGGTGGTCTTCGCCGCTCAGGGCATCTGCTTCACCTGCGGCGTCGAAATGATGCTCAACACCGACATCCGCGTAGCTGCCAAAGGCACCCGCTTCGCCCAGCTGGAGGTCAAACGCGGCATCTTTGCCTGTGGCGGCGCCACCATCCGCCTGCAAAGGGAAATCGGCTGGGGCAACGCCCAGCGCTACCTGCTCACCGGCGACGAATGGACCGCCGAACAGGCCTATCAGTGGGGACTGATCCAGGAACTGGTTGAACCCGGCGAACAGTTCAACAAAGCCATGGAAATCGCCGAAAAGATCGCCAAGGCCGCACCTTTGGGCGTTCAGGGCAGCCTGAAATCCTCCAAGATTGCCGTTTCCGAAGGCCAGGAAGTGGCCAAGGAACGCCTGTTCCCGGAACTACGCCCGGTCATGGCCAGCGAAGATGTCAAAGAAGGAATCCAGTCGTTCCTGGAAAGAAGAGAAGCGGTATTCAGAGGGAAGTAGGGTGGCCCCAACCCGGCGCCGGCACCATAACCCACAGGCTAGGGCCGGCAATCAAGCCAACAAATCAGTCAGGCCTCAGGCAGCCTCAGACTCAGAAGCAGAGTCAGCCCGCCGAGCCGCAGCCTCGGCCGCCACTTTCGCAGCGTAATCCGCATACCGGGCCATCAACTCCTCCTTACGATCAGGGTCCCAGTTGATCTTCGACAGATCCCCCTCGTAGTGGTCAATCACCCGCTTATCCATGGTTTCGTACCACCACTGGGGCAGGTAAGCCGGCAATAACATTGAGGCATAACCACCTGGCAGCTGCGGCGCCTTCTCGAAATGCCGCAAGGCCTGGAAGCTGCGGGTCGGATGGGCGTGGTGGTCTGAATGCCGCTGCAACTGATACAGGAACAGGTTGGTCACAATGTGATTGCTGTTCCAGCTATGCTCCGGCTGAGTGCGCTGGTACTTGCCATTCTCGTCTTTCTGGCGCAGCAGGCCATAGTGCTCAATGTAATTCACGCTTTCCAACAGGCTCGCACCGTACACCGCCTGCGCCGCCAGGAAGGGCACCGCCCTCGGGCCACAGATCAGCGTGGTAGCGCCAAAGAACCCGGCACTCATGGCCCAACCCTGAAGCAACTCGTTGTCCAGGCTCCAGAAGCTTTTACCTTTGCGTGCCAGGCGTGCCTTTTCAATCTTCACCGCTGACTTCATGCCGCCAAAAACCGTCCGCGGCAGGAATTTCCAGAAACTCTCGCCCATCCGGCTGCTGGCCGGGTCTTCCGGCGTGGCCACCCGCTTGTGGTGCCCGAAATTGTGCTCAACCACGAAATGGGTATAACCGGTTGGCGCCAGTGCCGCCATGGCCATCAGTTTGTTCAACTTGTTGGACTTGTGGCCCAGTTCGTGGGCGGTATTGATGCCCACCCCGTTAATGGCGCCCACGGTCAAGGTCAGGCCAATCTTGTCTTCAAGTGGCGTTTTCTTGCGGCTGGCCAGCCAGGCACCCATAAAGGTCATGGCGTACTGGGTGGGGATAAACGCCTTCACAATGCGGTCGTAGTACTTGTCCTGCTCCAGGGTTTTCACCGCAGATTCCGGTGGATTGCTCTTGTCTTCACCGATCGCCCGGTCCAGCGCCGGAATAATGCCATGTACCAGTGCCGGGCCGGTCCAGGCCAGGGCCTTGAGCTTTTTCGGGGCCAGGGCATAGCCAGTTAATGCTGCCAGGCCGATACCGGGTAGTGCTGGCCCGAGCAGCCACATGTACCGCTTGGGATCTTTCCAGGTGGTTTGGGTGAGGTCATTTTCTGAGGAAGTTTCAGCAGGGGGCGTAACCTTCGCTTTTACTTTCTCGGAATCCAGGGATCCTTTCACTTTGGCATTCATGTCTGACTCTCCGTGGTGCTCTTGGGTTATTGTTTTTCTAATTTATGTCGGACAATCTTGCAATTCAACAGTCGTCCTTTTTGGGTGGTAACGTTGGCCCTGAATGACAACGTTCTTCGGTGAGGAAGCCTGTGAAGGGTTGCAGGCATGCATCCCCAGATTGCTCCAGTGTTCTGTCCCGGTAAGTGGCAAGATGGAAGGTTGTGGTCCAGACTTCTCTGCAACAAGAACAACAGGGAAGAAACCATGAGTGCCTCCACCCCATCGTCTTCCGTCATCTCCTGGAGCGTGCAGGAACGGCTTCGTGCGTACGTTCGCTCGCAGCAATTGGCCGAGATTGTCTATCAGGATCCCTCGGGCCAGGTTTGCCTGGTACATGAGGTTATTCGCGACCTTCTGAGCCGGGCGGGTCACGATTTTCTCGTTTTGGGAAAAGGTAAAGTGGTTGGCGTGGAGCATGTCATCATGGTGGACGGCCAGCGGCTAACCAAAGAGTAATCGGCAGGTAATTGCTATCTAAAGTGCTTCGGCTCTACTCTGTTGGTGTCGTAAACATGTATCAACAGAGGGATATGATATGAGCAAGCTCACACTGAGCGCCTTGGCTTTGGTTGCAACGTTCGGCCTGGCGGCCTGCAGCTCCGAAAGCGACGAGGGTGCCGATTTTGAGCGAGCTGGCGAGAACGCCGGCGAGATGATCGACGATGCCACCGATGCTGCTGAAGAAACCTGGCAAAACGCCACTGGCCAGGATGATGGTGCCTGGGACGAGGTGAAAGAGGGCGCCGAAGAAGCTGGCGAGAAAATCGGTGAGGCCGCCGATGAAGCTGGTGATGCCATGGAAGAGGGATATGACGAGATGACCCAGTAACTCCCAAAACATGCCAGGGCAAGGCACACGCGTGCCTTGCCCTTCAGGTGATCAGGGTGCGCTGCCCCGCCTGACCTCTCCCCGAACACCAAGATTCGCACTTGTGTGCCTTCCCCTGAAACGATTGCCCGATCTGCAAGAGAGCAACCCTTGCCGCTGCTGTCATAAATGTGACCAGTATTTGCAATCACTTCGTCAACCAACCGCAATGATTAGTAGCGACCATCAGGTTTCCGAAACATAACTCGAAAAGAGAGAGAAACCATGGATAAGCGTAATCTGAACCCAGTGCATCAGGACCCAGGTTATGAACCTGAGTGCAACAACTCCAATAACCGTACCTTCGGCTCTATTCTTGAGGCCCGTCTCGCCCGTCGTGGCGTGTTGAAAGGTGGCCTTGCCGCTGCCGTTGCTGGCGTTTTCGGTGGTGCAGCGTTGACGGGTTGCGGAGGTTCCAGTTCTTCTGGTGGTGCGGGCGGTTCCTCAGCCGCACCTGATCTGGTGGGTTTTAAGGCTGTGCCCATCAGCGAGGCCGACTCCATCGTGGTACCTGAAGGGTATTCGGCTCGTGTGATCGGTGCCTGGGGTGACCCGATCCTATCTAATGAAGGTGTTTTCCCCGAGTTTTCACTGGAAAACTCCGGCGCCGACCAGGCGGCCCAGATCGGTTCTCACCACGACGGTATGCATTACTTCCCGATCGATGGTAGCTCGGAAGATGGTTTGCTTGTGCTGAACCATGAATACATTGAGCCCCGCTTCATGCATCAAGCCGCTCAAGGTCAGAACTTTAACAGCGGTTCTTTCCCGATGATTGATGAGTCAACCCGGGATACGGATCAGGTTCTGCGCGAAATGAATGCCCACGGTGTATCCGTTTACAGGGTGCAGCGTGATGCCAGCGGTGTTTGGGCTCCCGTGCAAGGGGATTCGTTTAACCGTCGTATTACCGCCCTGACGGCGATGGAAATTTCCGGGCCTGTCCGAGGCTCAGATTTTGTTAAAACCCAGTTCAGTCCAGCCGGCACCGAAACCCGTGGAACTCTGAACAACTGTGCCCACGGCGTAACGCCCTGGAACACTTACATGATGTCTGAGGAGAACTGGGCAGGTTACTTCCTCAACACGGGTGAGCAGCCGGATTCCCAGAGCCGCTACGGTGTTAACTCCTCCGGCTCGTCCCGCTATGCGTGGGAATTGGCTCAGAGCGGCGAAGAGCAATACACCCGTTTCAACGCAACACCGTCCGGTGCATCGGCAACGGATGACTTCCGTAATGAGCCCCATTGCTTTGGCTGGATGGTGGAGTTCGATCCGTTCGATGCTTCCTCCAAGCCGGTCAAACGCACAGCGTTGGGTCGTTTTGCCCACGAAGGAGTTGTCTTTGCTCCCGCGATCGAAGGCCAGCCGGTTGTCTGTTACTCCGGCGATGACGCGCGTTTTGAGTACATTTACAAGTTCGTCAGCGCCCAGCCTTATCATGCCGCCACGGCCGGGGGACACCTGCTGGATTCTGGAACCTTATATGTTGCCAAGTTTAACGAAGATGGATCCGGCGAGTGGATTCCCCTGGTCTTTGGCCTGGGTGAGTTGACTGCCGAGAATGGCTTCAGCAGCCAGGCAGATGTTCTGGTGCGCACACGCTCTGCTGCCGATGCCGTTGGTGCCACCAAGATGGACCGTCCGGAGTGGGGGGCAGTAGATCCAAATACCCGCGAGGTTTACTTCACACTGACCAACAACTCCCGCCGGGAAGAGAGCGATGAAGCCAACCCGCGTGCTGCCAATCCCTGGGGGCATATCATCCGCTGGCAGGAAGGAAACGACTCTGGAACTGCCATGGTATTCAACTGGGATATCTTCCTTCTGGCTGGTCCTGAAGATGACTCGGAGTTTCAGAATGCCGGTCTGGATGATGACCAGAAATTCGTTAACCCCGACGGCCTGTGGTTCGATGCAGATTCCCGTCTGTGGATCCAGACCGACATCAGTGAAAGTGTTCAGAACAGTGGCGATTTTGCTCAGTTCGGCAATAACCAGATGCTGGCAGCAGACCCGGTCAATGGTGTTTTGCGCCGATTCCTGACTGGCCCCATCGGCCAGGAAATCACTGGTGTGGTTACCACCCCGGACCAGCGCACAATGTTTATCAACGTGCAGCATCCTGGCGCAACAACCAGCCGTGATGATTTCCAGAACGGCAACCTGATCAGCCACTGGCCGGACGGTGGAAACAACATTCCGCGTTCTGCCACCGTAGTGATCACCAAGGATGATGGTGGCAAGATCGGTAGCTAACGCTCCGCCAGGCGCCCCGCCCGTAAACCCGCGCCCTTGTGGCGCGGGTTTTTTATTATAGATTTCCCTGAATGTGCCGATAAATTGATCAGGACACCAATAGTGGCATCCAGAATCCACTAAAGTAGCAGTTATTAACCTGTGTCATTTCTTTACTCTCAACGCTGGCCTTAAATAACAAAATGTTTGCGTATGCAATGATAACGATGAGGGCACCATGGGTTTACTCGATCGCGCTGCAATTATTTGGGGGGTGGGCATTGCTGTTGCGCTCGGCATTGTCTGCCTGTGGGTGGCACCGGTGTTAGGTCTGGATGCGGCCTCGGTGTTGATAGGTCTGGTGCTTGGTCTGGTGGTGGCGGTTGGATATCTGATTGTTCGTGTACTGGAGCCGGTTGAACGGGGTATTGCCGGGCTGAACGATGGCACGCTGGCAGAAGACCACCCCTTGAGAGCCCAGTGCCAGCAATTGCTGGCTGACGCCCGGGCCGGCAAGGCGCTGGTGGAGACGTTGTCGGACAGTGCCGACAAAAACGCCATTTCTGCCGCTGAAGTATCCTACTCGGCTGACCAGGTGAAAAAACGCCTCGACCGACAGGTGGAAGAAACTGCCCAGATGGCCGATTACGCCGGCAAGATCACCGAGTCGGTTCGTGAGTCCTCCGAGCAGGCTACCAATGCCGCCACCATGGCGCTTCAGAACCGGGAAGTCAGTGTTGAGGGGCGCCAGGCGCTGGTGTCCGCCATTGAAAGTGTCCGGATTGTGCATCAGCAGTCGGGAGAGAATCTCAGCCTGATTCAGGCTCTGAATGAAAAGTCCACCAAGATCCAGGGTGTGACCAGCACGATCCAGGGCATTGCCGAGCAAACCAATCTGTTGGCCTTGAACGCGGCTATTGAGGCGGCGCGGGCAGGGGATCAGGGTCGAGGTTTCGCGGTGGTGGCGGATGAGGTTCGCCAGCTGGCGGGCCGCACCGCGCAAGCGACCAGCGAAGTGGCGGAAACGCTGGAGGAAATCCAGGGCGATACTTCCCTGATCGTTGCCCGTATTGAGGATCTGGCCCGCTCAGTGGAGCAGGGGCTGACATCCGTCGAAAGCGTTGGCGCGCAGCTGGATCTGATTCGCGACCAATCCGACCGGGTGCAGCAGCAGGTTGCACGGATAGCGGAGATTGACCAGGCCAACGAGCAGAGTCTGGAGCAGGTGTTTTCTGCCATCGAATCGGTGCGGGATCACATTGCTGAAAGCGACAGCAGTGTGGCGTCGCTGGCGGGCCAGGCGGCCACTCTGATGGAACTGGCGGAAAACGCCAATGCCGCGTTTGCGTTGAACAGTAGCCAAAGTTACCACCGATCGTTCTTTGATCAAGCGCAAGCGGGAGCAATGCAGATCGGTAAGCTTTTTGAGAAGGCTATTCAGGAGGGCAAACTCAGCGAATCAGCCTTATTCGAGAAGAAACGAGAGCCCATCCCGAACACCAACCCCCAACAATACAGCAGCGCCTTCGACCGTTTCACTGACCAGGTGTTGCCGGCCGTCCAGGAGAGCATCAAGAATTCCCACGACGCCATTGTATTCTCCATTGCCTGCGCCCCGGACGGCTACGTGCCCACCCATAATCGGGATTTTGCTCACCCGCCCACCGGCAATCCGGAAGTGGACCTGGTGAAAAGCCGGAGCAAGCGCCTGTTCAATGATCGCACCGGTATTCGTTGTGGCAGTCACACCCAGGACATGCTGTTGCAGACCTACCGCCGCGATACCGGTGAAATCATGCATGATCTGTCGGTGCCTATTTTTGTCAACGGCAAGCACTGGGGTGGTTTCCGGATTGGGTACCGACCTTCCGGGCACTGAGGTTCGCTGTTATGCTTCGGGTTTCGTTTAAAGGAGTTGCGTGTGGCTGAACCCGAGTTTATTCCCGCCGAATCGGATCAGGGCAAGCCCCAGGGGGCGGACCCTGCCCGTAATCTGGCCATTCTCGTTTACATTCTGCAGGGGCTGTCGTTCTTCCTTGGCGGGATCACCGCGCTGGTCGGGGTGATCATCAACTACGTCAAGATGGATGAGGTGCGTGGCACCTGGATTGAGCCCCATTTTCGCTGGCAGATCCGCACCTTCTGGATTGGCCTGTTGTGGCTGGTGATCGGCACCATTACCCTGATGGTGATTATTGGATGGTTCATCCTTCTGGGCATGGCTATCTGGGTGATCTACCGCATTGTCAAAGGTGCCCTGGCGCTGAACGATGGCAAGGCACCCGAGTAATCGGTTGTTCAGCCTTCAGTGACTTCCTGCAGGCGCACCGCACTCACCATTCCGGCAAAGCCCATCAGCCCCAGCACGATGATCACCGCAACGTCTGAAATCAGGGACAGCGCGGCGGTCAGCCCCCCGGTGACCAGAAGCAGAACCCCGATCACGGTATTGCTGACCGCTGTGTAGTCTGTGCGTTTGTTGCCGCCGGCCATATCCACCAGGTAGGTTTTACGCCCCAGGCGCACGCCGGCATGAGCGATGCTCAGCACAAAGAACGCCGCGGGATAGAACCAGGCGCCGCCTACGCCCGGCCCGAAAAACAGGGCACTGAAGCCCACCAACAGGCAAACGATGCTGGCCATGGCGGCCCCCCGGATGATTACCCGACGGCTGGAGGTATCTGCCGCCCAGCCCCAGAAGCTGGCACTGACTGAGCTGGCCAGGCTGCTGGCCAGCAGAAACACACCCAGCATCCAGCCGACATCCGATTGCTTCTGCGCCAGCACCACGAAATAGGGTGACGCCAGGGCAGAGCAGAGCAGCAGGGCCCTTGTAACCACAAAGTGCCGGAACGGCACGTCGTCTCTCAACAGGGACAGGCTTTGAATAGCCTCAGTCATAGCATTGTTGCCGCCACCGGTTTCACCGGGGAATTCCTCCACACTGGCAAACAGAAAGCCGGCGATCACCCAAAGCACCGCAGCCAGAAGCAGAAGGAGGCTGTAGAACGCCAGGGTTGGATCGCCCCGGTCCCAGAACAGCAGTGCGGTCATCGCCACCGTCAGGGCGCCGCCGATGGTTGTGGCCAGGCCAGACAGCCGGCCGCGGCGGGTTTTCGGAATACACTTGCCCTGAACGTCTTTCATCGCCACCGAGCAGAAGCCCCTGGCCAGGGAAAACACCACGAGCCCGGCGACAATGCCGAGGCCTGCGGCATACCCTTCCAGAAACCAGACGCTGGCGGCCATACCAACCACACTGACCGATTGACCGAAGCTGCCGAGGGTCCAGAACCACTTGCGCACTGCCTTGCGCCGAACCCAGGCGGCAATCACCATCTGCGGCACCATGGAACCGGATTCCCGGATCGGTACCAGCCAGGCCACCAGGGCAGGCGCGCCGACGGCGCTCATCATCCAGGCCAGAACGGTTTTCGGGCTGATCAGAAGGTCGCCGAGCTTGGTCAGAACATTGGCCGCAAGAATCAGAAAGAAGTTCCTGGGGACTTCTCTGCAGGCTTCCTCGGGAATGTCTTTGCAGACTCTGGCATCTTCTTCGTTGGCGATGAGGGCATACAGTTGGTCAACGGGGGCTTTGCTCTGGCCGGGCAAGTTTGGTCTCCTTATTTCAGATCAGCGCAAGCATAGCAGGTTGCAGGGCGACTGATCACCGCCTTGGCGGGCTGCCAGGCCACCTGCAGGCATTCAGCAGGCTTGCCTGGGCCTGGCAGGTGATGCTTAATGGGCGCCTGAGATCAGGAGCCCCGTATGTTGAGTTACCTTCACGCCTTTCACGCCGGCAACTTTGCCGATGTGCAAAAACACGCTGCCCTCACGCTGGCGCTGGCCATGATGCAGGCGAAAAAGACCCCGATTGCCTGTTTTGATACCCACGCAGGCAGTGCCCTGTACGATCTGGCCAGCGACCGGGCCAGGAAAACCGCCGAGGCCGACGGCGGTATCCAGCGATTGTGGGCCATGCGCAAGAGGCTGGCGTCACCAGACTGGGGGCCGATGCTGGAGGTGCTGAAGAGCCATAATGGTTCTGCTGAGACCCTGGCCCGCTATCCCGGCTCTCCTGCCTGGTTTGCGCAATTTGCCCGCCCCGGGGATTCCGTGACCGCTTTCGAACTGCACCCTTCCGAGGGGCGTGCCCTGGAAGCCTGGGCCTGTGATGCCGGTGTCCGGGTGCTTCAGCAGGACGGCTTGGCAGGGCTGCTCCGGCAGTTGCCGCCGCCCCAGCCAAGACTGCTTACCCTGATTGACCCGTCCTACGAGATCAAAGACGAATACCATCAAGTGGCGGATACTTTGCTCAAGGCATGGAAAAAATGCCGCCACGGGGTCTATCTTATCTGGTATCCGATTCTGACCAGTGGCTTGGAGCAGCGTCTGATCAGCGAGCTGGGAAAAGGCGAAGTGCGCAAAATCCTGCGCCATGAGGTGCGCCTGGACCAACCGCCGGAGCGCGGCATGGTCGGTTCAGGTATCTTAGTGGTTAATCCGCCATGGGGCTTTGAACAACGTTTGGCGGCGATGATGGATGATGTACAGGGCGACGCGGGGCTTGGCCTGTCTCAGTCCCAGAGCTGGCTGGTTCCGGAATAATCTGGCGGGAGTTACGCATTGGCAAATGACGTTGTTGAAGACCACCCCTATCTGCCTGGCGGACTGATTCCGCTGGAGCGATGGAAAACGCCGGAAACTTCGGTTCAGAAAACCATCCGCGGCGCCTTTCAGGACATTCTCGACCAGTTGCGAGCCGGTATCAGCCCGGAGGAACAGGCATTCCAGAGCCTGGATGATTTGCCGATGCTGTCCGGTGACCGGCTGCGGGAATTTGCGCCGGAACCGGATGCTGCTTTGTTGGCCAAGGCCATAGAGGCCCAGTTTGAACAGCTACATCAGGAAGGGGCCAGTCAGCGAGAGGTGAGATTTGTGGTGGCGCCTCCGTTTTCCGGGGTCCCTGAAGCCCTGCAGTGCCTGTCCCGGAGGCTGCTGACCCCTCCGGATAACCTGTTGATGACGGAGCAGGACGCAGGGCGATGGTGGGATGAGCAGTTGTCCGGCGGCGACTGGGTGATTCCGGAACTGGCGGATTTCTGGCTCAGGCATCCAGCCGGGCTGAACCTGCTTCGGGAGCTCTTCGCTCGCATCGCACTGGACCATGCCGGGAACGGTATGGTCGGCTGTTCCAGCTGGTGCTGGCAGTTCTGGCGCCAGTATTCGCCGGAGCTCAGTCTGGCACCATACACCCTGGCGCCGCTTACCGGTGAACAATTGACCCGATGGCTGGAATACCTGGCTTCCGGCGAGGGAGAGCAACAGGTAACCGCCAGAATGACCCGTGATGGGCTCTATGTCCTGCCGGCACCCCGGCAGGACTCTGATCTGAAATACAGCAGCTTTAACCAGGATCTGGCAACCCTTGCCCGGGGCAACCGGGGCGTGGCCCTCGCCATCTGGCAGCGCACCTTGCGGGCCCGGCCCGAAAAAGACGATGAAGACTCGGGCAAGGAAGCTGTACGGTTGGCCGGTAGCCGGTGCTGGGTTGTTCCGCTGGATCAGCTCAGCCTGCCCTCGGTACCCGCGAGTGCCGGGCAACAGCCTGGTCATATTCTGCATGCCTTGCTGTTGCATGACGGCCTGAATACCGAGCAGTTGGCATTGGTGACCGGAATGCAGAAACAGGATATTGCCCTGACGCTGGACAGGTTGATCCGGGCCGAGCTGGTGGGCCGAGCAGAGGCATCCGATGTGTTTCGGGTGGCCCCACTGGGGTATCCCGCCGTTCGCAAGAACCTTCAGGCCCGGGGCTATCCCGTGGATGGTTTCTAGGAGATCCCGATGGGCGATTTTGGTTTCAAGGAGACATTCTCTTCCATCACCTCAGACGCATTGCTCGAAGCATTGGCAGTGGTGCTACTGGCCTCCGTACTGATCATGCTGGTGCAGAAGCTGATACCTGCCTTAGCCGGCAAGTTGGGGGGCAAGCTCCGGTTGTACCTGCTGGCATCGGTGCCGCTTCTGCGGTTACTGATCATTGTGCTGACCATCGTGACGGTGGTGCCTATTCTGGTGGAGCCGTCGTTTGAAAATATGGTGGCGATTTTCGGGGCCCTGGGTCTGGCGTTGGGGTTTGCCTTCAAGGATTACGCCAACAGCCTGATTGCGGGTATTGTTACCCTGTATGAGATGCCTTATCGCCCGGGGGACTGGATTGAAGTGAACGGTCGGTACGGTGAGGTGCGGTCTATCGGTACGCGGGCAGCGGAGATTGTCACCCTGGACGATACCGTCATCGTGATTCCCCACAGCCTGCTGTGGAATACCCTGCTGGCAAACGGCAATGATGGTACCGACAACCTGATGTGTGTTGCGGAGCTACACCTGGACCCGAACCACAACGTGGCGCGGATGCAGCATCTTTTCAGGGACGTGGTATTTACCTGCCCATTGACCAAAACCTATCAGCCGGTGATTGTGACTGTTTCTGCCACTGACGACGCCATGCGCTATCGTCTCAAGGCCTACCCATTGGAACCAAAGGAGCAGAGCCGTTTTATCTCGGACCTGACCGCAAGAGCAGCCGATGTCTGTGCCCGGGAGGGCGTTCGCATGGTATCTAAAAGGGTGGCTGAGGCAGACTAGTGTCCCATGAGGCACTAAGGCTGAGGCCAGTTTTCAACAAATTCCAACAGTGCCTGGCCGGTTTCACCGGTCTGTTCCAGGTACTTGTCCCGTACTGGCAGGCTGGTCTGCCGGAACCGCTCCCGCTCGTCCTCGTTAAGCCGGACTATCTGAATTCCGCCGGTTTCCATCATGCGCTCCAGCCGCTGACGATTGAGCGTTTCCTGACTGTCCCAGGCGAACTCCGCCAGATCCCGCATCGCCTCGTTCAGCCAGGTGCGTTCCCGGTCTGGCAGGTTGTTGTACCACTGCTGGTTAGACACAATAGAGGCGACGAAGTAGGAGGCGCGGGCCATGGTCAGGGTGGTCTGCACCTCATGAAAGTCCATTTCCTCGATCGCAAACACCGGGTTGGTCTGGCCGTCGATCTTGCGTAGCTGAAGGTCGCTGTAGACCTGTGAATAGGGCGTTTGTGCCGGTTCCGCGCCATAGGCCCGGTAAGCTTCCGCAGCGATGTCCGATGTCATGGTACGGATGCGAAGGCCTTCAAAGTCGTCCGGTGCCCGTAGTGGCTTATTGGCAGTCCAGGCCATCCAGCCTTCAGGAATAAAGCCCAAGAGTTGCAGGCCGGTTTGCTGATAGGGCTGCTGGAATTGTGCAATGAGCTCCGGGTCTTCCAGCAACTGGCGTGCGACTTCCGGTTGCTCCGGCATCAGAAAATGCAGGTTGAAAATACCCGCTTCCGGAACCGTGTCGGCCAGGTGGCCGGGCGAGGCAAAGGCCAGGTTAACCGAGCCATTGCGGGCCAGCTCTGTGAGTTGGGTGGAGGTGCCCAGAGAACCGTAGGGAAAAACATCCACTTCAATGCGGCCGTCAGAAATGCCCTCTATACGGGACCGGAACGCCTCAGCGTAACGGTGCTGTACACTGCCCTCAATTTCCTCCAGGGCAAAGCGCCAGGTGATAGGGTATTTCTCTGAGATGGGTTGTACGCTGCCCTGATTGCCGGGCGCCGGATCATCGGAGCAACCGGAAAGCATCAGGGAGCAGGCGGCCAGCGCCAGCCAGGGGCGGATGTATGTTCTGATCATAACGGGCGGACTCCGGTCCGAATACATGAAAGCCTTGGGTTTCTCCTGACAAGAAAGGTACCACAAGATGACTGCAGTGGCAGATCCGGATAGGCCGCAATGCAAGCGGGCGAGAACCAAACGGAGGCGGGCAATTGACTAACCAGAAACAGGCCATGCTCTACGGCCTGGCCACAGTGCTGCTGTGGTCCACCGTGGCAACCGCGTTCAAGCTGGCCCTGGCCGAGCTGCCTCCAGTACAGATGCTGCTGGTGGCTTGCGTCGCGTCGGTCCTGGTCATGGGCGCGATTCTGGTGGCCCAGGGCCGATGGCATCGGGTGTTCGAGCTCTCCAGAAAGCAGTACCTGCAGTCCATCGGGATGGGGTTGATTAACCCGTGCCTGTACTATTTCTTTCTGTTCGGCGCTTTCGATCGCCTGCCCGCTCAGGAGGCGCAGCCGCTCAACTACACCTGGGCGCTGGTGCTTGCCTATCTTTCGGTGCCCTTTCTGGGCCAGAAGCTGCGCCGCATCGACATCCTCGCTGGTCTGGTTTGCTATGCCGGCGTGGTGGTGATTGCAACCCGGGGTGCGGTCACCAGTCTCAGTTTTTCTGATCCGCTGGGCGTCGCCTTCGCTTTGGGCAGTACCCTGGTGTGGGCCAGCTACTGGATTATTGCCACCCGCGACACCCGTGACCCCGTGGTTGGCCTGTTCCTGAATTTCCTGTTCGGCTTGCCGTTCATAACGCTGGCGTGCTGGTACACGGTGGGGCTGTCGCTCCCGCTGGGCGGGTCGCTGGCGGCGGCAGTCTATGTTGGTGTGTTCGAGATGGGAGTCGCCTTCGTGCTCTGGTCCCAGGCCATGAAAAAGGCGGAGAATACCGCAAAGGTCAGCAACCTGATTTTCATCTCACCGTTTCTGTCATTGGTGTTTATCTACTTCATCCTCGGCGAAATCATTTTGCCGTCTACCTACGTCGGGCTGACGCTGATCATGGCCGGGTTGTGGTTACAGCAGAGGAAGGTTCGGGTTCGGCAGCAGGGGCTCAACCATGGATGACGGCTGGTACCTTTATCTGGTTCGCACCAGAACCGGCAGCCTGTATACCGGTATCACCACAAACGTGGAACGCCGCTTCTCAGAGCATCAGGCCGGAGCGCCGAAAGGGGCCCGCAGCCTGCGGGGCAAGGGGCCGTTGACCCTGGCATTCCAGGCCCCGGTTGGTAACCGCAGCCGGGCCTCCAAACTGGAATGGCAGGTCAAGCGCTGGCCCAAAGCCCGAAAAGAAGCGCTAATAAAGGGAGCGCTCAGCTTGCCAGATGGGCCCTGACATGATCAGCAGCAACCTGCATGGCCTCGGTGGCGCGGGTCAGCTGGCCGCAATGGACCTGAAACACGTGCCAGAGGTTGTTGTAGATCTCCAGCCGGGTTTCCACTCCATCACGTTTGGCGACATCTGCCAGCCAGGTGGCGTCGTTCAGGAGGATTTCCTGGCTGCCAGCCTGGATCAGTAACGGCGGCAAGTTGTCCAGTTGGCCGTACACGGGTGATATCAGGGGCGTGGTCAGGGGCTCATTACCGGCGTACATTCGGGCGGCATTGGCGGTCCAGCTTGCATGCAGCACGGGCTCGCGTTCCGGCTGATAGAGCGCGCTCTGGCTCAGGTCCACCCAGGGCGAGAAGCAGGTAATTGAGGAGGGAAGCGGGTGTTTATGGTCGCGGAGTTTCATTGCCAGGGCGATGGATAATCCGCCGCCGGCGGAGTCACCGGCCAGGGCCAGGCTTGTGGCCGGCAGCCCCTGGCTGATCAGCGCCAGGTAAACGGATTCCGCATCGTCCAGCGCTGCCGGGAACGGATGTTCCGGCGCCAGGCGGTAATCGGGGGTAATCACTTCGCACCCGGACAGCTTGGCCAGGTGCCCGGTGATACCCCGATGGGTGTCGGCAGAGCCAATGATGTAGCCGCCGCCGTGGAGGTAGAGAATCGTTCCGGACGGCTCTTCTGTTGCTGTGGTTCGCACCACGGGAACATCGCCCAGATCGTCCCGGACAAACCGGGCGCTGCGCGGCGGCACCGACGACCGATAGGCCTGGCGAATCAGCTGGCGTTGCAGCTTCAGGGGTACAGCATTCGAGAGCATCGGGCGGACCAAGCGCTGCATTGTCTGGCGCAGCCCGGCTTCAAGAAGCGGCTGGAACATCTGTGTTCTCCCTCGTGAATGCGTTAGGATGTCGAACAATTCTCGATTCATGACAGGCGTTTAACTCTACGTGTACTGGAAAACAGATACCATAGAAATTCCAAATTGGGACAGACATTCATTACTGGATCGTCTGGAGTCCTTTGACCCGGCCATCGACCGCGAGCTCAGTGCCGAGATGGAGGCCTACTGCCGTTTCTATGGCCTGGACTTGTGGGTAGAGCATCCGGAAGTTGCTTACCACCAGGGTTACATCAAGGCTGAACGGCATGAAGTGATGGTTCATTATTTCCGGCTGCCGGAGTCTGCCCGTCCCAAGGGGACGGTGTTTATTCTGCACGGGTATTTTGATCACGTGGGGCTCTACACGCAGCTGATTGATCGCTGCCTTGGGGCAGGTTTTGACGTCCTGGCCTACGACCAGCCCGGGCATGGGCTTTCCAGCGGTACACCGGCGGCCATTGGCAGCTTTCTGGAATACCAGGCGGTGTTATCGGAGGTGATGGCCCGTGTGCGGGAAAAAGTTCGTGGCCCCTGGTTTGCCGTAGGGCAGAGTACAGGTGGGGCCATTCTGATCGACTACCTGTTATCGAATCACCATAACCGCGAAACCTCGGATTTTCGACGGGTTGTGTTGCTGGCTCCTCTCGTTCGCCCCATGGGCTGGCTGGGCGCCAAGATTCTGCACAGTCTGGTAAAGCCGTTTCTGACCCGCTGGCGCAGGGTGTTTGGTACCAACAGTGGCAACACCCGCTTTCTGGATTTTTTGCGGGAACACGATCCGCTGCAAGCCAGGGCTGTGCATGTGGATTGGGTAACGGCATTGCGTAAATGGGTGCCGCATATTGAATCCGCGCGACCAGTAGACTTTCCGGTCACGGTGGTTCAGGGAGAGAAGGATCTGACCGTAGACTGGCAGCACAATTTGCGGATTATCAGGAACAAATTCGCTTCTGTAAGGGAACAAAGAATCCCGGATGGGCGTCATCATCTGGTGAATGAAGCGCAAGATTTGCAGGCAACGGTGTTTAACACCATCATTGACACGTTCACCGAGTAAATCATTGGTTTGCGCCACACGTGGCCGCCAGTCAGGAACTGAAGCAGGAGATAACCGTGAAAAAGACCATTCTTGCCTTTGCAGTGGCAACCGTCGGCCTGAGCGGCTGTATGACTTACGACCCGTACACCGGCGAAGAGAAAACCTCCAGTGCCACGAAAGGCAGCATCATTGGTGCTATCGGTGGCGCCGCGGTTGGTGCTGCTACCTCCAGCCGCAGTGACCGAGGAAAAGGTGCCCTGATCGGTGCCGCCGGTGGTGCTGCTATCGGTGGTGGTATTGGCTATTACATGGATCGTCAGGAAGCGGAGCTGCGTCATCGTCTTGAAGGCACGGGCGTGCGAGTCGTGCGGAACGGTGACCAGATCGAACTGGTGATGCCGGGCAATATCACCTTCGACACCAATCAGTCCACTATTCGTCCTGGCTTCAACGACACGCTGGAGTCGGTGGCCCTGGTGCTAAAGGAATTCGATAAGACCATCATCCAGATCGAGGGCCATACTGACAGTACCGGTTCTGAAAACTACAACCAGTTGTTGTCAGAGCGTCGCGCGTCTTCGGTTCGTGACTTCCTGCTGAACCAGGGCATTGAACCGCGTCGCACTCGCGCTGTGGGCTACGGTCAGCGTTACCCGATTGCTTCCAATGACACGGCTTCTGGCCGTGAGCAGAACCGTCGGGTTGAGTTGACGCTGGTGCCGATGCAGTAAATCGCCCCGCAGGAGGTCTTGAACCTGCGCACAAAAAAAGCCCCGGCTGCAAAGACCGGGGCTTTTTGTTTGCCGTGTTGGCAGGCATGGCATCAGTTGGTGTTACTGGGCAGCCACTCGTCAATGCGTTTTTTGAGCTCATCCAGCTGGTTTTCGCCAGACTCTTTCAGCTCGCCCAGCTTATTCCGGGCCGCTTCAATCTGGTCTTCCATGGCCTGAATGCGCTCTGAGAAGTCCCGCTGAATCTGCGCCTCGGCTTCTTCGTCCTTTGCTTTGGCGATTTTCTCATTGGCTTCGGCTCTCAGACTTTCGATCTGTTTGCTCCAGTGCTCTGTCTGGGTTTCCAGTTTTCGCTGCAAAGAATCCTTCAATGACATAGCTAACTCTCCTGTCGGGCCGGGGATTTGCTCCGACCGTTTCAATGAGTGGTACCTATGAGCATGGCCTCGGGTGCTGGAAACTCAAGGGCATCAGGATTAAGTTTTGGTGAAGTCACCTTGATTCAGAGCATTGTGGCCCGAAATGGCATAAAAAAAACCGGAGCCAGGCCCCGGTTCTTTTAGCGTAAGTGCTGTGCTCAGAACAGGACCCGACAACGGATCGTGCCCTTCACCTGGCGCAGCTTTTCCAGTGCCAGCTCGCCATAGGCCTTATCAACATCAACAACCACGTATCCGATGTCTTCCTTGGTCTGCAGATACTGGCCACACACGTTGATGCCATTCTCAGAGAACACCTGGTTGATCTCGGACATCACGCCCGGCACGTTCTCGTGGATGTGCAGAAGGCGATGCTGGTTCGGGTGTGACGGCAGAGCCACTTCCGGGAAGTTCACGGAGGAGACCGAGGTGCCGTTGTCGCTGTACATGGCCAGCTTTTCGGCCACTTCGCGACCGATGTTTTCCTGAGCTTCGATGGTAGAACCGCCCACGTGCGGGGTCAGGATGCAGTTGTCGAATTCCCGCAGCGGAGAGATGAACTCTTCATCGTTGGACTTCGGCTCAACCGGGAACACGTCTACCGCAGCACCCAACAGCTTGCCGGAACGGAGGGCGTCGGCCAGGGCGTCGATGTCGACCACGGTGCCCCGGGATGCGTTCATCAGGATGGAGCCGGGCTTCATCTGGGCGAACTGCTCGGCCTTGAACATGTACTTGGTGGCCGGCGTTTCCGGTACGTGCAGGGAAACCACGTCTGCAATGTTCAGCAGTTCCTGCAGGGTGCCTACCTGGGTGGCATTACCAATCGACAGCTTGGAGACCACATCGTAGAAGTACACGTCCATGCCCAGGCCTTCGGCCAGAACACTGAACTGGGTACCGATGTTGCCGTAGCCGATGATGCCCAGCTTCTTGCCACGGATTTCGTAGCTGTTCTTGGCGGATTTCAGCCATTCGCCCCGGTGCGCCTTGGCGCTCTTCTCAGGCACCCCGCGCAGCAGCAGGATGGCCTGGGCCAACACCAGCTCGGCTACGGAGCGAGTATTGGAAAACGGTGCGTTGAAAACCGCAACACCACGGCGGGTGGCGGCTTGCAGGTCGACCTGGTTGGTGCCAATACAGAAACAGCCCACGGCCACCAGCTTTTTGGCGGCCTCAAATACCTTCTCGGTCAGCTGGGTGCGGGAGCGGATACCAACGAAGTGCGCATCGGCAATCTTCTCGATCAGCTCTTCCTCGCCCAGGGAATGGGACAGGTACTCGATGTTGGTGTAACCCGCAGCGTTCAGGGTATCAATGGCGGATTGATGCACGCCTTCCAGCAGCAGGATCCGGATTTTGCTCTTTTCGAGAGACGTATTTGACATGGGCTTGCTTCCGAACCTTTCGTCACGTGAAATGACCGCGGCCGGGGATCGTCAACCCGGCTCACAGAACAGGGGCGGTATGATACCATAAAAGGAACTTTTCACAGCGCGCCGGTTTGCCTGAATCAATTCCTTGCGAATCGCCGAACCACAGGCCCGGCCCAAACCTGACGAGACTGACGCATCCATGAATTCCGAACAGATCATTGCTTCCCTGAAAGAGCTGGTAGCCGCCGGTGACGCACCGGGAAAAGTGCTGACGGACCCGGCCGACCTGGACACCTACGGCAAGGACTGGACCAAGATCTATCCACCCAAACCACTGGCAATTGTTCTGCCCAAGACCACTGAGCAGGTACAGGCGCTGGTGAAGTTTGCCAATGACAACCAGATAGCGCTGGTGCCCTCAGGCGGACGTACGGGTTTGAGTGCCGGTGCGGTGGCGGCGAACGGTGAGGTGGTCGTCGCGTTCGACAACATGAACCAGATTCTGGATTTCAACGCCAGCGACCGAATTGTGCGTTGCCAGGCCGGTGTGGTGACTGAACAGTTGCAGAACTTTGCCGAAGAAAACGGCCTGTACTACCCGGTGGATTTTGCCTCCGCGGGCTCCAGCCAGCTCGGCGGTAACCTGTCTACCAATGCTGGCGGCATCAAGGTGATCCGTTACGGCATGAGCCGCGATTGGGTAGCCGGCCTGAAAGTGGTCACCGGCAAGGGCGATATTCTCGACCTGAACAAGGATTTGGAAAAGAACAACACGGGCTACGACCTGCGCCATCTGTTTATCGGTGCCGAGGGTACTCTGGGCTTTATTACCGAAGCCACCATGAAGCTCACCCGCCAGCCAGACAACCTGACGGTGCTGGTGCTGGGGCTGGGCGACCTGACCAACACCATGGATGTGCTGCAGAAGTTCCAGAGCAAGCTGGACCTGACCGCCTACGAGTTCTTCTCCCATCAGGCCATGGGCCACGTGCTGGCTCATGGCCAGGTGCAGGCGCCGTTTGAAACTGAAGCGCCTTATTATGCCCTGCTGGAGTTCGAGGCCGTCTCTGACCAGGTAATGGACGACGCCATGGCGCTGTTCGAGCACTGCGTAGAGGAAGGCTGGGTGCTGGATGGTGTGATCAGCCAGAGCGAAACCCAGGCCCAGAACCTGTGGCAGCTGCGGGAGCGGATTTCCGAATCCATCGCCCCGCGCACGCCTTACAAGAACGACATTTCCGTGGTGGTGTCCAAGGTGCCGGGTTTCCTGCAGGAAATCGAGAGTGTGGTAACCGATCACTACCCGGATTTTGAGATCATCTGGTTCGGTCATATTGGTGACGGCAATCTGCACCTGAACATTCTCAAGCCTGAAGGTATGGCTAACGAGGATTTCTTCGAGAAATGCCAGCAGGTGAACAAATGGGTGTTTGAGATCGTCGAACGCTATCAGGGTAGTGTGTCCGCAGAACATGGCGTAGGCATGACTAAGAAGCCATACTTGCAATACACCCGCAGCGAAGCCGAGATTGCCTATCTGCGCGGCATCAAGCAGGTGTTTGATCCCAATGGCATTATGAACCCGGGTAAGATCTTCGATTGATCCCGGCTCACTGACGGCGAGGTTTTCAGCGAGTGCAGGAACACATTGTGGTACTCACGGGCGCTGGTATCAGCGCCGAAAGTGGCCTCTCCACCTTCCGCGACAGCGGCGGCCTGTGGGAGCAACACAGCGTTTACGATGTGGCCACGCCGGAGGCTTTTGCCCGTAACCAGGAACTGGTGCTGCGTTTCTACAATGAGCGCCGGCACCAGCTGAAATCTGCCCAGCCCAATCCTGCCCATCGCCTGCTGGCCGAGCTGGAAAGCCGCTACCGCGTCACAGTGGTTACCCAGAACGTGGATGACCTGCACGAGCGCGGCGGCTCCACCAATGTTCTGCACCTTCACGGCGAACTCACCAAGGCCCGCAGCTCAGGTTTTCCGGAGCTGATCTACGACATCGGCTACAAGGAAATTCACCCCGGCGATGTATGCGAACGCGGCACCCAGCTGCGGCCGCATATTGTCTGGTTCGGCGAGGAAGTGCCGATGCTGGATGCGGCAGCGGAGGTGGTTCGCACTGCTGACCGGCTGTTGATCGTGGGCACGTCACTGCAGGTCTACCCCGCCGCCGGGCTGGTCTACGAAGTGGATAGTGATGTGCCCATCACCGTGATTGATCCCGGCGAGCCTGCCTCGGTTTCCAGGGCAAGGGTCATTCGTAAAAGTGCGAGTGATGGCCTGAGTGAGTGGGTCACGATGTTGGGCTAGCACCCATGTTGGGAGTGCTGCTATGGGGAAGGCTTTCCAAAACTGTGCGGAGCCATGGATGGCGGAGCCCAAGCGTCACAGGGATGTGCCTCAAGGAGCGTGTTTTGGAAAGCCTTCCCCATAGCAGCACTGCGCTCGATAGTTGGCCCTCCCCGACAGGACTCTTGCCTCAACCACGGAGGTATTTCTCGAGTTCTGATCTAAAGGCCGCCTGTACGCCCAGCCTTTTTAACATCCAGTAGTGCCCTGCAATCATCCGGTCTATAAAGATGCTCTCCACGGGCGGCTTGAAGTAATCCAGGTACTTGAACACGGTGCTGGTTTTTGCCGCTACGTGCTTGTGGATGTCGGCCTCGGCAAAGTCGTAAGGCTCATCATTCAGGAATGGAATGATCAGGATGTCTCGCCACATGGCGTAGTAGGCTTCGTCTACTGCTGGCTGGTTATCAACCCTGGCGCCAAGATCGATCAGGTATTGGTCCAGGCCCTGATAGTCCTCATCCAGAGCCGCAATCAGTGCCTTACGGTACGCCTCCACGATTTCCGGCTTCAATTTTTTCACACAGCCAAAGTCGTACATGATGATGGTGCCGTCCGGCCGGTAGGCGAAGTTACCGGCGTGGGGATCGCCGTGGATGCACTGGAAGCGGAACAGTTGGTCGGCCATGATGGTGAAGATGCGGTGGCCGATGTCGTTGAGGGTTTCCTGGCTGTAGCGTTCGGGTGTGACCTTGCTGACATGGTCGCCTTCCACCAGTTCCAGGGTCAGTACCCGTCGGGTGGAGTGGCTGTCGACCACTTCCGGGATCAGAACCCAGGGTTGGTCTTTGTGGAACTCGTGAAACAGTTTGAGATTGCGGGCTTCGTTTTCGTAGTCCAGTTCTTCTTTCAGGCGCAGGCGGATTTCGCCGAACAGCTGGTCTACGGTCTCCTTTGGCATTTTCAGCAGGCCGCCCAGCTTCAGGGCAAGGCGTAGCTGTTTCAGGTCGGAGTCACAGGATTCGTCAACGCCGGGGTACTGTACCTTGACGATCACATCGGTGCCGTCGTGCAGGCGAGCGCGATGGACTTGGCCAATAGAGGCGGAAGCGTAGGGGGTTTCCTGCAGGTACTCAAACAGTTCGCTCACCGGTTTGCCCAGTTCGCTTTCCACCTGCTCCAGAATAACCTCGAAAGGCATCGGTGGAGCTTCTTTCTGGAGTTTTTCCAACGCCTGGGAAAACTCCTTGGGCAGGAAGTCCTGGGTTTGGGAGGCAATCTGCCCCACTTTCATCACCGCACCCTTGAGCTCGCCCAGAGTGTCGGCAATTTCCCCGGCCATGCGGGTGTAGCTTTCGCTGCGGGCGCCTTCGTCGTCGACGGTGCGGAACATGCGCCTGGCCCTCTGGCCTGCGTACTGGCCGGCCACGGAGGCGGTCATGCCTGCAAGTTTGAAGAAGCGCCCTGTACGTGACGTAACCGGTTTCTTCGCCATGGTGCTGTTTGTTTCCCTGAAACAAGTGGTTCGCCTGAATATGCGTTCAGGCGGGCAAATCAGACCACTGTCGTTTCCACAAACAGCACATCTTCCAGTTCCAGCGACAGGGTCTGGCCGGAGACCAGTGGCCCAACCCCTTTGGGGGTTCCGGTCAGCACCACGTCCCCGGGCTGAAGGGTGAACTGGCTGCTCATGTGGGCGATCAGCGGCACAATGGGGTTCAGCATATCACGGGTGTCGCCGGTCTGTTGGCGTTGTCCGTTTATGTCCAGAGTGAAACGGATATTGCCTTTGGGAAGCTTGTCGGCAGCCACAAACGGGGAGAGCGGGCAGGCGCCGTCAAAGGCCTTGGCCCGCTCCCAGGGCTGGCCTTTCTCCTTGAGCTTGCTTTGCACATCCCGCAGCGTCAGGTCCAGCGCCAGGCCGTAGCCCAGAATGGCACCCTCGGCTTCGCTGGCAGAGGCGTTGGTGAGCGGCCGGCCGATGAGCACGGCCAGCTCAGTTTCAAAGTGGACTTCGCCCTGGTTGCGGGGGAAGTCCAGAGGGCGGGTGATGTGCACCGCTGCCGTTGAGGGTTTGATAAACAGCAGCGGCTCGTCGGGCACCGGGTTATTCAGTTCACGCGCGTGCTCCGCGTAGTTGCGACCAATGCACACAATTTTGCCCAGAGGCAGATGAACCGGTGTGCCATCTTTCCAGTGATGTTGATAATCGGGCATGGTCGCCTCCTGTAACGGTGGTTATTCTCCCTCGAACGAACACACAGTATAAACCTGCAGACCGTCTTCCTGCAGCTTGCGTGAACCGCCCAGGTCTGGCAGGTCGATCATGGCGGCGACTTCCACGATCTCCGCGCCAATGCGTCGGATCAGCCGGGTAGCGGCCAGCATGGTGCCGCCGGTTGCGATCAGGTCGTCTACCAGTACCACTTTATCGCCGGGTTTGAAGGCATCCTTGTGCAGCTCCACCGACGCCGTGCCGTATTCCAACTCGTAGTCTTCCACCAGGGTGTCGAAGGGCAGCTTGCCTTTCTTGCGCACCAGTACCAGCGAGGCGTTGAGCTCGTAGGCCAGGGCCGAGCCGATGATAAAGCCGCGGGCATCCACCGCCGCCACGGCGTCGATATGCTGGCCGTGGTAGCGGTGCACGAAGGCGTCAATCAGCTTGCGAAAAGCGGTCTTGTCTTGCAGAACTGTGGTGATATCCCGGAAGGAAACTCCGGGTTTGGGCCAGTCCGGCACGGTGCGGATGGCTTTCTTGATGCTCTCGGAAAAATAATCCATAACTCACCTGTGCGGACCCGGCTTACGCCAGATCCAGGAACATGAATTTCAGAACGAAGACAACGGCGATGGTGGTGACACTCCAGTTCAGGTCAGACCATTTGCCGGCCAGGGCCTTGACGGCCACGTAAGTAATAAAACCGAGGGCAATACCGTGGGCGATGGAAAACGTCAGCGGCATCATCAAGGCGGTCACGATGGCCGGCGCGATGTCGGTGATGTCGTCCCAGTCCACCAGTTTCAGACCGCTGGCCATCAGGCAGGCTACGTAAAGCAGGGCCGGGGCCGTTGCGTAAGGCGGGATCACGCTGGCAATGGGTGAGAATAGCAGACAGGCCAGGAACAGCAGGGCGACCACGACGGCAGTCAGGCCGGTGCGGCCACCCGCCGCGATACCGGCGGTGGATTCCACATAACTGGTGGTGGTGGAGGTGCCCAGGGCAGAGCCCGCCATGGTTGCTACCGAATCCGACATCAGGGCCCGGCCCAGGCGCGGCAGTTTGCCGTCCTTGTCCAGCAGGCCACCCTTCTGGGCCGCACCCACCAGGGTGCCGGAAGTATCGAACAGGTCCACAAACAGGAAGGCAAACACCACGCTGATCATGCCCACGTTCAGGGCACCGGCCAGGTCCAGTTGCATGAAGGTGGGGGCAATGCTTGGCGGGGCCGACACAAGCCCCTGGTATTCCACCATACCCAGCATCATCGCGATCACCGTAATGGCGATAATGCCGATCATCACAGAGCCGGTGATCTGACGGAAAGACAACGCGCAGATCAGTACAAAACCACCGAAGAACAGCAGTGCCTCGGGCACCATGACGTCACCCAGGCTGACCAGCGTGGCGGGGTGATCAACCACAATGCCGGCGTTCTTCAGGGCGATCAGGGCCAGGAAGAAGCCGATGCCGGCAGAAATGCCGAACCGCAGCGACATGGGAATGGAATTGATGATCCACTCCCGCACCTTGAAGATGCTCAACAGGAAGAACAGGAAACCGGACAGGAATACAGCTCCCAGAGCCACCTGCCAGGTATAGCCCATGCTGCCAACCACGGTGAACGAGAAGAACGCGTTCAGGCCCATGCCCGGGGCCAGTGCGATCGGGTAGTTGGCCCATAGGCCCATGATCAGCGTGCCAATCACTGCCGCCAGGCAGGTTGCAACAAACACTGCACCGAAATCCATGCCGGTAGAGGACAGTAGGCTGGGGTTGACCACGATAATGTAAGCCATGGTCAGGAAGGTGGTAATACCCGCGACCACTTCTTTACGAACATTGGTGCCGTGGGCCTGGAGTTGGAACAGTCGTTCAAGCATGACGGGGGTCTGCCTCTCGGGATGCCTGGGTTGGGGTTTGAAACTCTGTTTACGTGCGGAAATCGTGAACTGTGTGAAAAAACGGCAATCTTACCGGCTCACGGGGCTGAGGCCAAGGCCAAGGAATGATTGACAATTCAGCCGGTGCTGTGGTCGCGCTGCAGCCGGATGTCAAAGCGCACGGCCAGCATGCGCACGGTCACAATGAATAAGAGGCCGATAGTCAGGGCGATGGTTTCGCTTTCCAGGAGCCACTGGCACACAAAGTACAGCCAGCAGCCGGCAAATGCGATGGAGGCGTAGATCTGATCTTTACGAAAGATAAAGGGGACTTCGTTACAGAGAGTGTCTCGCAGTGCGCCGCCGAAACAGCCTGTCATCACTCCCAGCATGGATGCGATAAACCAGGAATGGCCAAGATCCAGCGCCAGCTGGGCGCCAAGGATAGAGAAAATGCCAAGGCCGATGGCGTCCGGAAAAACGATGCGGGATTCTTTCAGGCTGTGGGCCCGGCTCCAATAGCTGAACACAATCGCCATGGCCAGAATCAGAATGGGCTGCTCCTGGTGCTTGATCCAGTACAGCGGATGGTTATCCATGATCAGATCCCGCAACGTGCCGCCGCCCAAGGCCGTTATAAAACCGATGGCGAAAATGCCCACGGGGTCCATGTTCTTCGAACGCGCGACAATCATGCCTGAAATGGCAAATGCCACAACCCCTATCATTTCAAGTATATAGATGATGTCGAACATGGCAGGCTCTGGGCAGAAGGTGTACGGAAGCAAAGGCAATCATTCTGGTGCGCGAAGCATAGCCGAAAATAGTTTCGGATTCACCTGAGGGATCCTGCTGTACCGGACCATGAAGGTCATACGAAGCCGGAATTCAGATTAACGTGAAGAGTGATCTGGCTGAGGCTGATAAGGCGTATGTTCATCGACCCCTGTTTTCATTTATCCGGAGTACACCATAAATGCCGCTGATTCGCCTTGCCTATGCCAGTGAAGCAACATTTGAAGCCAAACCACTGGAGAAAGGGGTAGAGCCCCACGTTGCCCGTATTCTGCTTGTGTCCCGTCGGAACAACGGAAAAGTGGGCCTTGTGGGCGGGCTGTATTACGGCGACAACCGCTTTTTCCAGTACCTGGAGGGTGAAGAAGAGGCCGTCCGGGACACTTACCAGCGAATTCTGCAAGACTCAAGGCATCGGAATGTCCGGACGCTGATTGAGGAGCCGGTAGCCGAGCGTTCGTTTACAAACTGGTCAATGAAGTACGTGCCGGCGTCTGCGGACGTTCAGGCATTTCTTCAGAAGCACCACCTGTCAGAATTCAATCCATCCGCTTTTGACAGCAACCAGTGTGAAGAAATGATCGACTTGATCCGCCGCTCCAGCCAGGACCAGAAGCTGGTTAACCACGACGAGCCGGTCCGCAGTAAGTCGCCTGCCCCACAAACCCTGTCACCAGGCCTTAAAGCCGGTCTGGTTGTTGCTGCGGTGGGGCTGGTCGTAGCGTTGGCGGTTAGCGCGACTATGCTGTAAGGCTGAATCAGCGTGGTTTATGCGAAACGATAAGTGATCTTGATTTGCTTCATGATGCAACTGCGTTTAGCTTGGTGCGATTCAATAAAGAAGCTGAACAAGACGCCGCTTTAGCCCGAACCCTGCAGTTACGCTGATCGGCCCCAAGGCATCAGGAGAGATCATGAAAGCCATTCTGTGCAAAGCATACGGACCTGCCGAAAACCTCGTTATTGAAGACATCCCAAGCCCGGAAGCGAAGGGCCGGGGCGTGAAAATCCGGGTGAAGGCCGCGGGCCTCAACTTCCCGGATACCCTGATCATCGAAGGCAAATACCAACTGCAGCCACCCATGCCATTCTCACCGGGTGGCGAGCTGGCCGGTGAAGTGATCGAAGTGGGCGAGAAAGTGACTCGTTTCAAACCAGGCGATCGCGTGGCGGCCCTCACAGGCTGGGGTGCGTTTGCCGAGGAAGTCGTTGCCCCCGAATCCAATCTGTTGCCCCTCCCTGACAGCATGCCTTACGAGCAGGCGGCCGGTTTTATGATGGTTTACGGCACCTCCTATTATGCGCTGAAACAGCGGGCCAACATCCAGCCGGGAGAGACCCTGCTGGTACTTGGCGCCAGCGGTGGCGTTGGCCTGGCTACGGCGGAACTGGGCAAGGCCATGGGCGCGAAGGTAATCGCGGCGGCCAGCACAGCCGAAAAGCTGGAGGTGGCCAAGGCTGCGGGTGCTGATGAGGTGATCAACTATTCTGAAGAATCCCTGAAAGAAGCGGTGAAGAAGCTCACCAAAGGCAAAGGCGTCGACGTGATCTACGACCCGGTCGGCGGCGACTTCACCGAACAGGCCCTGCGCTCCATGGCCTGGAATGGCCGCCATTTGATCATCGGCTTTGCCGCGGGCGATATTCCAAAGGTGCCGGCGAACCTGACGTTGTTGAAGGGTTGTTCGGTAGTCGGCGTGTTCTGGGGCAGCTTCACCCAGCGTGAGCCGGAGGCCAGTGCCCAGAACATGATGGAGCTGTTGCAGCTGTACAGCGAGGGCAAAATCGATCCGAAGGTCAGCGAAGTATTCGAATTCGACCAGTACGCCGAGGCTCTGGGTGCCCTGACCGGTCGCCGTGCTACTGGCAAGATTGTTCTTCGGGTTGGTTCCTAGGTCTGGTTTGGGCTCCTAGCTTTTTTGGAAGCCCAAGCCAACCCGGCTAACTCAGAAACAAACAGGCTAGAGCCGAACTGGACCCCACCACCCAAAGTCAGAACCGAACACCACCAGCATCGATATCGGCCACCAACTCCGGCGTAAGCTGCGTGTACGAGGATGAGCCCGGTAGCCACGCGTAAACCTCCTCATGGGGGCGAGACAGAGAGTAGCCCAGCTTCTGGATATCCACCTTCCGGTACTTGAACGTACCCGTCTTCTCGATGGCGTGGGTTACCCGCACGAATAACGGTATCGCATACGGTGGCAAATTGTCCTGAAGGTAAGCAAACAGCTTGTCGGCATCAAACTCCGCCTCCGGATTTTGCGGTACCAGTGTCACCATGCCAGCCTTGCCGTTGGTTTTGGGAATTTCCACACCATACACAATGGCTTCCTGGACCATGCCAGAGCCGTCGATGATGTTCTCAACCTCCGTGGTTGAAACATTCTCACCCTTCCAGCGGAAGGTATCGCCCATGCGGTCGACAAACTGCAGGTGTCGGCAGCCGATTTCCTTCAGTACATCGCCGGTGTTGAACCAGGCATCGCCTTTTTTGAAGGCATCACGAAGGATCGATTTTTCCGTGGCCTCTTTCTGGGTGTAGCCCTCGAACGCCCATTTCATGTTGATCTCGCCGATCAGCAAACCTGGCTGGCCTTTTTTCACTTCTTCCAGACGACCTTTTTTATTACGTATCGGGTCACGAGTGCCTTCGTGGTACTTCACCAGCTTGTACGGGGCAGTGGAGAAGCCCACGGTGTTGTCCATATTGAAGAAGTTGCTGAAGCCGATGTTGCCCTCAGACGAGGCGTAAAGCTCGGCCACCTTGTCGATACCAAAACGCTCCTTGAACTCGGTCCAGATGGACGGGCGCAGGCCATTGCCGATCATTTTGGTCAGGCCGTGGTTGCGGTCCTGTGCGCTGGCGGGCTGGTTCAGCAGGTAGCGGCAGAGTTCGCCCACGTAGCCGAAGGTGGTGGCGTTGTATTTGCGGACGTCGTCCCAGAATGCGCTGGCGGAGAACTTGCGGCGCAGGGCGATGGCGGAGCCGCCGGCCAGTACCGAGCCCCAGCACACCAGCAACGCGGTGCCGTGGTAGAGGGGCAGGGTGCAGTACAGGACGTCCTCCGGTTCCATGGCCAGGGACAGCATGCCAAAGCCGCCATAGGCGCGGATAAACTTTCGGTGTGAGCCGGGCGCGGCCTTGGGCAGGCCGGTGGTGCCGGAGGTATACAGGTAAACAGCCGTGTCGCCCATGGTGACGTTTTTTGAAAGCACGGGGCGGGTAGGTGATCGCTGGCTCACTTCGAACGCCATGTTGATGTAACCCTCAGGGGCTTCGCCGAAAACATTCAGGGTGTTGGCATCGGCCAGGTATTGCAGGGGCTTGGAATGGCGTAGTTGAACGTCGTCTCGCACCCCTTCGGCATGCTCAACCAGTTCGGCGCCCACCACCAGCATGCGGGGTTGGATCAGGTTGATGCTGTGGGCCAGTACCTTGCCTTTCTGTGAGGTATTCAGCATGGCACAGGCCACGCCAACCTTGGCGGCGCCAACCACGGTGGCCAGAAGTTCCGGCCGGTTATCCAGTAGTACGGCAATGGCGTCGCCCTTCACCAGTCCCTGGTCTTTCAGGTAGTGGGCAATCCGATTGCTCCAGGCGTCGAGCTCTGACCAGGTAATGGTGCGATCATCAAACAGAATGGCCGGGCGATGGGGGTATTTGTCAGCATTGCGTTCAACCAGCCGACCCAGCGTCAGGTCTTTGTTGTCGTCCTTCAGCCGGTAGTAATAAAGCCCCTTTGCCACATAGGGAAACTTTTTCAGTACCGTCGGCAGGCTGCGTAGGATGTCGCGCGCGGTTACGATGTCTTGGCTCATGTTGCTTCCGTTTCAGTCGTCATTGTCTTTATCAGTTTTGAACCGCGGAGCAACACAGAGCCCCGCGGCTAATCCAGGAACAGATCCGGCAGCAGCGGTTTATCGCCCTGGGCGTACCGGTAGTGTTCAAAATCTTCCACGCCATCCTGACGAAGTACCTCTTCATCAATCAGCGCCTGCCCCGTCAATTCCTCTGCTGTACGGGAAAGGATGCTCACTGCGGCATCTGCCATGATCTCTGGCTTGCGCCCCTGAGCCATGAGCTGGGGCCCGCCAACTTCGTACTCGATGGCGGCGGTGGCAATCAGCGTTTTCGGCCACAGGCAGTTAACAGCGATACCATAGCGGCGGAATTCCTCGGCCATACCCATGCTGAGCATGGTCATGGCATATTTTGTGGTGGTGTAAGGCCCATATTGGGCAAACCACCGGGTGTCCAGGTTCAGAGGCGGTGACAGGCTCAGGATGTGGCCACCGGATTCCTTCAGCCAGGGCAGGGCAGCCTGGCTGCAAGTGAACACCGCCCGGGCATTGACCTGGTGCATCAGGTCGTAGCGGCTTACCTTCAGGTTTTCCACACCGGTCAGGCGGATGGCGCCGGCGTTGTTCACCAGTGCGTCGATGCCGCCGAAATGATCGGCGGCTTCTTGCATCCGTTGCTGTACCTGCCGTTCATCCCGCACATCCAGCACCAGGGGTAGCGCCTGGCCGCCGGCGTTGCGGATTTCCTCCGCTACGGTGTGAATGGTGCCCGGTAACTTCGCATGCGGTGTATCGGTCTTGGCGCCAATCACCACATTGGCCCCTTCCCGGGCGCAGGCCAGAGCAATGGCGCGGCCAATGCCTCGGCTGCCGCCGGTGATGAACACGGTACGTTGATTGAGTCGGCTCATGCGTCAGCCTCCTCGTTCACTTCTACCTGAACCAGCAGTTGGCCCCGTTTAACCTGGTCACCCTGCCGGGCGAGCAGTTGGCCGACTGTGCCGCTGCGATCGGCTTTTACCGGGTGCTCCATTTTCATGGCTTCCAGAATCACCAGGGTCTGGCCCTGTTCAACCTGATCGCCCTCGGCCACCAGCACATCGATGATGGCGCCATCCATGCTGGCCTGTACCTTACCGCTGCCGGCGCCCTGGGCGCCCTGTGCCGGCTGGTGGGTGATGTCCCGAACCAACCAGGAGCGCCCGAGTGCCTGCAAATATAGGGAATCTCCGCTCCGGTAGTATTGGCACCGCTGACGAATCCCATTGTCGATAATGCATAGCAGGCCAGTTTCGTGACTTTGCAGCTGCAGTTCATAATGCTCTTCGCCGTGGGATACCTGCAGAGTGTGGCCGGTGTGGCGGACCAGCAGTTCCAGGCTTTCATCCTGAGTTTCCAGCTTCATGGGCATGACCGTGGCCGGGGCGTTGCTCCAGCCTTCCTGCCCTTTACCGCTCAGGCTGAGAACGCAGGCGCCCAGCGCCAGTTCGCGGATGGTGAGCGGCTGGGGTACCAGTGACGGATCGTCCTTGAATGCCTGCTGCAGGAAGGCCGTGGTGGCTTCACCTGCACCAAAAGTGTCATTGGCGATGATGCGACTCAGGAAATGTCGGTTGGTAGTCACCCCGAACACCGTGGTGTCCTCCAGTGCGCGAATGAGTCGGCGGCGCGCCTCGTCCCGGTTCTGGCCCCAGGCGATGACTTTCGCCAGCATGGGGTCATAGTGGGGGCTGACTTCATCACCGGATCGCACGCCGCTGTCGTAGCGCAGGCCTTCGCCCTCGGCAGGAATGAACTGGTGCAGGGTGCCGGTTTGCGGGGTAAAGCCGCTGGCCGGGTCTTCGGCGTACAGGCGCACTTCGATGGCGTGGCCGTTGAGTTCTATGTTGTCTTGGGCCAGCGGCAGTGGCCGGCCTTCGGCGACCATCAGCTGCCAGGCCACCAGGTCCTGACCGGTGATCAGTTCGGTGACCGGGTGTTCCACCTGCAGGCGGGTGTTCATTTCCAGGAAGTAGAAGTTGCGGTCTTTGTCTACCAGGAATTCGACGGTGCCGGCACCTTCATAGCCGCAGGCCAGGGCGGCTTTGACGGCCGCTTCGCCCATGGCTTTACGCAGCTCCGGGGTGACAAAGGGTGAGGGCGCTTCTTCAACCACTTTCTGGTGTCGGCGCTGTACGGAGCAGTCCCGTTCGCCCAGGTAGACGGCGTTGCCGTGGCGGTCAGCGAACACCTGAATTTCCACGTGCCGGGGTTCGATAACGGCTTTTTCAATGATCAGTTCGTCGTCGCCAAAGGCCTGTTTGGCTTCTGAGCGGGCCCGTTTGATGTTGTCGGCCAGCTCGCTTTCACTCTCAACCAGGCGCATGCCCCGGCCACCGCCGCCGGCGGAGGCTTTGAGCATGAGGGGGTAGCCGATGTCTTTGGCGGCTTTGATGAGTTCGTTGTCGGTTGCGTTGTTACCCTCAAAGCCGGGGACCACGGGAACGCCGGCTTCCTGCATGGCGATTTTTGAACGGCGTTTGCTGCCCATGAGTTCGATGGCGTTTTCGGGTGGGCCTACGAAGGTGAGGCCGGCTTGTTTGATGGCTTTGGCGAAGCCGGCGTTTTCGGAGAGAAAGCCGTAGCCGGGGTGGATGCAGTCGGCGCCGGTTTTCTTTGCGGCATCGAGGATGGCGTCGGCGTTCAGGTAGGAGGCGGCCACTTGTGCCGGGCCTATGCAGACGGCTTCGTCGGCTTGTTCAACGTGTAGGGCGTTGGCGTCGGCTTCGGAGTAGACGGCAACGGTTCGGTAGCCCAACGCCTTGGCTGTCTGGATGACCCGGACGGCGATTTCGCCACGGTTAGCGATGAGTAGTTTTTTTAGCATTTGTATGTCACCTGCCTTGATACGCGCCTGCGTGTTTGGGTGCTCGTGCGCACCGTTGGCGGGGAGGGCCTCCGGAAAAACGCTACGAGCACATCCGTGTGCGCTTCGCTCCGGCCATCCATGGCCTCCGAGATTTTCCGGAGGCCCTCCCCGCCAGCGGCGCTCCCGCTGACTTTGTTCGTGCCTGCAGACATGTTGTGCAAGCAGTCTGCTGCTGTTGCTTCTTGTTGTTGATTAGCTTTCGTTGCCGACCCACTTTGGCTCACGCTTTTGCATGAACGCCATGGTGCCTTCCATGCCCTCCGGCCCCCGGATGGCTGCGGCGAATTTCTCGGCGGCGTCATCCAGCAAGCCGGCCATGGCTTCGTGGCCGACCCGGTGCAGCAAGGCTTTGGTTTCTGCCGTGGCATTTGGGGCGCACAGGCGGACACGTTCCAGGGCCTGGTTGAGCATGTCGCTGAGTTGTTCTTCGGATTCGGCGACCTGGTGAACGATGCCGAGTGCGCAGGCTTCTGCTGCGTCGATTCTCAATCCCAACAGGGCCAGTCGACGGGCCTGGGTCAGGCCGATGCGTTCTACAACGAACGGGGCGATCTGGGCCGGGATGACGCCGAGGGTGGTTTCCGGCATGCCGAACTTGGCTGTCGGGCCGGCGATGGCGAGGTCAGAGACGCAGGCCAGGCCGAAGCCTCCGCCCATGACGGCGCCTTCGGTGATGGCAATGACGACTTTGGCGGATTCGTTGACCTGCTGGATCATCTGGCCGAAGGCGCGGTTGAGTTTGTAGAACGGGTCGTCGCGGCCTTCTCCGGCTTTCTGGCCCCGGGCACCGGCCATGTCTTTGATATCGCCGCCGGCGCAGAAGTGTCCACCGGCGCCGCGGATGACGACGGCTCGGATGCTTTGGTCGTGTTCGACTTCGCTGAACACGGTGGACAGTTCCGCGACCATGTGGAGGCTCATGGCGTTGCGAACGTCGGGTCTGTTAATCGTAATGAGCAGCGTCGGGCCCTGTTTTTCGAGAGTCAGGGTTTCACACTGTGGTAATTGCTGTTCCATAAAAGGACTCCACGTAAAATGTTCGGGGCTGTGAGGCGGGGATCCCTTTTCGGGACCGTTGAGGGCCATGGACGGCCCGAAACGAGCCCACAGGGAAGTGCTTGTAGGCGTGTCCCGAAAAGGGATCCCCGCCTCATGGCCCTCCGCCAAGCCCTACCTGCCCACAAGGCCTTGCACAACGTTAGTCGCGTTTTTTGCCAGGCAAGGTACCCATCAGCTTGCAGATAATGCCCAGCATGATTTCGTCGGCGCCGCCGCCGATGGAGACCAGTCGCACATCGCGGTAAGCCCGTGACAGGGGGTTATCCCACATGTAGCCGTTGCCACCCCAGAACTGCAGGCAGGTGTCGGTTACTTCCCGGCCCAAACGGCCTGCTTTCAGTTTGGCCATAGACGCCAGCTTGGTCACATCCTTACCTTCAACATGCAGCTCACAGGCCTGATAAGTCAGCGCCCGCAGCGCTTCGATCTCGGTCTGCAACTCCGCCAGGCGGAAGTGGATGTACTGGTTGTCGATCAGCGGCTGACCAAATGTCTTGCGCTCGCGGCAGTATTCGATGGTCTGGGTAACGCAGTTTTCCAGCGCCTTGATCACATTAGCCGCGCCCCACAAACGCTCCTCCTGAAACTGCACCATCTGCATCATAAAGCCGGTGCCCTCGGCGCCAATGCGGTTGCGCTGGGGTACGCGCACGTCGTCAAAGAACACCTGGGCCGTTTCAGAGGAACGCATGCCCAGCTTGTTCAGGTGCGGGCTAAAGCTGATGCCCGGCGTGTTCATGGGCACGATGATCAGGGTCTTGTTCTTGTGGGGCTTGTCGTCGCTGGTGTTGGCCAGCAGACACATGAAGTCGGCTTTCGGGGAGTTGGTGATCCACATCTTGGAGCCGTTGATGACGTAGTCATCGCCGTCTTTCCTGGCTGTGGTCTTCAGGCCGGCCACGTCGGAACCTGCGCCTACTTCACTGACACCGATACAGCCCACCATGTCGCCAGCGATGGCCGGGGCCAGGAAATCCCGTTTGAGTTCGTCGGACCCGAAGCGGGCGATAGCAGGTGTACACATGTCGGTCTGCACGCCCACGGCCAACGGCACGCCGCCACATTTGGCCATGCCGAGCTCCTCGGCCGCCACCAGGTTGTAGCTGTAATCCAGTCCCATGCCGCCGTATTCTTCCGGCTTCTGGATACCCAGCAGGCCCAGGTTGCCGAGCTTCTTGAACAGGTCGTGAATCGGAAACTCGCCGGCTTCTTCCCATTCGTCGCAGTGTGGGTTGATTTCCTTTTCCACGAAATCGCGGACAGTTTTTCTAAGGGCTTCGTGTTCGGCTGTGAATTTCATTGTTGTTCTCCCAGTAAATCAGTGTGGAAATCAGAAGCGGGCGACGCCGTAAACGTTGGGTCGCAGTTGTCGTTGTTCGGCTTCGCGGCAAACAGACAGCGCCATGGCCAGCACGCGCCGGGTATCCCGTGGATCGATCAAACCGTCGTCCCACAGCCGTGCGGTACCGAACAGGGCCGTGGAGCCGTCTTCGAGTTTCTTGGCGGTGGCCTGTTCCAGAAACGCCAGGGTTTTCTCGTCCGGTTCTATTCCGCTTTTGCGTTGCTTGTCTTCCGCCACGATGCGCATCACCTTGCCGGCCTGGGCCGGACCCATGACGGCGGTGCGGCTGTTGGGCCAGGCGAAGATGAATCTCGGATCCAGGCCCCGGCCGCACATGGCGTAGTTGCCGGCGCCGTAGGAACCGCCGACGACCACGGCGAGTTTTGGCACCCGGCAGTTGGCCACGGCCTGAATCATCTTGGACCCGTGCTTGATGATGCCGTTCTGTTCCGAGTGCGTGCCCACCATAAAGCCAGTGGTGTTATGCAGAAACAGGATAGGCGTGCCTGCCTGGTCGCAGAGCTGGATAAACTGCGCCGCCTTGGTGGAACCGGCCGGTGTGATCGGGCCATTGTTGCCAATGATGCCGACACTGTGGCCGTGGATGCGGATGGTGCCGCATACGGTCTGGTTGTCGTAATCGTTCTTGAAATCCAGGAATCGGGAGCCATCGGCGATCCGGGCGAGGATCTCGCGCACGTCGTAGGGTTTCTTGGCGTCGGAAGGAATCACGCCCAACAGCTCTTCGGCCGGATAAAGCGGCTCATCCCACTGCGGTTCCTGCCTCAGCGGCAGGTTTTCGTTCCAGGGCAGGGCACCGAGGATTTCACGAGCCTGGCGGATGCCGTCGGCGTCGTCCTCTGCCAGATATTCAGCAGTGCCGGCCACGGTGGCGTGCATTTCTGCGCCGCCGAGTTCTTCATCGGTGGCGACTTCGCCGGTGGCCGCTTTCAACAGAGGCGGGCCTGCCAGGAACATCTTGGCCTGCTCACGCACAGTGATCACATAATCCGACAGGCCCGGCTGATAGGCACCGCCGGCGGTGGCATTGCCATGCACCACCGTCACTTGCGGAATGCCCGCTGCGGACATCCGCGCCTGATTGGCAAAGCCCCGGGCACCGAGCACGAAAATGTCGGTGGCGTAGTTCAGGTTAGCGCCGCCGGATTCGGACAAGGACACCACCGGCAGCTTGTTCTCCATGGCAATCTGCTGAAGGCGCAGGGTCTTATCCAGACCTGCAGGGGTAATGGTGCCACCCTTGATGGCGCTGTTACTGGCGACCACCAGGCAACGAACACCTGATACCTGGCCTATACCGGCAATAATCCCGCCACCAGCCATGGAGCCGTCTTTGTCATCGTGCATCTTGTAACCGGCCAGGGAGCACAGCTCCAGGAATTCACTGCCACGATCCAGCAGCCGATTGATGCGATCCCTCGGCAGCAGCTTACCGCGCTTGGTAAACTTCTCCCGGGCCGATTCCGCCAGGTCCAGAATCTTCTGCTCCACGTCCCGAAAAGTGGTGATGTGGGCTTCCATGGCCTCTACATTGGCCCGGAACTCGTCGGACTGGGGGCTTATTGTTGTTTCCAGTACCTGCATGGGAAATCCTCAGTCGTCACTCAATACTTTCGGCGTTACCGCCCGGTGGAAACCGTTATAGGGCTCGTTATTCTTGGCCTTGGGCATCGGCCACACGCGCCCGCCCTGAGACGCCGCGCCATCAATCCGCAGACAATCGCCACTGATAAACGCCGCGCCCGGGCTAAGTAGGAAACAGATCGCCGAACTCACCTCCGATTCCGTACCCATCCGCTTGATCGGCACCGCATCCGCCAGGCTACGAATCCACGACTTCATATGGGCCGGGTAGTTATCCATCCCACTGGACGCAATCCACCCCGGCGCCACCGCATTCACCCGAACCCCGGACGGCGCCCACTCAACCGCCGCCGTCTGAGTAAAATTCACCATCCCGGCCCGAGCCGCGCCAGAGTGGCCCATGCCGGGCATGCCGCCCCACATATCCGCCACAATGTTCACAATCGAACCGCCGGTCTTACTCAACGCCTGGGTATAGGCCTCCCGGGAAATCAGAAAACCACCGGTCAGATTCGTCCGCACCACGGTTTCCCAACCCTTCTGGTTAATCCCCGTCAGCGGAGACGCAAACTGCCCGCCGGCGTTGTTCACCACCCCGTTCAGCCCACCGTGGGTCTCGATAACGGCCTTCACCGTCGCCTTGACCGACTCCTCCTCACGAATATCGCAGGCATGAGCACTGGCAATGCCGCCGTCTTCCTCAATCTCGGCCTTAACCGCGTCCACCTTTTCCTGCTTACGACCCACCAGCGCCACCCGAGCACCCAGAGCGGCCAATTCATGGGCGGTACAACGGCCAATGCCGGAACCGCCGCCGGTCACAATAAATACCTGGCCTTCAAACAACCCCGGCCGAAGAACAGACTGATAACTCATAAAAAATCCTTATCCGAATAAACTGAATCCACGTAAAAGGTTGGGGCACCTCGCTGGGGGAGAGCCTTACAAAAATGTGCGGAGCCAAGGATGGCGGAGCCCAAGCGCCACAGGGAAGTGCCGAAGGAGCGTTTTTTGTAAGGCTCTCCCTCAGCGGGGTGCGTACTCCGCAACCAGATGACTGTGTTCATTGCTGCACCAAGTTAGAAGGCACAGGCACCGGAAACTCCAACAGCTGCTGCGCAAAGGCCTTACCCTGCGGATCAATCCGAAGCGACGCCACACCACCGCCCCCAAGACTGTGCTCCAGCAAAAAGTTGAACGCATGCAACCCTGGCATAGACCAACGCGTCACCTTGCCAGACTCCGGATTCAGCGTATGCGACATCCACTGCGCCACCGCCTGCTCCGTCAACGCCGCCTCAATATAAGGAACATACTCCGGATCCCGCGCAATCACCCCGATATTGCTGTGATCGCCCTTATCCCCGGACCGCGCCCAAGCGAGCTTGATCAAAGGCACCGTAGTATCCGCCGCCACCTCCATCCGAGAGTCCGGCTCAGCCGCCAGAGCACCTGGCTCGAAACCACCCTCGGTTGAGACCACCACCTCAGACTTCTCGCCAGCCAAATCCACCGAAACCGCCACTTCCGATTTTGGTACCAGGCAGGAGAACAAACGAATCTTCGGCCACACCGTCGGCCGGCCGCCGACAATACCCGTGATGCCGGGTGCCATCCCGGTGGCCGCCTGGGCAATCTCCCGTGAAAACAGCACCAGTGCCTCTTTTTTGGGATGGGCAGTAGCAATCTTCACCACTACCTCCCGGCATTGGTCGCCCTTGCCATGTTCGCCATAGGTGGTTTCGGTACCCAGCAATTCGATACTGGTTTCGGAATAGTCCGGCAGGCTCCGCTCGGCAAACATCGCCGACGTTTTGGCCAGAATGGCCTCCGCTACCCGTTGTGCCTTGGCGCGGGCATCCAGGCCGGCCAGCAGGAACGTGACCGTGCACTTGAAACCATCCGGCCAGGTGCCGGAAACCTTGTAACTGTTGGTAGGTGGCAGACCTTTGGCACCGGAAACGCGAACCTGATCCTTACCGATTTCCTCAAGCGCAACCTGGGTGAAATCGCAGGTAACGTCGGGCAACAGATAGGCCCTTGGATCACCAATCTCATACACCAGCTGCTCGCTTACCGTGCCCCGGCTGACCAGGCCGCCGGTGCCCTCGGGCTTGGTCATCACAAAATCGCCGGAGGCGTTCACTTCAGCAATGGGGAAGCCCATATTGGCGTAGCCGTCAGCCACCAGTTCCCAATCGGTGAAATTACCGCCGGTCGACTGGGCGCCGCATTCCAGCAAATGCCCGGCCAGGCTGCCCTGGGCCAGCTTGTCGTAATCGTTCCAGGCCCAGCCGAATTCATGCACCAGCGGCGCCAGCACCAGCGCGCTGTCCGCCACCCGGCCGGTAATAATGATGTCAGCACCCTGTTCCAAGGCAGCTACCAGGCCAGGCGCGCCCAGATAGGCATTCAAACTGACCATCATGGCGGGGAAGGGCTGGCCGGTGGTCATCTCGGTGATAACGGCATCGGCCAGCTTCTTTTTCTTCATTAACAGGTCGTCGCCCAGCACCAGGGCAATTTTCAGGTCGACACCCGCTTTTTCGCACAGGGCCTGGAGTGCATCTCGGCAAGCCACCGGGTTAACACCGCCAGCGTTGGCCAGCACCCGGACGCCCTTTTCTTTTATCTCTCCCAATAGGGGCGCCATCACCGTTTGTACAAAATCCCGGGCATAGCCCTGGGTCGGGTCTTTCATCTTCTGGCCGGCCATGATCGACATGGTGATCTCGGCCAGGTAATCGGCCACCAGATAATCGATATTTCCCTGGCGCACCAGTTGGGCGGCGGCGGTTTCAGTGTCGCCCCAGAACGCGGCAGAGCAACCGATGCGGATGGTTTTGTTGGCGTGTGACATGTTCTTGGCCTTGTTGTGAAGCCCGCGTCGGCGGGAAGTTATCCAACGTTGAGAATGACAATACCAAGCAAGCGCTTGGTTTGTAAACAGGCAAATCTCAGGTAGAATAAAAAGTCCCACCAAGACAACCGGATGGCCTTTGTGAACCAGAACCAGATCCTTCAATCCCTGATTACCGAGCAGCTTGTTTCCGACCCCACCAGTGCTCGCGGCCGCTTGTTGAAAGAGGCGGCTAGGTTGTTCCGGGATAAAGGGTATGAGCGCACTACCGTGCGCGATCTGGCAGCAGCGGTCGGCATCCAGTCCGGTAGCCTGTTTCATCACTTCCGCTCCAAAGAAGAAATTCTCAAAGCCGTCATGGTTGAGACCATTCGGCTCAACACCGCGTTGATGCAGGCGGCTGCCGACAGCGAGGAATCGGCCCGGGACAAACTTAGGGCTCTGGTGCGCAGCGAGCTGGAATCCATCAATGGCCAGACCGGCGAGGCGATGGCGGTGCTGGTCTATGAATGGCGCAGCCTCTCTGAGAGCTCTCAAGGCCTGGTGCTGGAATTGCGTGAGATTTATGAAGGGCTCTGGCTGTCCGTTCTGGAGGAGCTTAGCGGGCTCGGGCAACTCAAAGCGGAACCCTTTATCGTTCGGCGTATGCTGACCGGTGCGCTGAGCTGGACTGTGACCTGGTACAAGCCGGAACGGGGTGATCTGACACTGGATGGGCTGACCGACCAGGTGATGGTAATGCTCGGGTTGTAGTAATAGGCCGGATTCATAACCTATTGTTTATTATAATTTAATTATATTTTCCATGCTTCCCTTGTGGGCCATTGGCCTGATCGGCTTATTGTTTTCGTCATTCCAGCCATTCTTGTCTGACAAAAATCAAAGCATTCTTCGCGCCGTAGAAATCGGTTCCTTGGGGCGTTCTGAGCATTGGTTGTAGAGGCTCTGGTTACCCGTTTGGCGAGAAAAAATTGTGATAAAAACACTCGTCATCCCTTGCTGACAATAACAAAGCTAGACAGGTCAAATTATGTTCAATCCAGAGGTTTTTCTATTGGGCCGAGGTTCAGCCTTGGTCAAGAAGTTTGTACTTGCAGGGCTGGCCGTGGCGCTGGCCGGCTGCTCTGCGAACCCGATATACTCCACCACCGGCATGGTGATTTCTGGCTACGCGGAGTCTGAGGCTACACCCTACGTGTTGCAGATGTCAGACACAGAAATGGCCTGCGCACTGGGTGAGGGTACCGACCCACTGGTGTACTCATTCTCAAGGGTAACGTCTCCCCCGGACACTACCGGCGCCTTGCTGATGCTGTTGGCGGGCAATTGCATGGAATACCGCGCCTGGGATGCCGAGCTTGATTACCTGCGGGCTCGGTACAACAGTGATGTCCCGGCTGCGAGGGACGCTCGTGAGCGGTCTAAGCGTTTGTATGCAAGAACGGCTGAGCGCCGGTATAGCTCTTACCTGCGCGCGATGGCTGCCTATGACTTTGACCCATCTGCAGAACCCCTCGAATGCCCGTTCCTGTTCACCGACCAAGATGAGCTGACCTTTTTGCTCGGTTTGCTGACGGGTATGCAGGCGATTGTGAACGACGCCAATTCCGGTGCGCTTGCCGGTGTGCCCCGCAATATTGCGCCCCGGACGGAACGTGCCCTCCAGTGCCTTGACAATGAAAAATGGGCTGGGCTGCCTAACGCTGTGCGGGCAATGGTCTGGTTGCTGCTGCCAGATACCCGTCCTGAGCTGTCGCCGGACCCCTGGCAGGTGCTTGATAACAGCAGCGAGATGGGTGTAGAGGCTGGTATGCGTGTACCCCATGCGGTGCAGGTTTTGGCTGCCGAAACCTTTGGGCGCCCGGATGTGCTTGCGAGTGCGATTGCGAGCTTCGCTGATTCCGAGGGCCGAATCAACGTTTGGGACGACTACAGGTTGTTGGATGAAGTAGCCTACACCATGGTTCAGTTCTCCTCTGATAAGCACTGGACCGCCGAGTATGGCCATCGCACGCCACGTAACTTCTTCGGCAAGATGAGCCCTGAACGCGAGCGAGAGAATATTGAAATCATGGATCTGGATGGGTTGCTTTAACGCAATCGTCCGATTACGCACTGATTGATCTACAAACACAAGAATGACCCGGAGGTCGTTATGATCCGCAAAACCCTTGCTGCCCTGTCGCTGGCAGTTGCTGCTCCATTGGCATCCGCCCAAACAGTTTCCATGTGTGTGTTTGACGTTATCGGCGCTAATGGCGACGTATACAATCTGGTCAAAGACTACGCACTTGAAATGAGGGCCCACGGAGTGGACTTCAACCTTCGCCCCTACACTGATGAAGGTGTAGCCGTTGGCGATTTCAATGCCGGCCAGTGTGACGCTGTTGCGGCCACTGATATTCGTATCCGGCCGTTTAATCGGTTCACCGGCAGCGTCAGTGCGGTGGGCGCGATTCCTACCTACAACGACCTGGAAACTCTGCTGGCGACCATCGTTCAGCCACGGGCCGCGTCGTTGATGAAGTCTGAGGGTTACGAGGTGTTGGGTATTGTTCCCGCAGGGGCCGGCTACCTGTTCGTTAACGACAGAAACATCAATACCGCCGCCAAGCTGGCGGGTAAGCGAATGGCCACTCTGGATTACCAGCGCGACGCCATTCATATGGTCAATTATGTGAAAGCGACGGTGGTTCCCTCCGACATTACCAACTTTGCCGGCAAGTTCAATAATGGTTCCGTGGATGCCGCCTATGCTCCGGCGTTTGCCTACGAGGCACTGGAGCTCTACAAGGGCATTGGAGACAAAGGCGGTATCGTCGATTATCCCCTGGCCCAACTGACTATCCAGATTGTTGCCCGCGAAGGCGCACTGAGTGATGAAGCTGCTCAGAAATCGCGGGAAGTTGCCTGGGGTATGTTCTCTCAGGCGATGAGCCTTATCGAAAGTCAGGAAAAAGCCATTCCTGAAGAGCAATGGATAAGAATTCCGGATGAAGACATTGTCGGCTACCAGGAAATGTTCCGCGAGAATCGTCTGGAAATGCGTGATGGTGTCAATGGCGCCCCGAGTGTTTACGACCCGCGCATGATGAACCTTTTGAGCAATATTCGCTGCGCCAGCAATCCGGGTGCGTCTGAGTGCACGGCTGACAACCGGGAATAATCGGAGAAAAGCACATGAATTGGCGCGCGATGACTGCCTCAGGAGCAAGGACGCTGTACCCCGTGCACAGGATGCATGGGGTTATTCTCTTGCTACTGCTGCTATCGACCCTGCTTCTGGGGATGGGGAATTCTCTTCATTCCCGGTTGTTGTGGGTAGGGGAGCAGGTCTGGCCGAACTATTACCTGCTGAATCCGGATGCCACGGAGCCCACCTGTAATATGTTTATGGATGTGGAGGCCGAGGTGGAACGAAGGCTCCAGGCCTACAAGCCAGACCCGGACGACCTGTTCAGCTCGCCGCCCAATGCCGAGGCACTTCGCCAATCACTGGAAAGCAATCTGGCCTTGTGCGAGCAGCGGCACCTGCAGTTTGCCGAGAACCAGAAGCACGCCACCTGGGCGCTGGGAGTTTACAAGAGTGTTGAGCAGGGCTTGGCCGGTTTTCTGCTTGATAACATTGAGCTGACCAAGTACCTGTTTATTGCCATGTTTGCCATGGCAGCTGCGATCTCCGCGCTCGATGCAGACCATATTGCCCTGCGCCTCTCACGCAACAGGTCGGAGTGGCGGCTCAGCCAGGGAGTCCAGTTTATCGTAAACGGTTTGATGGTGTTGTCACTCAACGCCTATCTCGGGAGATTATCGACATCGCCCGGCACTGAGAGCACGATGATTCTGCAATATGCTTGGGCCGGCGTGTTCGGTATGTTCATGGTGATCAATGCCATTCGTTTCTTCCATATTCCCGAGCGCATGAAGCCGGGTAGCCTCAACCTGTCCTCCGGTCTGGTCATCCCCCTGTACTGCATCATGGGCTTGATCGCCATGTCCTACTTCTTTTTTGTGGACGGCTACACTTCGGGACTGGCGATCTACTTTGGCATGATGGCGAACCTGTCCTCCATGTTCATCAACATCGGCTTGTACGTTTTGGTGGGCATGATGCTCAAGCAGACTCGTGTGCCCGAACTGTTGCTGAATATTGTCAAACCGTTCAACCTGCCAGCGCCCATGCTGGCCTCGGTGATCATTTTTGCCACCGCCTTTCCGACCGCCTTCACCGGCGCCTCCGGTATCTTCATCCTGGCTGTAGGTGGTGTGGTGTATGACGAACTGCGCAAGGCCGGTGCCGGGCGGCAGCTTTCCCTGGCGACGACGGCTATGTCCGGTAGTCTGGGCGTGGTGCTCAACCCATGCTTGCTGATTGTGGTTATTGCAGCGCTGAACAAAGAAGTGACCACCTCTGAAATGTACGGGTGGGGCTTCTGGGTGTTCATTCTGTCTGCTAGCCTGTTCTCGTTCATCGTGTGCAAGACCGAGGGTAACTGGAAGCCTAAGCCGGCACCGGGCGCTTTCCGTCTTGCGCTGAAGCAACTGTTGCCACTGGTGCCTTATGCATTGACCGCTGCCGCTGTCATCTTTGCTATCTGGGTGGTCTTGGGCCTGAAGTTCAACGAATACAGTGCACCGATGATTCTGCCGCTGGTTATGCTGGCCCTGGTGGTGCTGGACTCCGGCAGGGAGAGCAAGGAACTTTCCGTCTCCCGGATGCAGACATTCTTTGAGCGCAGCAGCAATGCCGCCAGTGATTCAGCCGTTCACATTGGAGCGCTGCTGGCCCTGATCGGGTTCTCCATCTGCCTGGGCGGTATTCTGGAGCGCTCCGACATTGTCCACGCGATTTTCCCGGAGACCCTGACCAGCCCCTGGATTGCCATGATGGTGATCGTTGTGATGCTGACGCTGATCGGCATGGTGATGGACCCGTTCGGTGCGGTGATTCTGGTATCCGCCACCATCGCCCAGCCAGCAATTCAGATTGGCGTAGACCCGCTGCACTTCTGGATTGTGTGTCTGGTGGCCTTCGAGCTGGGTTATCTGAGCCCGCCTGTGGCCTTGAACCATCTGTTAACGCGGCAGGTGGTTGGTGAGACTGAAGTGCTGGCGGCAGAGCGCACCGGTACCTTCTGGCACCGTTATCAGCGCCTGCTGTTGCCGCTGGCGGTGATGATACCCAGCTTGCTGCTGGTGGCCTTTGTGCCGATGCTGTTCTACGCCTTGTAGTTGGCGTGAAGACCGGAAGCCCGTGGAGTTCTGCTTCACGGGTTTTCTTGTTTTGGTTGACCGCAAATGTTGGGGGAGGGAGAAGGTTGGAGGGGCTTTCTGAAACCCTGCGGAGCCATGGATGGCGGAGCGGAGCGTACAGGGATGTATTCACAGCGTGTTTCGGAAAGCCCCTCCAACCTGCTCCTCCATCCTCGCGCTCATTTTCCCCGGGCCGGGATTAAACGATTTTGGAACTTTTGACCTATAGTTTGCGTATGGATAAGGACGTTCATAAAAAACAGGCAAAGAGGGTGACCGTGAAAAGAACATTGCCGCAGTATCTTGTGCTCTCGGGAGTGGTGTTGTTCGCAGGATGCGGTGGTGGTTCCGGAAGCTCCGATTCCCAGCCTCCGGCCATTGATCTTGGCCCGTTGTCTGGCGTCATCAGTATCGAATCTGGTAGCCGGATTGATCAGGACACGATGGATCAGTTGCGGTTTACCGATGCCAGCCCCGCTTCGGGTGCCCAAACCCTGCCGGCCAGTTTTGTTCTGGCAGGCTATGTCAGCTCAGGTAGCGGTTCCTATCCGCTGCTGAACGGGCAGTTGTTCAGTTACGCGGCAGACCCGGTAGATACTTTCACTGTGCCGATGGGGCCGGGTGAAACGGTGATTCTGAGAAATTTTGGTGGCCGTGACGGCAATGCGGAACTTGGGTTGCGTGTTACCGCCGGAGGGATTCTCTATGGGGCAGAGGAGACCGAGGCGGGCAAGCCTTCAGTTAGCGTGACCCTAGATAGCGGCGCCCCGGAACGGAATTACTCTGTTGAGGTCACTGTGGCCAACGGGGGCGGTCCCGCCCGCTATGTGCTGGTTAAAGCGGCCGACACCCAACTCGATAACCTAAGTCTTGACTGGCCGGATCACCAATTCCTCCCCGGCCAGGCCATTGTCACTCTGGATACAACCGACTCTGGAACCATGTCCACGCTGGCGACCGGTATGGCCAATGCTGAGCGGCATCTGGGTGGTTCGGACTGGTTGATGCGGATGCCGGCTCAGGCTTCTTCCCGTGCTGTCAGTGCGACTCAGAGGCAGGCGGAAACCTTGTCCTGGGTTACCCAGCTTCGGCAGATGCCGGGAGTGAAAGATGCGGTGCCCAACTACACCATGTCGAGCATGCAGAGCTCGCCGGTGGATGAACCTCTATACCGTTTGCAGTGGCATTACGACCTGATCAATGGGCCGGGTGCCTGGCAGTTGGCGTCGGATGGTGGTCAGGATGTTGAGGTAGCGGTGCTGGATAGTGGTTTGTTTAGCCCCCGTGGAGTGACGTCCTGGCATCCGGACTTGAACGAGAACGTAATCCCGGGCAGGGACTTTGTCGATGGTGACAATTATCCGGAAGACCCTGGTAGCAGTGTCGGTGCCAGCGTTTTCCATGGAACCCATGTGGCGGGGACGGTTGCGGCAGTCGTTAATGGAGATGGTATTGGAGGCGTTGCCTTCGGTTCCAAAATCGTACCCGTGCGCGTTCTCGGTGAGGGTGGAGCCGGCTCATCCACCGACCTGATTGATGCTATACGTTGGGTGACAGGTCAATCTCCGGTTCTGAACTCTCCGAGGGCCGATGTCGTCAATCTGAGCCTCGGCGGTTTGCCTCGTATCCAGGCCCTGGAAGACGCCATTGCCTTCGGGGTGGGGCGAGGCATGATCTTTGTCGGCGCAGCAGGAAACTCGGCAACTTCCACGCAGTCTTTCCCGGCGGCATCGCCTAACGTGCTGGCGGTCAGCGCCGTAGATGCTGGTGGGCGACTGGCGTCTTATTCAAATTTTGGCAGCTGGATTGATCTGGCAGCACCCGGTGGGGATGCCAGCCGGGATGGCAATAACGATGGCCGGGCCGATGTGATCTGGAGCACCAGTGCGGTAGAGCAGGACGGCCAGTTTGTTGCCAGTTATACCGGGCTTCAGGGTACGTCTATGGCTACTCCGCATGTGTCTGGTGTCATGGCACTGTTGAAAGCGCAGGTGAACGCTCAGGAACGTGCGCTCACCTACAGCGACGTCCGAGCCCTGCTGGAAAGCGGCGAACTCACCGATTTTCCGGGAAGCCGGAATGATCAGCTGGGCTATGGCGTTCTTGATGCCGCCAAGGCGCTTCAGGCAAATCTGGACGGCAACGTGACGATTTTGTCTCCATCACCCTCTCAGGTTTCGCTCAGCAATGAGGGAGCGACGAGTGCGACGGTGACCCTGAACCAGATTGGTGAAGGGGTAATTTCTGACGTTGTTCTTACCGAAAACCTGGTCTGGCTGAGCTCAACTCAACCGACCCTTGAGAACGAACAGTATGTGTTCCACGTATCATTGGTGGAGTCGGAGATCGAGCCGGATAAGGCTTACCGAGGTGATATCAGCGTGTCCTATAAAGATGATGGAACCCCGCGTAGCCTGCGCATTCCTGTCATAGCCCAGCTCATCAGCGACGAACAGGCCCGGAACGCCGGCACCCACTTCGTCCTGCTGGTAGACACCACTCCGGATGACGATGGATTCTACTGGGCCGAGGCCCAGGTAGCCGTTGAAGCCTCTGAGGGAAGTTATCGCTTCCGCTTTGATGCCGATGACGGCGAGGAGCCGCGCCGGCTGAATGAAGTCAGTCCGGGCGACTACTTTTTGGTGGCGGGCACGGATATCGATGGCGACGGCATAATCTGTCAGCCTGGCGAGGCCTGCGCCGAGTACCCGATATCCGGTTTGCGGGAGGTAATTACGATTGAGGAGGGGCAAAGCCTGTTGGATATCCGGATGACCACCAGTTTTACCCGCCCGACGATTTCTGCCGCCACGCCCGACGTGTTGCCCCGGCCGGGCTTTCAGGGTTACCGTTTGATCTCACCCGAGCGGGACCGCGCTCCGGCCGATGATGAAAGCCGACCCAGGATCACACAATGACACTACGTTTTGCCCGGTTTTTCTTTGTGCCTTTAACCGCTGCGATGCTGACAGCCTGCAGTGCCACCGGTGGCGAAGGTACCGGCATGCAGCCCCAGGTTCGCCAGGTTACCCAGTCTGCCCACTGCGGCCTGACCGGCCCAGGGGTTGCCCACGTGCGCTCTGAGGGCGAGCTTGAGGCATTGCTGGATGTCAGTGGGCAGAACATGGCCACCGGGGTGATTCGCCAGGTGAATCTGGATCGGGAGTCACTGGTGATTGTCACCCTGGGCCAGAAACCAACCGCCGGCTACAGTGTGGGCCTTGAGTCTGCCACGGCGGACAGGAAAACCCTGAAACTGGCCATGAAGGTCAACTCGCCCGCGCCGGACATGATGGTGGCGCAGGTGATTACCTCGCCTTGTGTGGTGCTCGCGGTGGCGGACAGCCAGTGGCAGCGCCTGGAAGTTTCCGGGTTGTCTGAAACACCGTTGGTGAAAGACCTCGGAAACTGAAACCACTTGGCGTCGCCACAAAACAAACATTGATCTTTCAGCCCGAATCCCTAAGCTATGGCTCAGCTTTAACGACCACTTGCGGAGCCATGCCGTTACTATGAGCCAGCAACAATACAACGCCGATGCCATTGAAGTTCTGAGCGGTCTTGACCCGGTGCGCAAGCGCCCGGGCATGTACACCGACACCTCACGGCCGAACCACCTGGCTCAGGAAGTCATCGACAACAGCGTGGATGAGGCGCTGGCCGGCCATGCCCGCCGGATTGATGTGATCCTGCACAGTGACAACTCCCTGAGTGTGGAAGACGATGGCCGCGGCATGCCCGTCGATATCCACAAGGAAGAGGGCGTTCCGGGGGTAGAGCTGATCCTCTCCCGCCTGCACGCGGGTGGTAAGTTTTCCGAGGGTAACTACAACTTCTCCGGCGGCCTGCATGGTGTAGGTGTGTCTGTCGTTAACGCTCTGTCTACCCACCTGGAAGTGACCATCCGGCGGGATGGTCAGGTTCACCGGATGACCTTCGCCAATGGCGACAAGGCCTCCGAGCTGGAAGTGATCGATACCGTTGGCAAGCGCAACACCGGTACCCGGCTGAAGTTCACCCCCGATCCGAAATATTTCGACAGTCCCAATTTCTCCGTCAGCCGTCTGCGGCATAACCTGCGGGCCAAGGCCGTGCTTTGTCCCGGCCTGACCGTCACCTTTGTGCAGGAGAAAACCGGAGAAAAGGACGAGTGGTTCTACGAAGACGGGCTTCGGGATTATTTGCGCACCGCTCTGGCCGATATTGAAGCCGTGCCGCTGGAGCCGTTCACCGGCAGTTTTTCCGGTAATAAGGAAGCGGTGGACTGGGCAATTCAGTGGCTGCCGGAGGGCGGTGATGCCGTCATGGAAAGCTACGTCAACCTGATTCCTACTGCCCAGGGCGGTACCCATGTGAATGGTTTGCGTACGGGCCTGCTGGAAGCCATGCGGGAATTCTGCGAATTCCGCAGCTTATTGCCCCGCGGCGTCAAACTGTCGCCCGAGGATATCTGGGAACGGGTGGCCTATGTCCTGTCGTTCAAGATGCAGGAACCGCAGTTCTCCGGCCAGACCAAAGAACGCCTGTCGTCCCGTGAGGCGGCGGCGTTTGTCTCCGGCGTGGTGAAAGACGCCTTCAGCCTGTGGCTGAACCAGCACACCGATATTGCTGAAGCCCTGGCTGAGCTGTTTATCAGCAACGCCCAGCGCCGGCTGAGGGCCAGCAAGAAGGTGGCCCGTAAAAAGGTCACCTCTGGCCCGGCGTTGCCTGGCAAGCTGGCCGACTGCTCCGGTGCCGATACCACCCGATCAGAGCTGTTCCTGGTGGAGGGTGATTCGGCCGGTGGTTCCGCCAAGCAGGCTCGGGATCGGGAATTCCAGGCGGTCATGCCACTGCGGGGCAAGATCCTGAATACCTGGGAGGTGGATTCCGGTGAAATCCTGGCCTCTCAGGAAGTTCATGACATTGCCGTGGCCATCGGTGTCGATCCTGGCTCAGACGATCTCACCGGCTTGCGCTACAACAAGGTCTGTATCCTGGCGGATGCAGACTCTGACGGACTGCATATCGCAACGCTCCTGTGCGCGCTGTTTGTAAAACACTTCCGCCCACTGGTTTCAGCCGGCCATGTGTTTGTGGCCATGCCGCCGCTGTACCGGGTGGATCTGGGTAAGGAAACCTTCTATGCCCTGGATGAGCACGAAAAACAGGGCATCATCGACCGCCTGGCGGCCGAGAAGCGCAAGGGCAAGATTCAGGTGACGCGCTTCAAGGGCCTGGGTGAGATGAATCCCCTGCAATTGCGTGAAACCACCATGGCGCCAGACACTCGCCGCCTGGTGATGCTCACCCTGGAAGAGGGAGACGATACTGATGAGCGCATGGATATGTTGCTGGGCAAGAAGCGGGCATCGGACCGCCGAGTCTGGCTGGAAGCCTACGGCAACATGGCGGATATTGCCGTATGATATTCTTTTGCGTGCTATAAAAATTATCACTTATTCTTTCTAAGAATTGGTGTGTGCCGTTATCCTGCCCGTTCATGTTTTAGGATGACTCGGGCTTATGGTCTGGCAAGGTTGGTTTTCTCTCGGGTTAGCGGTAGCGGCCCTGCTGCTGATGAGTTTTGGTCGGTTTGGCCCTCATCTGGTGATGCTCGGTGTACTGGTGATTCTCAGCGCCACGGGCATCATCGGCCCGGAACAGGCCTTGGTGGGGTTCAGTAATACCGGGCTGATCACTGTGGTGGCGATGTTTGTGGTTGCGGCTGGAGTGCATCACTCCGGCGGCGTGGATCTGCTCGTGCGTTACATCCTGGGCAGCCCGAAAACGGTGCGCGGTGCCCAGGCGCGTATTGCCCTGCCTGTTACTCTTCTCAGTGGTTTCTTGAACAACACGCCGGTGGTTGCCACCATGATTCCGGCGGTTCACGCCTGGTCGCGGAAGATCGGTATTTCCCCTTCCAAGTTGATGATTCCCCTCAGCTATGCCGCCATCTTTGGCGGTACGTTAACCCTGATCGGGACCAGTACCAATCTGGTGGTCAATGGTCAGTACCAGCAGTTGACCGGCGAGGAAGGCTTTTCAATCTTCGCCATTACCCAGGTGGGATTGCCGGTTGCCATCATTGGGGTTGCGGTAATGTTGTTGGTACTGCCACGAATGCTGCCAGACCGAAAAGACAAGCAGAAGTTCGGCTCGGTCAAAGAGTTCACCCTGGAGGTGGCTGTCGCGTTCGAAGGCCCATTGGTCGGCAAGAGCGTCGGCGAAGCCGGGCTTCGGGAGCTGGACCGCCTGTACCTGGTTGAAATCGAGCGGGATGGCAGCGTTGTCACCGCAGTGCCCTCAGAAGAACGTCTTCGGGGTGGTGACCGCCTCGTCTTTGCCGGCGATACCCAGGCGATTTCTGATTTGTTGCGGATCAACGGCATTGTGCCCTCAGTGCACGATGATGAACCATCACTGAGCAAGGACCGCGCCGAGCGGCGTTTGGTGGAGGCTGTGTTGTCGCCCCAGTCAGACGTACTCGGGCAGACCATCCGGGATGCCCGCTTCCGGGATCGTTACGGTGCCGTGGTGTTGGCGGTTGCACGCGGTGGTGAGCGAGTGCCGGGTAACCTGGGCAACATTCGGTTAAAGCCCGGCGATGTGTTGTTGCTGGAAGCGCGCCCTGCGTTTGTCAGCCGACAGCGGTACAACAAGGATTTCCTGCTGATCAACGACCTCGAGACCGAAGCGCCGCGCCATGACAGGGCCTGGTTGTCCTGGGGGATTCTGTTGGCGCTGGTCGGGCTCGCCGCCTGCGGTATTATGACTATGCTGAACGCCGCCCTGGTGGGGGCATTTCTGATGATTCTTTCTGGCTGCTGTTCGGTCGGCCAGGCCCAGAAAGCTGTGGATGTTCCGGTGATTCTGACCATCGCCGCGTCTTTCGCCCTCGGTGGCGCGCTGGAACAGACCGGCGCGGCAAGCTACCTGGCTGGTACTGTGTTCAACCTGAGCGACGGCAACACTCTCCTGGCGTTACTGCTGGTTTATCTGGTGGTGTCGGTGTTGACAGAAGTGATCACCAACAATGCCGCCGCGGTATTGATTGTGCCGGTGGTGTTGTCGCTCACCTCTGCCATGGGGGTGGATTCAGAGCCGTTTATCATTGCCGTGATGATGGCCGCCTCGGCCAGCTTCGCAACGCCGCTGGGTTACCAGACCAACATGATGGTGTTCGGGCCGGGTGGCTACCGTTTCGGGGATTTTGTCCGGGTCGGCTTGCCGATGAATGTCTTTATCGGGCTGATAACTGTCGGGGTAATTTCTCTGGTTTACGGCGTTTGATGGGGGTTTGCGAGGATGTCGCAGCACAGCACCTGCAAGCGCCCCTGATGCTGGTAGGCCAGTGACAGAGTGACGCACATGTAAGCGCCGGTCACGCACAGGTAGGGTGTTGTAACGTGCAGGCTCTCAGGCTGAGCCAGAGCCTGGCGCAGGTACTGCTGGCGGAACCAGTCGGCGCTGGTGGTGTTCTCCAGCGGCCGGAATCGGGGGTCCCGCTTCTCAATCGCGGAATCGGAGACCAGGGTGTCTTCAATCTGGATACCTTTGTCGTCTGCGAGATAGCAGCGGGACACCGCGGGATGGTTCAGCAGCTCAAAGCAGGCCTGTGACATCAGGCTGCCTTCCTGTAGCCGTTCAATAGCCCGCCGGAACGGCACGCTGAAGTAGCTGACGAGTTGCTGTGTCGGGTCCTGGGTAATCTGTTTGCGCTTCTTGTATTCCAGCAGCAAGTCTTCGAGATCCGCCGGCGTATGGGGAAGTTCTTCCAGTTCAAGGCAGGGGCGCCGGAAATAGAATCCCTGTACGAAGTCTACGCCGGCGTCGATCGCTATCATGGCCTGGTCCCGGGTTTCTACGCCTTCCAGCAGCACCAGACATCCCGACTGGTGCAACAATGACACCATTCCATTCAGAATCTGCCGCGCCCGCTGATCATCTGTGGCCCGGGTTAACAGCGTCCTGTCCAGTTTGACGATATCCGGCGACAGGTTCCAGATTCTCTCGAAATTCGAGTGGCCTGCGCCGAAGTCATCGATGGCGGTGAGGCAGCCGAGTTTCCGGTAGTAGGCGACGGTATCTTTCAGTCTCTCAGCATCGTCTGTGGGCTGCTCAACTATCTCCATAACGATCCGGTGTGGCGGCAGCCCGGTTTTCTTCAGCAGTGACCCGAAAAACGAATCCGACTGGCTGCCACTGGTCACTACCCGGGGGGATACGTTCAGAAACAGCCAGTTCAGCTGATCTTTTATGCCACTGTAGTTACGGATGTGCAGGTATCGGCAAAGTCGGTCCAGCAGCAGGTTTTCAGCGTCGGTGTCCGGAAGTTCAAACAGATGATTAGGGAGTACAGCCGCGTTGTCGTTGTCAAATGCCCGGATCAGGGCCTCATAACCAACGGTCCTTTTGTGGGAGATGCTGTAAATCGGTTGCAGGGCGGTTCTGAGCTTTAGCCCTCTGAAATCGGCTGTCCAGGAATCTCCCTGCTGGGTGAGCATGGGGGAGAGCAGGTCCAATTCTGGCGCTGGCAGGATATCGGTAAGGCTGTGGGACATAGGCGATTCTGAATCGTTTAACGAACACATCAGGGCGTCGCTGTTAGGCGCCGACTACTGAACTGTTAGCCAGAGTGCCCACATCCCTGGCACGATTGCCTGTATTTCAAGGCGTTAACTGATTAGCTAAAGCGCAGATTGCCAAAAAACAAGAATCATTACCACTGTTTAACCGGTAAAACTCGAAACAGTTTGTGACTTTGTGTTGGTATCGGTGTTTCGGGAGGGGAGAGTTGGAAAGCAAAACCCCCGGCAGGCCGGGGATTCAGAATGGGCAGATCAATTGTTGCTGGGTACTACTACGGATTCGTCGAATTCCAGTTCCATGTCGTTTCCTCTCGGTCACTGAGGCCCCCGACGGGGCGAATTAAAGTATGTGAGAAGTTTAGCGTTGCTGTGATTTTGCACAATCCGTAGAACCCGTATTCGACCAAAGTGGCCAGCACCAGAGATGACATTCCGCTCACGCTTCATCAGATAATTTGATGCATCCCGGCAGAATATTTTGATTTTCACCCGGGAGTTCGGGGCCTAGACTTATTTTACCGAAGCTGTGGCCCAGACTGGCGCAGTCCAGGGATGGAGGAGTTCCCAGATTATGAGATTACGCAATACCAAAATGGCCTATGGCCCGATATCGGTTAGCCTGCACTGGCTGGTGGCGCTGGCCGTCATTGGGCTGTTCGGGCTCGGTTGGTGGATGGTGGAGCTGTCCTACTACGACCCCTGGTACCGACAGGGGCCACACATTCACCGGAGCATTGGCATACTGCTGTTCATAGTGGTGGTGGCCCGGCTGGTGTGGCGGTTCGTAAGCCCACCGCCCAAGCCGCTACCGGAGCATCAGCGGTGGGAGGTAATGGTCGCCCATGGGGCCCACTGGCTGCTTTACCTGCTGCTGTTCTTTGCGATGATCAGCGGTTACCTGATCACCACGGCAGACGGTTCGTCCATCAGCGTATTCGGCTGGTTTGACGTGCCCTCAGTCACCGGGCGGGTTCGAGGAATGGAAGATACCGCTGGCGTTGTCCATTACTGGAGTACCTGGTCACTGATCGGGCTGGCCGGACTGCATGCCCTGGCGGCACTGAAGCACCATTTTATTGATCGGGATGCCACGCTCAAGCGCATGCTTGGCCGCGGTTGAGCCTGATCAGAAGACTCAAACGAAAACCATAACTCACACAGGGAGAACACCATGAAAAAACTCTTGCTCGCATCGGCCGTTTCCGTGGCACTGATTGGCACTGCCAACGCCAGCGAACACAGTGGCACTTATGCCTTCGATAAAGAGGGTGCCCACCAGTTTATCACCTTCAAAATTTCCCATCTGGGCTACAGCTGGCTGTATGGCCGGTTCAACGACTTCGACGGCGAATTTGTCTACGACGCCGAGAACCCGGAGAACAGCACGGTTAACGTTACCATCGACACCGCCAGTGTGGACTCCAACCACGCCGAGCGCGACAAGCACCTGCGCAGCGAGGACTTCCTGCATGTGGGCGAGTTTCCGCAGGCCACCTTCAAAAGCAAGCGGGTGGTTGTGGATGACGACGGCGAGGCTGATATCATCGGCGACTTCACCCTGCGCGGCGTGACCCGTGAGATCACTCTGGAAGCCGAAATGCTTGGCCACGGCGAAGACCCCTGGGGCGACTACCGTATGGGCTTTGAGGCCGAGACCGAATTCCGTTTAAAGGATTTCGGTATTCCGATGGATCTGGGTAAAGCCTCAGAAACCGTTGAAATCAAGATCTCCATCGAAGGCATTCGTCAGTAATCCTGACCGAACACTCTGTGATCAGGTTCCGGGGTTAAACCCGGAACCTGCCTGCCTGTTGCTCCAGCTCTGAAGCATAGCCCTCAAGTGACTTGCTGATCCCATCGATGGCACGGGAGCGTTCAGCACTGGCCGCGGCCAGGTCGTTAATGTCGGTAATGCTGCGATTGATCTCGTCCACAACCTGAGTTTGTTCCTCGGTAGCCGATGCCACACTGGTATTTACATCGGTGATATTGGCGATGGCCTCCAGAATGGCTTGCAGTTCCTGCTCGGCTTCGGTGGCGAGTTTCTCGGTCTCAGCCGCTTCTTTGCTGCCGGTTTCCATCACACTGACCACATCCGAGACCCCACTTTGCAGCGATGTGATCATGGTCTGAATGTCCTCGGTGGACTGTTGGGTTCGTTGGGCAAGGGTTCGGACCTCATCCGCCACAACCGCAAAACCGCGGCCTTGCTCGCCAGCCCTTGCGGCTTCGATGGCAGCGTTCAGCGCCAGCAGGTTGGTTTGCTCCGCGATGCCCCGAATCACATCCAGAACCGAGGTGATGTTGTCAGAATCATCAGACAACTTGCGGATCACGCCAACTGCCTTGGAGATTTGTGCGGCCAGCCTGTGCACCTGTTTTGACGAATTTCGGATGATCTCAGCGCTGTTCTGTCCCTTGGCATCAGCTTCCCGGGTGATCTCGGCTGCCCTTGAGGCATTCCCGGCAACTTCTTCGATTGCGCTTTGCATCTCATTGATGGCGGTTGCCACCATGGAAATGGAGTCGGTCTGGCTGGCAACACCCTCATTGTTATCCCGCGCTGCAGAGGCCAGCTCAGTGGCGCCCTGGCCCAGGTCCCGGCTCAGGGTCTGTATTGAACCGATCATGCCCTGAAGGTTCTCCAGTACCTTGTTGAAGCTTTTGGCCAGTTGTCCCAGATCGTCCTCCACGGCCACCGGTATTCGTTGGGTCAGATCGCCTTCACCCTGGGCAATGTTATCGAGCTGGCTGCGCAGGGCCTGAATGGATCGGATGATCAGTCTCAGGAAAATCAGGAACAGGGCAATGCTGATAATGATGGCCGTGACCGTGATGGCGGTAATGGTCACCGTGCTGGAATTGCCTTCGGCGCGGGCTTCGGCGTAGCGACTCTGGGCCTGTTCATCCGCGTGGCCCTCGGCTGTGTCGTAGAATGCCCGTAGCCGCTGGAACAGCCCGATGGTTTCGGTGGCTGCAAGATTTCTGGCTTGCGTTCCATCCCCCCGTTCCGCCAGCGCCAGAACCTGGCGCGCAGAGTGTTCCCATTGGTCAAAGGCCTGGTCAAAGCCTCCGGTCACTGAGCTGATCCCGGTGCCCCGGAGCCGCGCGACGCTGTCGGTAAAACGCCGGCGGGCCTGCTCGACGTTCTCCTCGAAATCTGCGATGGCGTCTGTGGTGTCCTCTCCGTTCAGGGTCTGGTCAACGACCATCATCTGAGCAACCAAAGCCTGATACAGGTCACGGTCGCCGTTGAGTATTTCGGCGACGGAGGGCAGGAAGGTGACGGCAATCTCTTCGGTATCTTCCACCAGGTTTTTGGCAGTCAGCATGCCGAATCCACCGGCGACAACCAATGCTAGAGCGGTGATGAAGAAGGGTAGGGCGATCTTGGTGCGCAATCCCAGATTGTTCAAAGCGTTCATTCAGCCTCCAGATTATTCTTGTTGCTCTTGAGGCTAAGCGTAGCAGGGGGCGGGGGGTTGTCACCTTGAACAAGGGGGTGAAATCTTGATTTAGCTCAGAATTTGATAGCTAATCAGGGCTGTTGGACGTTGCCAGACTGTTCACTGGTTCGGCACAGATGTCGTTGTCGCCAGAATTGGGCGATAAAGATAACGACACCGATGACGAGGCCGGCCCAAAGGTAGGGCTCCGGCATCTGGAATGATCCACTGATGGCGAATTCCACCAGCAGCATCAGGGCAACGGCCAGGGTGGCATTCACCAGGGCTGTCGCCAAGGCGTGCCCGCAGGCTTTGAGATTGGGTTTCATAGGTTTCCGCTTGTCAGAGGATAAAACGGCTTTCTATTCACTGGGGCGAGAATACGGTGCACCTTACAGACTCTCCATGCGGGAATTCCGCTATTGGAAATTGGTGTATCGTTGCTTGCGTCCATATAATGTGCGCCACATCGCCCGGTGTTTGTACCGGGTTACCAGGGCTGCGTCAAAGCCGCATTTCAAAACAGGCAGTTAAGGCAAAGAGGCATCTATGCCAGAGTTTCAGACAACGGATGAAGGTTTCGAAAGGGTATCGCTACGGGATTATACCGAGAAGGCCTACCTCGACTATTCCATGTACGTGATCCTGGACCGTGCATTGCCCAACGTAGGGGATGGGCTCAAGCCGGTGCAGCGCCGGATTGTTTACGCCATGTCGGAGCTGGGGCTGAAATCCACCTCCAAGTACAAGAAATCCGCTCGTACTGTTGGTGATGTGCTGGGTAAGTTCCACCCCCACGGTGACAGCGCCTGCTATGAAGCCATGGTGCTGATGGCGCAGCCGTTCTCTTACCGCTATCCGCTGGTGGATGGCCAAGGTAACTGGGGCTCGCCGGACGATCCCAAATCCTTCGCTGCCATGCGTTATACCGAGTCACGGTTGGCCGCTTTTGCTGACGTACTGCTGGGTGAGCTGGGGCAGGGTACCGTGGACTGGACGCCGAACTTTGACGGCACCATGGAAGAGCCTTCGGTGTTGCCTGCCCGGTTGCCTCACGTACTGCTGAACGGCACTACCGGCATTGCCGTGGGCATGGCCACGGATATTCCGCCGCACAACGTGCGAGAGGTCACCGCTGCCTGTATTCGCTTGCTGGACGATCCGGAAGCCACCGTTGACCAACTCTGCGAGCACATCAAGGGGCCGGATTTTCCTACCTATGCGGAGATCATTACCCCCCGCAAGGATTTGATGCAGATCTATGAAACCGGTCGCGGCTCTCTGCGCATGAGAGCGCGCTGGGTTCGTGAAAGTGGCGAGATCGTGATTACCGATCTGCCACATCAGGTATCCGGTAACCGGGTGCTGGAGCAGATTGCCCAGCAGATGCAGGGCAAGAAGCTGCCCATGGTGGCGGACCTGCGTGATGAATCCGACCATGAGAACCCCACTCGTCTGGTGATCGTGCCCCGGTCCAATCGGGTGGATCTGGATGGTTTGATGGCGCACCTGTTTGCCAGCACCGATCTGGAGAAAACCTACCGGGTCAATATCAATGTGATCGGTAACGATGGCCGCCCGGGTGTTAAAGGGCTTCACCAGATCCTGACCGAGTGGCTGGCGTTCCGAAAGACCACCGTTACCCGCCGCCTGCAACATCGCTTGGACAAGGTTCTGGCTCGGTTGCACCTTCTCGAAGGCTTGTTGATTGCCTATCTCAACATCGACGAGGTGATTGAGATCATTCGTACCGAAGACAAGCCCAAGACCGTACTGATGTCCCGGTTTGGCCTGTCAGCAGACCAGGCGGAAGCTATCCTTGAGCTGAAATTGCGCCACCTGGCAAAACTCGAGGAAATGAAAATCCGGGGTGAGCAGGACGAATTGGCCGCGGAAAGGGATGAGCTTCAGGCCATTCTGGGCTCGGAAGACCGCCTGCGTGAGCTGATCAAGGCCGAACTGCAGCAGGACGCAGAAACTTATGGTGACGACCGCCGTTCCCCGATTGTTGCCCGTGAAGAGGCCAGGGCCTTCAGTGAGATTGACCTGGTGTCCAATGACCCGGTTACCGTGGTGCTGTCGGAAAAAGGCTGGGTGCGGGCTGCCAAGGGTCACGATATTGATCCGTCCGGGCTCAGTTATAAATCTGGCGACCGCTTTGCGCTGGCAGCGCGGGGCAGAAACAACCAGCAGGCCGTTTTCCTCGACAGTACCGGACGGGCCTATGCCCTGATGGCTCACAGCCTGCCGTCTGCCCGAGGGCAGGGCGAGCCGCTTACGGGCCGGATCAATCCGCCGTCCGGCGCGACCTTCTCCGGCCTGCTTATGGGCAATCCGGAACGCAAGGCGCTGCTGGTCACAGACGGTGGTTATGGTTTCGTGACCTCGCTGAACGACATGGTCAGCAAGAACCGCGCGGGCAAGGCGGTGGTGTCTGTGCCCAAAGGGGCCCGAATCATGCCGCCGGTGCTGATTCCCGAGACGGCAACAACCCTTTACCTGGCGGCCATATCCAATGAGGGACGGATGCTGGTGTTCCCGCTCAGCGAATTGCCGGAGCTGGCCAAGGGCAAGGGCAACAAGATCATCAGCATTCCCTCGGCCCGCGTGCAGAATCGGGAAGAATACGTGGTGGCTGTTGCCGTCTTCGGTGAAGACGATCAGTTAGAGGTGAAGGCCGGCAAGCGCAAGCTGGGCCTGCGGTTTGCGGACCTTGAACATTATCTGGGTGAACGTGGCCGGCGCGGCCACAAGCTGCCCAGGGGGTTGCAGCGGGTAGACGGTATTGACGTGATTCCTTCTGCGGCCCGGGCCCAGGAAGAGGCCCAGCATGGGGAGGGCGCAGACAGTGAGTGAGCTGGTACTGGTAAACGTGTCCGGGCGAGATAAGCCCGGGCTGACCTCCGAGATCACCGGAATCATGGGGCAGTACGATGTGCGCATCCTCGATATCGGCCAGGCGGTGATTCACGACCACCTTACCTGGGGTATCCTGATCGAGATCCCCGATGAGTCCAAGTCGTCCCCGGTTATCCGGGACTTGCTGTTCCGCCTGCATGCCCTGGATCTTCAGGTGCGCTTTGCTCCGATTACGGTGGAGGAGTATCAGGCCTGGGCGGAAGGGCGCAACCGGGCCTGCTACATCGTTACCTTGCTGTCCCGTGACATCAAGGCGGAACAGATTGCCCGGGTCTCGGCCATTACCGCCCGGCACGGTCTGAACATCGACAACATTACCCGTCTTTCCGCGCGCCCGTCGCTTAACCAGGGCGAGAACCGCATTGCTTGTGTTGAGTTTTCGGTGCGGGGTACGCCGTCAGATCTTGAGCAACTGCGGGCGGACTTCCTGCATATTGCCGGTGAGATGAATGTGGATATCGCCTTCCAGGAAGATTCCATTTTCCGGCGAAACCGGCGACTGGTGGTGTTCGATATGGACTCCACGCTGATTGAGGCGGAAGTGATCGACGAGCTGGCCCATGAGGCCGGCGTAGGCGAGCAGGTTGCGGAGATAACCGAGCGGGCCATGCAGGGGGAGCTGGATTTCAGTCAGAGCTTTGCCGAGCGGCTAGCGCTGCTCAAAGGCCTGGATGAGTCGGTGCTGGAAGACATTGCTGGTCGGTTGCGCATGACCGAAGGCGCGGAGCACCTGATCCGCAGCTTGAAGGCTCTGGGCTACCGTACGGCCATTTTGTCTGGCGGCTTTACCTATTTTGCCCGGCACCTGCAGCAAAAGCTGGGCATTGACTACGTTTACGCCAATGAGCTGGATATTGTCGACGGCAAGGTGACCGGCCAGGTTAAGGGCCAGGTTGTGGATGGCAAGCGCAAGGCCGAATTGCTGCTGGAGATTGCTGAGAAGGAGCATATTTCAAGGGAGCAGGTGATCGCCGTCGGTGATGGTGCCAACGACCTGCCAATGCTAAGCCAGGCAGGCCTGGGCGTGGCCTTCCGCGCCAAGCCGCTGGTCAAGGAATCGGCGCGACACTCCATTTCTACCCTGGGCCTGGATGCCATTCTGTACCTGATTGGTTTCCGTGAGAGCGAAACCAACCAGACCTTGAGCAATAGCCGTCTGTGAATGCACAAAGGGCGAGGTTTTGAAGCCTCGCCCTTTGTGTTTCTTCCCGAAACGACCTTCCGGTCAGTTGTCCCCGAAGTCGTAGTTCATCTCCGGTACCGGTGCCTGCAGGTAATAGCCCTGGATATAATTCACGCCGGCCTGCCAGAGTGTTGCCAGTACACCGGCGTTCTCTACCAGCGGGATGATGGTGAGCTTGCCGGCGTTCTGCAGGCTCTTCACCATTTCTTTGACCTGCTCCTTGGCTTCGTCACTCTTCTGGATCTCTTCGGTGAACGAGCCGTCAATCTTCACGTAGTCGGCGTCAATGTGCTTGAGCGTGTTGAACGGATTCAAGGCACAGCCAAACTGGGCTATTGAGACCTTGCTGTGCAGTTCGTGCACGGCTTTTGTGAATTCCTTGGCCTGTTTCATATAGTTATTGGCGTCACCCTCGCGGATCTGGAAGATCAGCGAATCACCAGGCAGGCGAGCTGCCTTGAGGGCGACACTGAGCCAGGGCGTAAAAGTTTTGTCCTGCAGCGTCTCTGCTGTGATATTCAGGAACAGCCGGGTATCGTGGCCCCGAGAGCGGTGGCTGGACAACTGCTTGATGGTTTGCAGGATCACCCAGCGGTCAATTTTGATGGCGGTGTCGCTCGGGCCCATGGGGGGCAAGAAGTCGTAGGGTGAGACTTCTTCATTATCTTTGTCGAGCATGCGAACGAAGGCCTCATAATGCTCTTCGCCTTCGCCCCGCAGGTTGATGATGGGTTGGAACAGAAGGCGGAAGCGGTTGTCGTCCAGGGCCTTGAGAATGGCTTCAACTGAGTTGCTTTCATCCAGGCTTTCGTACTGGGCGGGGTTGTACACCACGATCCCGTTACCGCGTTCGTGGCCTTCGAGTTTCTTCACCTCGGCAGAGGCGATATGGGCACGGCCCATCAGTTCCTCGGCTTTGGGCGAGTTCTCTGTGATCGCAGCGACGCCAATGGATACCGTCAGTGGTACGGTCTTGCCGTTGATGTCGAACAGGTGATCTTCAACCGCTTTGCGAACCCGCTCGGCTACGGTTTCCATGTGTTTTTCGTCGCATGGCAGGCACATCAGACAGAAGGCGTCATCGCTCAGCCTGGCCAGCGTCATCTCGTCGCCTGCCTGTTCTTTCAGCAGTGTGGCGAGATCACCCAGCAGCAGGTCGGCACCGGCGATACCAACCTGGCCCTTCATGCTCATGAAGTTGTCCAGGGCGATGTAGGCCAACGCGCCGGTCTGGTTGTTCTTGCCCGCAGTGGCAATGGCCTGGGCCAGAGCGTCCATCAGGTATTGACGGTTATACAGGCCAGTCAGTAGATCCTGGCTGCTGATCTGTTTGAGTTTTTCTTCCAGCTCGGCATCGCTGTGTTCCGGCTGCAACACAATCTGGGTGCAGGCCTCGCCATCGTAGGTGGCTGCGGACACAGACATGGTGACATTCAGCTCTTGGTCATCACTGCGGCGCGCGGTGCAGTTCATGGTCATGCCATCTTTGCCGTCTTCGGCAAAAGCCTTCATGAAGTCTTTGTACTTGTCCTGGCTTTCCGAGGTGAGAGTGTCGAGCACCGGTATGCAGATCAGGTCGTCGATGTCGTCGTAACCCAGGAATTCCATATAGGATTGGTTGGCGTAGATGTGCATGCCATCGTTGATGTACGCGATCGCATCCTTGGAGCTTTCCAGAAGCAACTGGCAGCGCTGCTCTGCTTCCCGAAGATGGGATTCGAGGGTCCGACGCCGCCGGCGCTCTTCCAGGGCGGCCAGTTCGCGCTTCGCCACCAGTACGAGCAGATCCTTGTATTCAAAAGGAACAACGTCCTGGCCGCCTGCCCGGATAATGTTCACCGTTCTTTCCCGGCTGACCTCCTCGGTCAGGAGAATGAAGGGGATGTCCTTGTCCATGCGCTTGACCATGGCCAGGGCTTCATCGGGCCCGAACTCCTGTTCCAGATCCCGGGCCAGAAGCAGGTCCCAGTTGCTGGTTTTCAGGGCATCTTCAAGATCTTCTTCGGAGGTTATCCGGTGTGCCCGGGTGGCCTTGCCTGAGTTGCGGAGCAGGCTGACCATGGATTCAGCATCATTTTGGGATGGATCAAGAATCAGCAGGTGTACGGTCGCGTTTTTTTTCTGCATTCGTAAGACTTCTCATGGATACGGTCACTTACGCTGAATGATGCAGGGGTTGGCCGTCAATAACAACCCTGGTGGTAGCGGTGGTTCACAGTCTTTTCGACCTTTGGCACTACAGCGACGGCCACAGGGAATCAAATTCGTCTTCCGTGGCGCCCGGAGTTGATGGCGGGGCTCCATTCGGGCTGGCCAGAGCCGTCGGATTCTGAAGTTTCAGTTCGAACTGGCTGATGCTTCCGGTGGCAGAAACCTTTTTGAGCAGTTGCCCCTGATCTTCCCGGCCATCGTGCAGCAGCGAGATGCGACTGCCATTCTGGAACGGCAACCTCGGAGTGATCAGGGTGGCAGACTGGTTGACCACGCTGATCTCGGGCAGCAACAGGCCCCTTAGATACTCGCTGCTGTTACCCACTTTCTGGATCAGTCGAACCCCGCACGGCGCGGCGCTTGGGGCCAGTAGCTCAATACCGATCTGGGTGCCCTGGTTTCGAACCTGCCTTAACCAACGCACGACGGCGACGCTCCAGGGGTGGGATTTGTGTTCACGTACCCCAAGAATCTCGCCCGCCTGCAGGGAGGCCGGCACACTGGTTTCCCAGGCGACACAATAGCCGCCGGGGCTGGTGTTGATCAGCAATGCGTGATGGGAACGGGGGCGGTTCTTATCCTGGCCTGTGGGTATGGAGGCCCCGGTACCCGACTTGAAGTTAATGGGTGCGTCGGCTGCGTGCAGTCTATCCTCGCTCGGGCCGGCATCGTGGGCGCTGGCCCATGCGTCAGTGTTTCGGTTAGCGTTGCGAATAAACCGGTTTTCCTGCTCTGGGTCAGCGCTTTCATTGCCATTCAGGAACTCGGCAAAGGTCTTCTCACCAGCCACGAAATAGTGGGTGGCGGTCAGTCCAACGCAGACTTCCAGAGTGCCCTGGCTGGAAATGCGGTTGAAGTTCCGCTTCGCCAGAATGCCCAGCGCCTGGCTGAGGTGCGTAAGCAGGTTGTCGCTGACCTTGGGCGAGATCTGTAGCTTTGTGGAATCTTTTTCATGGCTGCGTCGTGCGTGCAGCACCTCGGCCAGTTGGGTAGACAGATCCTTGGTATCGAAACCGAAGCTTTCGTCCCCTGGCTTGGTTTCGAGCAGGCTTCGGTAGACCGGTGGATTGTCCAGCTCCATATTGATCACGAACAGGCTGTCGGTTCCGATGTCCGGGCCACATTGGCAGAAGTCAGTCCAGGATTCGAAAAGCTCGTAAACCTGGGTCAGTTCTGCCTGGCGTAGCTGGTTAGGGCGGGCGCAGCCCAGCAGGAGAATGCGTTTGTAGCTGTCGGCAACGGTACTGGCTCGGCGGTGGGTCAGCGTATCGTCGTCAATTTCCAGCGAGGCAAGTTTGTTCCTGTGCGCAAACCGGTACAGTCGGTGGCATTCCAGCCAACTTTGGGCCGGGCTTGGGCAATAAAGCTGATGCGACCGGACAATGGTGGCGCCCAGCTCTGAAATGGCACGGTGAATGGCTGAGGCTACGTGGCGTCGATTTTTTTCCAGGCCGCCGTTATCCAGATATTCCAGAACGCACAGTTTATAGCCGCTGGCCAGATGAAGCTGCAGGGCCTGGGCCAGGTTGGCGATCTTGCGCTGTTTCTCGGGCAGGGCGATGGCCAGCCCCAGGAAATGGCGCGACAGTTCGTTGCAGACAAAGTGAATTTTCTCGCGAACCAGTTCAAGGAACTGCATTCTTTGCTGGGGGGCCAGAAAAAGGTGGTTCAGCTCAATAATCGCATGATACAACTGGCGCGACGCCTCACCGATATTGGCCATCGGCAGTTGGTCAATCCACAGGCGAAAGGCCTTGGGTGTCGTATCGCAAAACGACAGGCTTGCGGTTTTCTGTTCAGGAACCTTCAGTTCAGGTTTCAGAATATTGCCTTCCATGATCTCACGCCAGTGTTTGAGTCGCTTTGAGTATGTATCGACCGAAAGTGTCGAAAATACATGCTTTTATTGTCTTTACCTATAGAACTTTAAGATAGCAAACCAATAACAAAAAGCGAGAAGATCATGAGTTGACAATCTTTGACAAGTGTAAGTGGGACCGCTTTTGCGACATGTCTCACGTTACGCTGATGTTGGCCTGATTATCGCCTGCAAAAATGGGTGTTTTGCTGGTTTCCCCTGGCAGTTCCCTGACCAGCCTCGGGACCAGAAAGCCCGGTAACATGGCCATAAGATCCCGGACCAGCGCTGACGCAGTCTGGTCACTGATATCAAAGTGGTGAGCGCCGGCAACGGGATCAAATGCGTGCAGGTAGTAGGGCATAACGCCCGCATCAAACAGATCTTCACTCAGCCGGCCCAGGATGTTGGCTGAGTCATTGACCCCTTTCAGAATCACGCTCTGATTGAGCAGGGTCACCCCCGCTTCGCGAAGGCGCCCAAAGGCTTTTCGTGTTTCTGAGTCAAGCTCTGCCGGGTGATTGACATGCACCACGAGAATCTTCTGAAGCGGCGAATTGCCAAGCCAGTCCAGCAAGGCATCGCAAACCCTTTGCGGAATGACCACTGGTAGCCGGGAGTGAATTCGCAGGCGTTTGATATGCGGTATGTCGGCCAGGGCTTCGGCCCATTGCGCCAATAGCCGATCATTCACTGCCAGTGGATCACCGCCGCTGAAGATCACTTCGTTAATTTCGGGGGCGGCATTCAGGGTCGCCAGAACCTGCTGGCGGTCGTCCGGACCGAGCCGCTGGGATTCATAGGGGAAGTGGCGGCGAAAGCAGTAGCGACAGTTGATTGCACACTGGCCCGTTACCATCAGCAGTGCCCGGCTCTGGTACTTGCGGATCAGCCCTGTGGTCTGGATGGCGTTGTTCTCTTGCAGCGGATCGCGCACATAACCTGCTTGTTGTCGCGATTCTTCCGCCAGCGGCAGTACCTGTCGCAACAGGGGGTCGTTGGGGTCACCCGGAGTCATTCGCCGCAGGAACGGCTCGGGCACCCGCACGGGAAACAGGTGGTGGCCCGCGCTGGCACCCTTGAGCCAAGGTTCTGCCGGCAGGTTCAGGCGCCCAAGCAGCTGCTCCGGGCAGGTAACGGATTCTGCCAGAATCTGTTGCCAGCCTTTAACACAATTATGGGGCTGTCGACGCTGTTCGGTAGCGATCAATGAAGGCTCTTCGTTACGGGCTTCTATACGGGCAGGGGTTCGCTGTATCATAGCGACCTTTGAAATTTTAACGACAGTCTGTCAGGTGGACATTTCATGGCTTCATATTCTACCAACGAATTTCGCAGCGGTCTCAAAGTTTTGCTGGATGGCGACCCCTGTATCATGCTGGAGAACGAGTTCGTCAAGCCCGGTAAGGGGCAGGCGTTCAACCGCGTCAGGCTGCGTAACCTGATGACCAACCGGGTCTGGGAGCGCACGTTCAAATCCGGCGAGAGCCTGGAAGCCGCGGACGTGATGGACCAGGACATGGAATACCTGTACACCGACGGCGAGTTCTGGCATTTCATGCTGACTGACGGTTCGTTCGAGCAGTACGCCGCCGATGCCAAGGCGGTAGGTGATACCGTCAAGTGGCTGAAAGAGCAAGACGTATACACCGTGACTCTGTACAACGGTGCGCCGCTGACCGTCACACCGCCGAACTTTGTCGAGCTGGAAGTGGTGGATACCGATCCGGGCATGAAGGGTGACACCGCCCAGGGTGGCTCCAAGCCGGCAACCCTGTCTACTGGCGCCGTGGTAAACGTACCCTTGTTCATCACCATTGGCGAAGTGCTGAAAGTGGATACCCGCTCGGGCGAGTACGTTAACCGCGTCAAGAGCAGCTGATCCGACAATGACCGATCAGCCTGTCTGGCAGCCTTCTGCCTCGCGGGAACACCTTGAAAGCCGTGCACAGCAGCTAGCCTGGGTGCGCGGCTTTTTTGCAGAGCGGGGTGTTTTGGAGGTGGAAACGCCGGTGCTCGGCCGGCATGGCGTCACCGATATCAACCTCGACGGTATCGCTGCGGCCCTCAACGCTGCGGGAGTTTCTGGCGGCTGGTTGCAGACCTCCCCTGAATATCACATGAAACGCCTGCTGGCGGCTGGCTCGGGATGTATCTATCAGATTGCCCGGGTGTTTCGTAATGGCGAGCGTGGTCGCCGCCATAACCCTGAATTTTCGTTGCTGGAATGGTACCGGGTGGGCCTGGATGACACGGCGCTGATGGCTGAGGTGGCAGACCTGGTGTGCGGCTGGCTGGGTTGTGAACGCCCGGATGTGCTCAGTTACCGTGAGGCCCTGCAAACGCTTGCCGGCATCGATCCGATGGCCATCACGGATCACGACCTGTACCAGTACTGTCAGCAATGGCTGGAGCCGGAGCAGTTGGCTGGCATGGGGCGTGATGATTGCCTGGACCTGGTGATGAGCTTCAAGGTTGAGCCGTTGTTGGGGCGGGGCCGGCCGGTGTTCATTACCCGGTACCCGGCTAGCCAGGCAGCATTGGCCAGGGTTGCCTCAGACGACGATGGCTACCCGGTAGCGCATCGATTCGAGCTCTACATCGACGGGCTTGAGTTGTGCAACGGTTACTGGGAGCTGACCGATCCGGTTGAGCAGCGAGCCCGGTTCGAACAGGACAACCGGCGAAGAAAAGCCGCGGGCAAGCCGGAAATGGCTGTTGATCAGAGTTTTCTGGCAGCCCTGGACGCCGGGCTACCCGAGTGTTCCGGTGTGGCCCTGGGGTTGGACCGCTTGCTGATGCTGAAAGCCGGGGCTGAGCGGATAGAAGACGTGCTGGCGTTTCCGGTGGACCGCGCCTGAGCCAGGTCTCAGGTGTTCTTGCTGCCTACCCTGCCAAACGCTTCGCCCATGCGCACGCTTTTGCCAGGAACCTGATTGGCATCCCAGGTTACCGCGCCCTTGGGCATTGCCAGGACAACCGTGGAGCCCAGGCGGAACCGGCCCATTTCCTCACCTTTCTCGAAACTGATCGCATCTTCGCCCTGATAAACCCAGCGGGTTATCTGTGCAGGTTCCGGCGCAATTACGCCGGCCCAGGTGGTTTCCATGCTGCCGACGATCATCGCGCCCACCAGAACCAGGGCCATGGGACCTGCCTCGGTATCGAAAATGCAGACAACACGTTCATTCCTGGCGAACAGATTGGGAACGTGCGCCGCGGTAACCGGGTTCACCGAGAAAAACTTGCCTGGAACATAGACCATCTCCCGCAGTGTACCGGCCATGGGCATATGAATGCGGTGGTAGTCTTTGGGCGACAGGTAAATGGTACTGAATTCCCCGTGCTGGAACGGCTCAGCCCGGCTGTCGTCACCGCCGAGGATTTCGGTCAGCCCGAAGGACTGGCCCTTGGCCTGGAAAACTCTGTCGTTACTGATCTGTCCGAGCTGACTGATGGTGCCATCGACTGGGCTGACGAATACATCGCTGCCTTCCGCCACAGTGCGCACGCCGGGTTTGAGGGCGCGGGTAAAAAACGCATTGAACGACGGGTAGGCGGTAGGGTCTGACTCTGCCGCTTCGCTCATGTTTACGCCGTAGCGGCCGATAAACCAGTTAACAACGCGGTTTTTCATGGCCGGGGCGCTCGTGCTGTCGGCCAGGCGACCTGCCAGGCGAGAGACAGCGCGTTGGGGCGTAACGTATTGGCTCAGTACGAACAGTTTGTCAAACATCAATAAGTCTCGGTAAGAACAGAGGCGGCAGTGTAACAAAAGCGGCCCCGTGTATAGAAATTGTTTCACGCCTTCGCTGTTCGTTCAGAGCCTTGCTATTATCAGGGCACAGCCCGCCCCGGTCGGGGTGGAGAACCCGTGACTGACCTCGGTCGTTAACGAGATAACAAAAGGCGTATATCTTTTCATGCTGCTGATTATTGGTGCGGTGATAGTTGTTGCGAGTGTGCTGGGCGGATACGTGCTGCACGGTGGTCATTTGATGGTGCTGTGGCAGCCGACCGAGATCTTGATCATCGGCGGCGCGGCGGTTGGGTCATTCATCATTGCCAACCCCATGCACACGGTGAAAGAGGTAGGGCAGGGTTTCATGCGGTTGCTGACCGGCTCGCCGTTCAACAAATCCTATTATATGGATTTGCTCAGCCTGCTATATGAAGTGTTCGACAAATCTCGCAAGCAGGGGGTCATGGCCATTGAAGAGGACATCGACAACCCGGAAAACAGCCAGATCTTCACCCGTTACCCGGCCATCATGAAATCCCGCGATCTTCTGGATTTCATCACCGATTATCTTCGCATCATCAGTTCCGGCAACATGGCGCCCCATGAGCTGGAAGGTATGATGGAAAACGAGATCGACAGCCGTCAGCATGAGCTGGAAGAGCCTGCCCACGCGGTTAACAAGATCGCAGACGCCTTGCCTGGTCTTGGTATCGTGGCGGCGGTACTCGGTATTGTTATCACCATGAACTTCCTCACTGAGGGGCCAGAGAAGATCGGCCTGAGTGTGGCTGCGGCTCTGGTCGGTACGTTTTTGGGGATCTGGATGGGTTATGGGTTTGTGGGACCCATGTCGATCTCCATGGAGCATTCCGCCAAGTACGAGCTCAAGGCCTATGAATGTGTGAAATCGGCCATCGTTGCCACGGTATCCGGCCAGGCGCCGCAGATGGCCATTGAATTTGGCCGCAAGTCGTTACCCACGGATAAACGGCCTGGTTTCCAGGAACTCAACGACCACGTTCGTTCGAAGTGACGAGCTGCGTCCCAATCGCCCGGAGTTGAGTTGTGGAAGAACAGCCGATCATCATCAAGCGCAAGAAAAAGGTGGTCGGGGGCCATCACGGTGGCTCCTGGAAGGTAGCCTTTGCAGACTTTGCCACCGCCATGATGGCGTTCTTTCTGGTTCTCTGGCTCACGGCCACGGCGTCTCCGGAACAGAAGCTGGCGGTTGAAGGTTATTTCAAAGACCCCGTCGGTTTCATGGAAGGCGGTGCTCGCAGCCCGGTGGACCTGGGTGGAAGTGCATCGGTGATCAACGAAGCCACCCAGGATATCGAATCAAGTCCTGTCCAGATTCAGGATGACGTGGTTGACCGGCTGGCTGACACGCTCGAACAGCGTCGTATGGAACAGTTGTTCCAGGAACTTCAGGAGCGGATCAAACAAAGCGAAACCTTGCAGGAATTCAAGGATCAATTGCTGATCGACATCACCGATGAAGGATTGAGAATCCAGATTGTTGATCGCTCTGGCCGCCCGATGTTCGACAGTGGTCGCGCAGAACTCAAATACTATTCTCAGGATATTTTGTTTGAGCTGGCACGGACTCTGGGTTCGGTCAACAACAAACTCAGCATCACCGGGCATACCGACGCCACGCCGTTCGTAGGCCGGCCCGGTTATACCAACTGGGAGCTGTCGTCAGATCGAGCCAATACCGCCCGGCGAGCCCTCGTTGCCGGGGGGGTGCGACTTGAACAGATAGCCCGTGTGGTGGGCCTGAGTGACTCCGTGTTATTCGACAAGGACAACCCCACAGCCCCGGTTAACCGTCGAATCTCGATCATCGTGCTGAACAAGAAAGCCGCTGACAGTATAGAAACTGGCGCTGGCAGATCAGATCAGCCGTTAATTGACCTCACCCGGCCGACGGAAGAGCAGCAACAGGAAGCCAGGGAGCAACTGGAGCGCGGAGACTGGTTTGAAGAAAGACCAGAGCCGGCCCCGGGAGAATTGAACTGGTAGTGCCGCTCGACATCCTCCCGTGTAGCGGGGGTCAGGAGATTCGCAGGCCCCGAGCCTGTTGTTCCGACATGTCTTGCAGAATACGGTGAAAACTCTTCAACCGCTCCCTGGACACCGTACCGGCCTCGGCTGCTGCATCAAGCGCGCAGCCAGGATCTCCCATGTGTCGGCAGTTGCGGAATTTGCAGAGCCCGATCAGTGGCCGGATTTCTCGGAAACCGTATTCCACCTCCTGCGGGGTCATGTGCCATAAGCCGAACTCCCGAATTCCCGGAGAATCGATCAAGTCACCGCCTCCTGGTAGGTGAAACAGCTTCGCTGTGGTGGTGGTGTGTACGCCTTTGCCGGTGCTTTCGGACACCGCGCCCACCCGAAGCAGTTCATCCGGCAACAGGGTCTGGATAATGGATGACTTGCCCACCCCTGACTGGCCCACGAAAACACTGGTTTTGTCCCGCACAAGGGCTTCCACCTCCGGCGCAGGCTCTCCGGTGCAGGCGGCGGCAGAGGTGCGCGCCACCTGGTAGCCAAGCGCTTCATAGCGACCCAGCAGGGCATCAATGTAGGCCCGGTTCTGATCGGTAATCAGATCGGTCTTGTTCAGCAGGATAACTGCCGGAATATCGGAGCTTTCTGAGGCCACCAGGTATCGGTCAATGAGGTTGTCGTGGGGCTCCGGTTCCGGTGCAATCACCAGGATAATGTGATCAATATTCGCCGCCACGGGCTTCAGGGCGCCGAAGTTATCCGGCCGCTGCAGCAGGTTGTCGCGGTCACAGCGGGCCACAATCACCCCGGTCTCACTCTTCCCTGGCCGCCACACCACCCGGTCACCGGTCACCAGGTTGTCGATATTGGCTCGAACAAAGCACCGGAAGACCCGGCCGGTGTCGTCACCTTCCAGCGCTTCGATATCCAGTTGCTGGCCATAGTGGGCAATTACCAGGCCTTCCTGTTCAGGCCCCAGTTCGCCGGCTTCGGCTTGCGCTTCCACGGCTTTTTCCTTGCGGTTCAGCCGTTCGGTGCGCTCCTTCTGGATTTTCTCGATGCGCCATTGCTGGCGTTTGTTCAGTTTTCTCTTGGCCATCGGCTCTCAAATGTTCCGGGAAAGTGGTGTGACACATGATACGTGAATCATGGACAATAGGCAGAGTTTTGGTGCCCGCGCTTGTTTTTGTTCAGCGTGGATTCTGGCCTTGGTGCAGGTGCGGGCATGGGGAGGCCTTTCCGGGAGACGCTACGAGCACATCCCTGTGCGCTTGACTGAAGCCATCCATGGCTTCATACACTCCCGGAAAGGCCTCCCCATGCCCGCACAGATACCACGGTGCAGGTTTCCACGGAATTGCGACACAGAGCAAAAGCGGCAGGTACCAGGTTTGAAAAGCGGGTGTGGGGTGGTGTTCCGAAAATCTGCGGAGCCATGGATGGCGGAGCCGAAGCGCCACATGGGTGAGGCCGAGCGCTTATGAAGCGAAGCTTCATGCGACAGCCGAACGACTGCAATCTATGATTGCAGGCTGGACCCCGGAGGGGGCCGAAGGAGCGTTTTTCGGAACACCACCCCACACCCGCGACAACACCCAACCAAAACCGCATAGGTGTCAAGACGAATGCCCAACCACAACCGTTTAGTGTGGATAGACCTGGAAATGACCGGCCTGGATCCGGAGAAAGAGCGGATCATCGAGATGGCCACGATTATTACCGATTCAGAATTGAACCTGGTGGCCGAAGGCCCGGTGATTGCCATTCACCAGCCAGACAGCCTGCTGGATGCGATGGACGAATGGTGCACCAACACCCATGGCGCCAGCGGCCTGACTCAGCGGGTGAAAGACAGCAAAACCTCCGAGGCCGAAGCCGAACAGGAAACCCTGGCCTTCCTCAAACAGTACCTGTCCGCCGGCGAATCACCGCTGTGTGGCAACAGCATCGGCCAGGACCGCCGCTTTCTGGTGAAGTACATGCCCGAGCTGGAAGCCTTCTTCCATTATCGTAACCTGGATGTCTCCACCATCAAGGAGCTCGCCCGCCGCTGGCGCCCGGACGTACTCGATACCGTGAAAAAGAAGGGCAGCCACCTGGCTCTGGACGATATACGCGATTCCATTGACGAGCTTCGCCACTACCGGGAACACTTCTTCAAGCTGTAATGCCGTGCTGCCGCAGCGCCCAGGCCACATGTTCCCGCACCAGCGCGGAAGGGTGGTCCGCCCGCTGTTTCAGGGCCTCGATCACCGGAATGGTGCTCGGGGCATTGCCCAGCCCCACCGCCAGGTTGCGTAGCCAGTTCTCGTAGCCGGTTCGGCGGATGGCCGAGCCTTCGGTGCGCTTCAGGAACTCGTCTTCTGTCCACAGAAAAAGCTCGGCCAGGCTACTATTGTCGAGGCCGTGCCGGGGCTGAAAATCGTTTTCCCGGGTCGGTTTGTTGAATTTGTTCCAGGGGCAGACCAGCTGGCAGTCGTCGCAGCCGAATACCCGATTGCCCATCTTTGACCGCAGCTCTTCCGGGATGGGCCCCTTGAGCTCAATAGTGAGGTAGCTGATGCAGCGGCGGGCATCCAGTAAGTGAGCGCCAACGAAGGCGTCGGTAGGGCATACCTCCAGGCAGGCGGAGCAGGAGCCACAATGCTGGCTGTCAAAGGCCTCGTCCACCGGTAACGGAGCGCTGGTAAAGATCTCACCCAGAAAGAAGAATGAGCCAGCCTTGGGGTGAATCAGCATATTATTCTTGCCAATCCAGCCCAGCCCCGCCCTCTGGGCCAGCCCGCGTTCCAGAACCGGTGCGCTGTCTACGAAGGCTCGGTAGTCGTAGCCGCTGACCGCGGAATCAATCTTTGCGGCGAGGGTGGCCAGCCGTTTGCGCATCAGTTTGTGATAGTCCCGGCCCAGGGCATAGCGCGTAACATAGGCGGTTTCGCGGTTGGTCAGTACCCGTTTCGGGTTGTCCGGGGTGGGCAGGTAATCCATGCGCACAGAGATAACACGGGTGGTTCCGGGCACCAGGGCGTCGGGGGTGTAGCGTTTGTCGCCGTGGTCTGCCATATACGCCATGTCGCCGTGGTAGCCGGCTTTCAGCCACTTTTGCAGGCGCTCGGCGTGGGGGCCGGTATCGGCGCAGGTAATGCCGGCATCGGCAAAGCCGAGCTCGCTGGCCCAGGCCCGGATCTTGTCAGGCAGGGCTTGCATTGCATCCTGTTCTGGCCGCTCGAAGCGGGTCTTTGGCGTTGACGTCATGGGCGAAGTCGGCTGTGTAACCTGCGAAGATTTAATTTGATTAAGTTATGACCTTTTTCCCTGTTTTGCTATTCTTTACAGGTATCTGGCCAGTTTTCTTAAACCGGTTTCTTTAGCGGGAGCTTCGGCGAATGCCAATGCGCAATGCGAACAGTCTACCAGAAGCGCTTTACTCCGCCGACTCGGTGCGAGCGATAGACCGGTATCTGATTGATCAGCAAGGCGTTGATGGTTTCGAGTTGATGCAGGCCGCCGCCCGGGCGGCGTTTCGCCAGCTGTTGCGCCACTGGTCTGCCCCTGAGTCCGTCCTGGTGCTTTGCGGTGCCGGTAACAATGGGGGTGATGGCTATCTGGTGGCGGCGAATGCACAAAGGCATGGTATTCCTGTTCGTTGCATTGCCATAGCACCGACGGGCAAGTTGACCGGGGATGCGCTTAACGCGCTGAATCGGGCCCGGGCGGAAGGTGTTCCTGTTGACGATGTTGGCGAACTGGGCGAAGGCGGATTGGAGAGCCACCTGGGGTCTGCAACCCTGGTGGTGGATGCGATGTTGGGTACAGGGGTGACTGGCGAGCCCCGGGAGCCGTTTTCCGGTGTGATTCGGCAGGTTAATGGATCCGGCTTGCCAGTGTTGGCATTGGATCTGCCGTCTGGGCTGGATGCCACAACCGGTTCCGCGGCCGGTGAGGTGATTCGCGCCAGTGTAACGGTGACCTTTATTGGCGCCAAGGCGGGCTTGTATACCGGTGTTGGGGCCGGGGTTTGCGGCAAGGTGGTGTTTGAGGCTCTTGATACTGGCCACGATATCTCTGGCAGTGGTCGGCAACCCCTTGCCCGGTTGCAGGCCTGGGCCCAGTGCAAAGCTCAGTTGCCTGCCCGGCGGCTTGATGCCCACAAGGGGCATTTTGGTCACGTGTTGGTGGTTGCTGGTGATCGGGGCTTTGGCGGCGCTGGTATCATGGCTGCCGAGGCGGCGTCCCGGGCCGGGGCCGGGCTGGTTTCTTTGGCTACGCGTCCGGAACACGTAACGGCTGCGCTTACCCGTTGCCCATCATTGATGGTACACGGTTTGATTCATGGCTCCGAGCTACCACCACTGCTGGCCAAGGCCGATGTGGTGGTGTGTGGGCCTGGCATGGGTAAGTCGGCCTGGGGGCAGCAGATGCTGCAACAGGTGGAGCAAAGTGGGCTGCCTAGGGTGCTGGATGCTGATGCGCTCAACCTGATGGCCGGGCGGGTACCTGTGGTGTCTGATAGCCATGTATTGACGCCTCATCCTGGTGAGGCCGCCCGGTTGCTGGGGTGCGATGTTGCTGACATTGAGGCGGACAGGGTCTCTGCGGCCCGCCGGCTGCAAACCACGCTGGGCGGGGTGGTGTTACTCAAAGGGGCGGGTACCGTGATCGCCAGTGACTCGGCACTTCCGGTGATTGTTCCCGGTGGTAATCCGGGCCTGGCTACCGGGGGCATGGGCGATGTTTTATCCGGCATCGCCGGCGCGTTGCTGGCACAGCTGAAAGAGCCACGAAAGGCCACAGTAATGGCCGCAGCCCTGCATCTGGCTGCGGCCGACCTTGCGGTGCAGTCCTTTGGCTATATGGGGCTGACGCCCACAGATGTGATCAGCACCCTGCCAAAGGTATTGCGTGATGCAGAACAAGTGAACAGTGGTGACGACCGGGAGACTTTATGAGTATTTTCGGCAATGAACGCCGGTTGTTTCTGGAAGGTGAAGCGGAAACAGAACGCCTGGGCGGTGAGCTTGCCGGGCTGGTGAAGGCTTCCGGTCAGGGGATTGTGGTGTTCCTGGATGGCGATCTGGGCATGGGGAAAACCACCCTGAGCCGTGGGGTAATGAGAGGGCTCGGGCATGTGGGTGCCGTTAAAAGCCCCACCTATACCCTGGTGGAACCCTATGAAGATCTGAACCCGCCGGTTTACCATTTCGACCTTTACCGGCTGGGTGATCCCGAAGAGCTTGAGTACATGGGAATCCGTGATTACTTTTCGGGCGGTAGTTTCTGTCTGATTGAATGGCCGGAGCGGGGCGAGGGTGTTCTGCCGGAGCCTGATCTTGAAATCCACCTGGAACGGCAGGGAGAGGGTCGCTCGGTAGTGCTGCGCGCCCGATCGGAGTTTGGTGCCTCCCTGCTGAATCAAATTGAGCTGATAGGGCCTGATTCATGAGAATGCTTCTGTGTTTGATGGTGGCTCTGGTCGCGGGTGTGGCCCAGGCGTCTACCCAGGTTGAGGGGGTGCGGCTCTGGCCCGCCCCCGACCACACACGACTGGTTCTTGATACCGCGGGCAGCGTGGATCACAACGTTTTTGCACTGTCCGGGCCTTCGCGGCTGGTCATTGACTTGAAAAATACCTCCCTGAAAGCGGATTTCAGCAAGGTGGACCTGAGTGGCAGCCCGATTGAGCGCATCCGCAGCGCGCCGCGCAATGGCAGCGACCTCAGGGTGGTGCTGGACCTGAAAAGCGACATCAAGCCCCGCAGTTTTGTGTTGGAGCCCAATCAGCAATACGGGCATCGGCTGGTGGTCGACCTGATTGACGAGAAAGGCAGTCGCCTTGAACGGGTGGCCAGCCCTACGGTGACTCAGGATTCCGCTGGCAAGCGGGATATTATCATCGTGATCGATCCCGGCCACGGCGGTGAAGACCCAGGTGCCATTGGCCCGAGAGGCACGCGGGAAAAGGATGTGGTACTCAGGATGTCCAAAACCCTGGCGGACCTGATCAACAAACAGCCGGGCTTTACCGCCAAACTTACCCGCACCGGAGATTATTACATTGGCTTGCGTAACCGCACCTTGCTAGCGCGAAAGTACAATGCAGATCTGTTTGTGTCAGTGCATGCGGATGCCTTCCGAACACCGCAACCCAGTGGCGCGTCGGTCTTTGCGTTGTCCCAGAGGGGGGCAACCAGTGAAACCGCGCGCTGGCTGGCCCAGAGCGAGAACCGCTCTGACCTGATCGGGGGCGCTGGTGGCGTATCATTGGACGGCCGGGACGACATGTTGGCGGGGGTTCTGCTGGACCTGTCCATGACCGCCAGTATCAACGCCAGCCTGGGGGTGGGCAGTTCCGTCCTGGGCAAGCTCGGCAGCGTGGCGAAGCTGCACAAGCCGGGTGTTGAACAGGCTGCTTTTGCGGTTCTGAAGTCTCCGGATATTCCTTCAATACTGGTTGAAGCCGGGTTTATCTCAAACCCGAAAGAGGAGAAGAACCTGGCCTCTGAGTGGTACCGGAACCGCCTGGCCAACGCCATCATGGACGGCATCCATGAGCATTTTCAGCGTACACCACCGCCGGGTACGCTCCTGGCCTGGCAGAAAGAAAACCAGAAAGGTGGCGGGCAGGTCAGCCGGTATCGTATCCAGCGGGGTGACACCCTGTCTGGCGTGGCCCGGCAGAACCAGACCACCGTCAGCGAGTTGATGCGCTTTAACGGGATGACCGACGATCGTGTTATGGTAGGGCAAACCATTCGCATCCCCTCATCCTGATCAAGAGGTAGTTCCCGGATATGCCCCACATTCAGTTGCTATCACCCCGGCTCGCCAACCAGATTGCTGCGGGCGAGGTGGTGGAGCGGCCTGCGTCCGTCGTCAAAGAGTTAGTGGAAAACGCACTGGATGCAGGTGCCAGCCGGGTTGATATTGAAGTGGAGCAGGGTGGCGTCAAGCTGATCCGGGTGCGTGATGATGGCTCGGGTATTGACGAAGCCGACCTGCCGCTGGCCCTGAGCCGCCACGCCACCAGTAAAATCCTGACCCTCGATGATCTGGAAGCTGTGGGTACCCTGGGCTTTCGTGGTGAAGCCCTGGCCAGTATCAGTTCAGTCTCGCGCCTGGCGCTCACGTCCCGTACCGAAGCACAGGAAGCCGCTGCCCGCGTGGAAGTGGAAGGCCGGGATATGGATGCCCGTATTTCTCCGGCCGCGCACCCCGTGGGAACCACCGTTGAAGTCCGCGACCTGTTCTTCAACACGCCAGCCCGGCGCAAGTTCCTGCGAACGGAAAAAACCGAATTCAATCATGTGGAAGAGTGTATTCGCCGGCAGGCCCTGAGCCGTTTTGATGCCGGCTTTACCCTGCGCCACAACCAGCGTGTGGTGCAGAGCCTTCGGCCAGCAGAGTCGGAGGTCGACAAGGAGCGGCGGATTGGTTCGCTGTGCGGGCAGCAGTTCATAGACAACGCCGTTATCATCGACGCGGAAGCGACGGGCCTGCGGCTCTGGGGCTGGGTGGCATTGCCCACCTTCTCGCGCAGCCAGGCGGACCTGCAGTACTTCTTCGTGAATGGCCGGGTCATTCGGGATAAGCTGGTCGCCCATGCGGTGCGACAGGCCTACCGGGATGTGCTTTACAACAACCGCCACCCTGCCTTTGTGCTCTATCTGGAAGTGGACCCCGCCACCGTCGATGTCAACGTGCACCCCACCAAGCACGAGGTCCGGTTCCGGGATGGTCGGTTGGTCCATGATTTTATCTTCCGCACCCTGCACCGGGCCCTGGCTGATGTTCGCCCGGATGATCATCTGCGAGGTGCGGTCGCTCAGTCTTTTGGGCGCGAGCCAGAGGCAGCTGTTGCCAACCCCGCCGGTAATCCAGTTGGGACGGGGGCATCTCTCCCGGATCAGGCGCCGCCTGTAGCTGCTTATGCCACCGGGAGCGGTGTCAGTGGTGGGGCGGCTTCCCAGCCGCAGCAGGAATGGAAGGCCAGTGACCAGATGGCGTTCTATCAATCCCTGAATGAGGGTGGAGGTGTTGCTTCCCGGTCCGACTATGCCCGTCAACAGGTCGCCGTCACACCGCCGCAGGACACCGATGAAGAACCTCCCCTTGGGTACGCGATCGCCCAGTTGCATGGCATCTATATCCTGGCCCAGAGCCGGTCCGGCCTTATTGTGGTCGACATGCACGCAGCACATGAGCGCATCACCTACGAGCGCATGAAAAACGCCCTGGCCGAACAGGATCTGAAAAGTCAGCCCCTGCTGGTGCCGTTGTCACTGGCGGTAAGCCAGAAAGAGGCAGCGCTGGCGGAAACTCACGGTGAGGAGTTGCAACACCTGGGGCTGCAAATCGAACGAATCGGCCCGGAGACCCTGGCCGTGCGGCAAATCCCTGCGCTGCTGCGGGGCGCCGACACCGAACAACTGGTCCGGGACGTGCTGGCGGATCTGATTGAGCACGGGCAGAGCGACCGGGTAGAAGCCGTCACTCACGAATTGCTGGGCACTATGGCCTGCCATGGTTCTGTTCGGGCAAACCGGCAACTCACCATTCCCGAAATGAACTCGCTGTTACGTGACATGGAAGCCACCGAGCGAAGCGGCCAATGCAATCACGGCCGCCCCACCTGGACTCTGGTCACGCTGTCAGAACTCGACAAACTGTTCCTGAGGGGGCGTTAGTCACTCCATGTCGGACACTGAGCGCCAACCGGGGCATGCGCTACCGCCGGCTATCTTTCTGATGGGGCCGACGGCTTCCGGCAAAACCGATATGGCCATCGCCCTCTGTGACATGCTCCCATGTGACATCATCAGTGTCGATTCCGCGATGATTTACCGGGGTATGGATATTGGTACCGCAAAACCTGATGCCGAAGAACTGGCCAGAGCACCTCATCGCCTGATCGACATCTGTGATCCTGCCGAGAGCTATTCCGCTGCGGATTTCCGCCGTGATGCGCTTGCCGAGATGGCAGATATCACCCGCCGCGGCCGCATCCCGTTGTTGGTTGGCGGAACCATGATGTATTTCAAGGCATTGTTGCACGGTATGTCCGACTTGCCCTCCGCTAACCCGGAGTTGCGGGCGCGCATCGAGCAGGAGGCGGCAGAGCACGGTTGGGAGTACCTGCACCGGGAACTGACAAGCCTTGATCCCGTTGCCGCCGGGCTAATCCACCCAAATAACCGCCAGCGGCTGATGCGGGCACTGGAAGTTATTCGCCTGACGGGCAGACCCATTTCTGAAATCTGGCAGGCGCAATCGGGAACTTCTGAACAGGAGGTGGTGTCAGGTATTGAGGATTACACGTATTTTACCCGTTGGCAGGCAGACGAAACCCCGAGCCTGCCGTATACTGTTTTCCAGTTTGCCTTGGCTCCAGCCGAGCGTTCTGAGCTTCATCAGCGTATAGGGCTTCGTTTTCAGGCTATGCTTAAGGCAGGGTTTCTGGACGAAGTCCGTGCACTGATGAAGCGGGGTGATCTCAGTCCTGACATGCCTTCGATGCGTTGCGTTGGCTATCGGCAGGCGTGGGATTACCTGACGGGTAGCTGTGATTACCAGACTTTCGTCGACAAGGGCGTGGCCGCCACCCGACAACTGGCAAAGCGGCAGCTGACCTGGTTGCGAAAATGGCCGAATGTTCACTGGCTGAACGCCGGTGATCCGCAAGTGGTGGTTAATGCCTTGAAAAAAAGCGGCCTTGGCACCACATTTAAATCAGAAAAATGACGATCTGCACTTACTTATAAACAGGAGAACTCACATGTCAAAAGGGCATTCTTTACAAGACCCTTACCTCAATGCATTGCGCAAGGAACGCATTCCGGTTTCCATCTTTCTGGTCAACGGCATTAAGCTGCAGGGCCAGATCGAATCCTTTGACCAGTTTGTTATTCTGCTGAAGAACACTGTCAGCCAGATGGTCTACAAGCATGCGATTTCCACTGTGGTCCCTGCTCGCAATGTGCGCCTTCCGCCGCAGAACCCGGCAGGTGAAGGTGAGTCTGAAGACTGATCTTTCCGGAGTTTCCGGTTTCTACACCCGCGTTCCAGGACAGCCCGAGAGCTCGAATGGCCGCGGGTGTTTGTTTTTATGGAGTTTAACCTATCTTGTTTGAGCGTCCTGACGTTGGAGAACGGGCGGTTCTCGTTCACATAGAATTCACCGCCCACGATGATACTGAAGACCCCGGTGAGTTTCGGGAACTGGTGACCTCCGCCGGCGTTGAGCCGGTGATGATGGTGACAGGCTCCCGCAAGCAGCCCAACCCCCGGCTTTTTGTTGGCGAAGGCAAGCTTGACGAAATCCGCGATGCCGTTGCCGCCAGCGAGGCGGACGTGGTGCTTTTCAACCATGCCCTCAGGCCCAGTCAGGAGCGCAACATCGAGCGGGAGCTCAAGTGTCGGGTGCTGGACCGTACCGGCGTCATCCTGGACATTTTCGCCCAGAGAGCCCGTACCCATGAAGGTAAGCTCCAGGTGGAGCTGGCCCAGTTGGAGCACATGTCGACCCGGCTGGTTCGGGGCTGGACCCACCTTGAACGCCAGAAAGGCGGTATCGGCCTGCGAGGGCCGGGTGAAACCCAGCTTGAAACCGATCGCCGGTTACTCAGGGAGCGGATAAAGTCCATTCACAAACGGCTTGAGAAGGTCCGTAAACAGCGCGACCAGGGCCGCCGTGCCCGCAAGCGGGCAGACATTCCGACCCTGTCGCTGGTGGGCTACACCAACGCGGGCAAATCCACGTTATTCAACCGAATCACCACCGCCAGCGTATATGCTGCTGATCAGTTGTTTGCAACACTGGACCCGACCTTGCGTCGTCTGGAACTTCCGGATATTGGCCCGGTCGTAGTGGCGGATACGGTCGGTTTCATCCGGCATTTGCCCCACAAACTGGTAGAGGCTTTTCGCGCAACGCTGGAAGAAACCACGCAGGCAACCCTCCTGCTGCACGTGATTGATTGTCACGACGAGCGTCGTGATGACAACATGGAACAGGTGGAGAGTGTGCTGGCAGAGATCGGTGCGGACGAAATTCCCGTCCTGCAAGTGTTCAACAAGATTGATCTGCTGGATGGTTTTGAGCCCAGGATAGATCGGAACGAGGAGGGTGTGCCCGTCCGGGCTTGGGTGTCTGCAGTAACGGGCCAGGGGCTCGACCTACTGTTCGATGCCCTGGTTGAGCGGCTGGCTGAGGACGTGGTACACCATTTTGTGCTGCTGGGGCCTGCCGATGGCAAGCTCCGGGCTCTGCTGCATGAGGCAGGGTCTGTACTGAGTGAAGAGCACCGGGAGACTGGTGATACGGTGCTGGAGGTGAGGTTGCAGAACCGGGACTGGATGCAGTTGTTGAGCCGGGCTGGGGTCAGGGAAGAGACGCTCAGGCTGGAACTTCGATAAGTCCGAGAGCCGCAGGCTATTGCCGGGGCGCTGATAAATCCCTAGTATTTGCAGCCATTCGATAATACATGAACGGAGATAACTATGGCCTGGAATGAACCGGGTGGAAACCGTAACGATAACGATCCCTGGGGAACCGGGGGCGGTCGTCGCGGCAATGATCAGGGGCCACCAGACCTGGACGAGGCGCTGAAAAAGGGCCTTGAAAAGCTGAACAGGATGCTGGGTGGTAAAGGTGGTAACTCAGGTAATTCCGGCGGTAGCAGCTCCGGTGGCAGTGCGGGTGGCTTCGGTGCCGTGATTGCGCTGGCAGCCATCCTGGCGCTTGGCTATGTCGTCTTTCAGTCGTTCTACACCGTAGACGAGCAGGAACGCGCCGTGGTGCTTCGTTTTGGTGAGTACAGTACAACCGAGAACCCCGGCTTGAGATTCAAGGTGCCGTTGATTGATCGGGTCTACAAGGTTGGTGTAACCAACGTACGTACAGCCCAGTCCAGCGGACAGATGCTGACCATGGACGAAAACCTGGTGACGGTTGATCTGCAGGTTCAGTACCGGGTAGGCAATGCCCGTGACTACGTTCTCAACGTCAGGGATTCCAACGAAGCCCTGTCGTTTGCCACCGACAGTGCTCTGCGTCACGAAGTCGGTAGCTCTACGCTGGATGAGGTTCTGACCGAAGGTCGTGCTGAACTGGCTATTCGCGTAGAGCAGCGCCTGCAGAGCTTCCTCCGTGAATACGGTGCAGGTCTCGAAGTCGTTCGTGTCAACGTTGAAAGCACTCAGCCGCCCTCAGCGGTGCAGGACGCCTTCCGTGAAGTTCAGCGTGCCCGGGAAGACGAGCAGCGCCTGAAGGAAGAAGCGGAAACCTATCGCAACCGGATCGTGCCGGAAGCTCGTGGTCAGGCCCAGCGCCTGATTGAAGAGGCCAACGCCTATCTGGAAGAAGTGGTTGAACGCGCCCGTGGTGAGAGCTCCCGTTTCACCCAGTTGCTGGAAGTGTATGAAATTGCACCGACGGTTACCCGTGAGCGCATGTACATCCAGGCAGTGGAGCAGGTGCTGGCGAACAGCAGCAAGATCTTCATCGATACCGAGAGCAGCGGCAACATGATGTATCTGCCTCTCGATCGTCTGATGCAGGGCACTGGTGGCTCATCCGGCAGTTCCCGCTCATCCGGTAGCGGTAACCAGGCCGATATCGGTACCCTGGCTGACCAGGTGCTTCAGGAACTGCGCACGCGTCAGGACACAAACATTCGGAGGAGCAGATAAGTTATGGGACCCAAAGCTGTTGTGGGCCTTGCAGGCGCTCTGATTGTTGTCCTGCTTGTGCTGTCAAGTGTTTACATCATTCCTGAAACCCATCGCGGCGTAAAACTGCGGTTTGGTGAGCTGGTTCAGACCGATATCCCGGCTGGTCTGCACTTCAAGGTGCCAGTGATTGATCAGATCCGCGAGTTTGATATCCGTGTGTTGACCATGGATCTTCCATCCCGGCAGTACCTCACGGTGGAAAAGAAACCGCTGGATGTAAACTCCTATGTGGCCTGGCGCATTCGCAACGTGGATCAGTTTTACCGTTCCACCGGTGGCGATGAATTCCGCGCCCGCTCGCTGATTTTGTCTCGGGTTGATAATGGCCTGCGGGATGAGTTCGGTGTGCGGACCATGCATGAGGTGGTATCTGGCCAACGGGATCAGTTGATGCACACGCTTCGTGATCGGGTGAATTCCAATGTGGTCGGCGAATTTGGTATCGAGATCCTGGACATTCGGGTGAAGGCCATCGAACTGCCGGGGCAGGTGAGTGAAAACGTATACCGCCGCATGGCCGCCGAACGCCAGAAGCTGGCCCAGGAATTCCGCTCCCGGGGCCAGGAGCTGGCTGAGGGTATCCGCGCTGACGCCGATCGTCAGCAGACGGTCATCCTTGCGACAGCTTTCGCGGAAGCCGAAGAGACCCGAGGCGCCGGTGATCGCCAGGCTGCCCAGATCTACGCAGATGCTTACGGTTCCAATGAGGAATTCTACAGCTTCTACCGTAGCTTGCAGGCTTATCAGAGAACTTTCTCCGGTAAAGATGACATCATGGTGATCGATTCCGACAGCGCATTCATGCGCTTCCTTAAGGATCCGATGGGCGCCAACTAATCGGCCCTGAAGATCAAAAAACCGGAATACCTCGGTATTCCGGTTTTTTTGTGTCTGCCAACGGTGTAGAATTTCGCCGGTTTTGCTTCGGGTTTTTCATCCCCTGGCATCCTAAATCCTGAGTCATTCCCCCGGAGTGTTTGCCGGCGCGGGAAAAACGGACAACAGAATCTCATGACTGTATCTGATCGCTGGTTGCTGCCTGACGGGGTGGAAGACATTTTGCCGCCGCTGGCCGGACAGATCGAATCCCTGCGACGGGATGTAATGGATACTTGCCAACGCTGGGGTTACCAGCTGGTTATTCCGCCGCTTATTGAATACCTCGAATCCCTTTTCACTGGCACTGGTCACGATCTGGAGTTGCAGACGTTCAAGCTTACCGACCAGTTGACCGGCCGCATGATGGGCGTGCGCGCAGATATGACGCCGCAGGCCGCACGCATTGATGCCCATACCCTGGGCCAGGAAGGCATCACCCGTCTGTGTTACGCCGGGCACGTGCTTCACACTCGCCCGCGTCATATGCTGACCGGCCGAACGCCGATTCAGGCCGGCTGCGAGTTGTTTGGCAGCGCCTCGGAAGCCGCCGATCTTGAGGTTATCAGCCTGATGCTGGAAGCGCTCCGGGTTGCCGGCCTGCGTCGTGTGCATATGGATCTGGCCCATGTATCCATATACGAGAGCCTGATCACCGACGCAGGTTTTGACCGGGACACCGAGGCTGCCGTTTTCGATGCCATGGCACGCAAATCCGTGCCGGAGCTGGACAGGCTTCTGGGTGATTGCCCCGCAGGCTCAGGCGGTGCGCGCCTTCGGGAGCTTGCCCGGGTTAACGGCGGAGTGGAGGCACTCGCCGAAGCCCGTGCAATCCTCAGTGGTGCCTCGACTGCCCTGGATGCTGCGCTCGACCAATTGGGCCGGGTGGCAGAGATGCTGGCCCGGGACTTCCCGGAGGTCAGCCTCGGTTTCGATTTCTGCGAACTGCGTGGTTACAACTATCACACCGGGCTGGTGTTCGCAGCCTATGTGCCAGGGCATGGTGATGCGGTAGGTAAAGGCGGTCGCTACGATGCCATCGGCAGCGATTTTGGCCGGGCTCGCCCCGCTACAGGGTTCAGTCTCGATATCCGCGCTCTGGTATCGCTGGGGGAGCGTCCGGCGAAAAGATCTGGTGCCATCTGGGCGCCTGCGGACTCGGATCCAACTCTCGAAGGTGTTATCTCCGGTCTTAGAATGACGGAAACCGTGGTACGGGCCTTGCCCGATGACACTGACACCAATCCAGCCGAGCGTGGTTGTGATCGTCAGTTGGTCAAGAAGGATGGTAAGTGGGTTGTCGAGGCACTGGCCTGAATCGCCAGGTGTCGGTTTAACTGGATAAATGTGCAGGACTTGAGCCTTCGGCTCGTCTGAATTGAGAGAGAATCATGGGTAAAAACGTTGTTGTGCTGGGCACCCAATGGGGTGATGAAGGCAAGGGCAAGATTGTTGACCTGCTGACAGACAAAGTAGCTGCGGTGGTGCGCTTTCAGGGTGGCCATAATGCCGGACACACACTGGTGATCGAGGGCAAGAAAACAGCGCTGCACCTGATTCCCTCCGGTATCCTGAGGAAAAATGTTCAGTGCCTGATCGGCAACGGTGTGGTGCTTTCTCCCGAAGCGCTGCTTAAGGAAGTCCGTGAACTTGAGGCTAATGGCGTGGCCGTGCGTGATCGCCTGAAGATCAGCCTGGCCTGCCCGATCATACTGCGTACCCATGTGCGTATTGACCAGGCACGCGAGCGCGCCAAGGGTAACGACAAGATTGGCACCACTGGCCGTGGTATTGGCCCTGCCTACGAAGACAAGGTGTCACGCCGCGGCGTACGTCTGGGCGACCTGTGTAACCTGGCAGACTTTGAAGTGAAGCTGCGGGAAATCATGTCTTACCACAACTTCGTGCTGACCGAGTATTTCAAGGAAGAGGCGGAAGATATTGACGCTGCCCTGGCCGAACTGAAGCAGATGGGCGAGGAAGTCCTGCCCATGTCTGCGGATGTCACCGATATTCTGCACGACTACCGCAAGCGTGGTGAAAACATCCTTTTTGAGGGTGCTCAAGGTTCGTTGCTGGATATCGACCTGGGTACCTATCCATACGTTACTTCGTCCAACACCACCGCTGGCGGCACCGCCACCGGCTCCGGATTTGGCCCAATGTTCCTCGACTATGTGCTGGGCATTACCAAGGCCTACACCACCCGTGTTGGCTCTGGTCCTTTCCCGACGGAGCTTTTTGACGATATGGGCCAACACCTGGCGGTAAAAGGTAACGAAGTCGGCACCACTACTGGCCGCGCCCGCCGCTGTGGCTGGTTTGATGCGGTGGCCCTGCGCCACGCCATTCAGATCAACAGTGTGTCTGGTATCTGCCTGACCAAGCTGGATGTACTGGATGGTCTGGAGACCGTGAAAGTATGCGTTGGCTACAAGACGCCGCATGGCGAGATTACCCGTCCGCCGATTGGTTGCGACAGCTACAAGGATATTGAGCCGGTGTATGAGGAGCTACCGGGCTGGAGCGAGAGCACGGTTGGCCTGACCACCGTGGACCAGTTGCCGGAAAACGCCAAGGCCTATATCCGCTTCCTGGAGGAGCAGATTGAAGCTCCGATCGATATTATCTCCACTGGCCCAGACCGGGTGGAGACCATTACTCTGCGCCATCCGTTCGGAGAGTAAGCTCGAAGAACAAAAAAACCGCCTTTGGCTGTCACGCCTCAGGCGGTTTTTTTATGTTCGGGTATTACGTCAGGGCTTCTCGGCGATGATGGTTGCGCGCTTGGGGCCCGGATAGCCTTCGATGGTTTTGCTCGAATCGTTCGGGTCGAGAAAATCGGCCAGCGAGTTGAAACGCATCCAGTCCGTCTGCCGTTGTTCCTCGGTGGTGGTGTCGCTGACATCCACCACCCGCGCATTGCGGAACCCGGTCCTGTCCAGCCAGCGTAAGAGGGTGGGACAGCTGGGCAGGAACCAGACATTGCGCATCTGGCCGTAGCGGTCTTCCGGCATCAGGCTGAATCCTTCCGGGCCATCCACTACCAAGGTTTCCAGTACCAGTTCGCCGCCTTGACGGAGGGTGCCCTTGAGCTCAAGGAGATGGTCCAGCGGTGACCGACGGTGGTAAAGAACGCCCATGGAGAAGGTTGTGTCGAACAACTGCAGGTTGTCCGGTAGATCCTCCATGCGCACCGGCAGCAGATCCACCGGCACCTCGCCCAGGTAACCTTTGACGGCCAGAAACTGGAACATGAACAACAGGCCCGGGTCGATACCCACAACTCGCCCGGCGCCAGCCCCCGCCATACGCCAGCAGTGGTAGCCGGAGCCGCAGCCAACGTCGAGAATGGTTCTACCACTCAGGTCTGACAGGTGGGGAGCAACCCGGTCCCACTTCCAGTCTGAACGCCATTCGGTGTCGATTTGGGTGCCGAAGAAATTGAACGGGCCTTTGCGCCAGGGCATCAGGCCCCGCAGGCCTTGCTCGAGACCGGCGCTTTGTTCCGGAGTCAGTGGTTCGGTTGAAGACAGGGTGACGGCGGACCGGTTCAGGTCGCCGGCGGCGCCCGGCACCTCCGGCAACAGATCCAGTGCGCCCTGCCAGCGGGGCAGGTCGCCGTGGGGGTTGTCTTCAAACCGGGCAATCAGTTGGCGGGTGAGCCGCTCTGCCCAGGGCCCATGCCCGGAATGTTGCAGGGAATCGATGAACGGGAGAAAGTGCGCTCGCCAGTCGAAAGGTGCCATGGGTTCTTTGGTGTCCTGGTGTCAGCGGTTTTTGAGGGCCAGTATGGAAACAAAGTTGAAGCACTGGTACCACACCAGTACCTGATCAAAGCCGGCCCGCATGAGGCGCTCACGATGTACGGCCAGGGTTTCCGGTATCAGTACCTTTTCGATCGCGGTACGCTTCTGGCTGATTTCCAGGTCGGAGTAGCCGTTGGCTCGCTTGAACTCATGGTGCAGGCGGGTCTGGATATCCTGCTCGGTTTCCGATTCAAAGCGGATTTTTTCTGACAGAATCAGCACGCCTCCCGGCAGTGTTGCGTCGGCAATTCGGGTAAGCAGGGCCAGCCGATGCTCCGGCGGTACGAATTGCAGGGTAAAGTTCAAGGTAGTTACCGAAGCCCGGCTCAGTTCCGTCTCCAGAATGTCTTCGCAGCGCAGGGTAACCGGTAGTTCTTGGTCATCCTGTGCGATGTAATGCTCGCAACGCTCGATCATGGCGCTGGAATTGTCGACACCGACGAGTGTGCAGTCCGGGTGAGTAATACCGTGGCGCATGGCCAGAGTGGAAGCACCCAGGGAGCAACCCAGGTCATAGCAGTGGGAACCCGGTTGCACGTATTGCTCGGTGATTACCTCGATCATCGGGATGATGGTGGTGTAACCGGGCACCGAGCGGCGAATCATGTCGGGAAACACTCGGGCCACCGAGGCGTCAAACCGAAAATCCTCCGGATTGCGTTCGGTGGCGAACAGGCGGTCGGTCAACTGTTCCGGTGCTCTGGATTTGCCGTCAGTCATCGCTTTGCTCATGGACACGGGAAGCTGGGTCGACGTCGGTCGGCGACGGCCGCTGGCAGCGCACGCCTCGATTCTTGTAATCCACCAGAATGCCTCTGAATGACGGGTCAACGTCGGCGGCGATAGCCAGGTACCCGTTTTCGCAGACCGCATGCAATTCTGACGATTTACGCGACATCCGGAAACTCTCACCGGGCTGGATATGAATGGCCTTGAAATCGCCGACCGGCACATGGTCCTTGTGCTCGGTATGGTCAATACGACCGGTGGCTTCTAGCACCAGTACAGTGCCGATGATGGCGACTATACCGGTGACAATAAGGCTGCGGACGGTATAACGGGCTTCGTTATCGCTCATGGGTACCTCGTGTCAGTAAGATCAGAATTGGCCGGGCAGGCTGATGGCAGGTTCTTGCAGGGCGGCCAGTTGTTCTCGCAGGGCCAGAATCTGGTCTGACCAGAATCTGGGCTGGGCAAACCAGGGGAAGAACCGGGGAAAGGCGGGGTCTTCCCAGCGTCGTGCCAGCCAGGCGCAGTGGGCGACCTGCCGATAGCAGCGTAAAGGTTCAATCAGGTGTCGCTCCCTACGATTGAATTCCCGAAACATCTCATAACCTTCAATCAACTCGCCGAGCTGGGCACCCCGTTCGGAGGCTTCGCCATTAAGCAGCAACCACATGTCTTGCACGGCTGGCCCCGTGCGGCAGTCATCCAGGTCCACAAACAGCATGAACTCGTCACGGCACAGAATGTTCCCGGCATGGCAGTCACCGTGAATGCGCAGGGTATCAACCTCTCCTGCGTCTGCCATTCGCTGGCGGCAGCCGGCAATCAGATCCGGAATCAGGCTGTCCCAGGCCGGGCGCAGGTCGTTCGGCACCCAGCCACCATTGATCAGCAACGCATTGTGCTCTTCCAGCCCCTGGATCAGGTCAAATCCCGGCCGGTGCCTGAAAGGTTTCAGCGCTCCCAGATTGTGGATCTGTCCCAGCCACTGGCCCAGTCGGTAAAGCGTGTCTGTTACGCTGGTATCCGGTGCCTGCCCGCCTCGTTGTGGGAACGCGGCAAACATAAAGGACTGATGCCGGCCCAGGGTATCGCCCCCGGGCATAACCAGCGGTGCGACCACCGGTATGTCAGCCTGCTGCAGTTCCAGTGAAAATTCGTGCTCCTCCCGTATGGCCGATTCGCACCAGCGTCCCGGGCGGTAGAACTTGGCAATCACTGGCGGGCCGTCGTCCAGTCCGATCTGGTAAACCCGATTCTCGTAGCTGTTCAGGGCAAACAGTCGGCCGCTAACGGCAAAGCCTGCTTCTTCGAGCGCGTCCAGAATCACTTCCGGTGTAAGGGTGTCGTAGGGGTGCGTTGACGTTGTCAGTTCGGAAGGCTCATGTTGCATAGAGTTCAGAAGGCCGTGTTGTATCGGGATTTCATGGATTGCAGATGGTACCAGTTTTCGTCCAGTTCCCAGCGAACACGGTTTACGCCCGAGGCTGCCAGAACAATATCACCGGCCCTGGCCTGAACCTGCGCTAACTCACGTTCCGCTCTCTGCCAGTCCCGGTGGGTGTCCGCCAGATGGCGCATGTTCGGGAAAACCGCAGACAGCGCCTGCTGAGTCGAGACCGAATGGGAGCGCAGCGAGCTGATCACCGCGGTATCCCCTTCCACCCGAAGCACCCTGTGCTGGTACGGGTAACTGGCCACGGTTCTATCGGCCATCAATTGATCGTTCAGGCTGATAACCTCAAAACCTCGCCAGCCAATCCAGCTAACGAACAGCGCGGCAACCACCATAACGGTAATGAACTGCTTCCTGTCTGACATAATCTTTGCTCCGTGCATCCTGAACCCCAGAGGTCAAAGTATAACGGTTCTGCGGGTAGAGGTAATGCAGTCCGCGGCTATCTGCGGTAATTTCCTTGTTTGATATCGATAAATGGTCAGTCATTGTGAGTGAAGAACGTTTTAGCGTACAGACCGTGGTTATCGGTGCCGGCGTGGTTGGCCTGGCCACCGCAAGGCAGCTGGCCCGGTCTGGCCGGGAAGTGTTGGTGCTGGAGGCGGCTTCCCGCTTTGGTGAGGGCATCTCATCCCGCAACAGCGAGGTCATTCACGCCGGAATTTACTATCCGCACGGTTCCCTGAAAGCCCGGTGTTGCGTGCGGGGCCGTGAATTACTGTATGACTACTGCGCCGGCCGCAAGGTTGGCAATCGCAAATGCGGCAAGTGGATCATTGCAGCGGACTCTTTCCAGGCAGAACGGCTTGCCAGCATTCGGGCACAGGCGGCGGGCAATGGCGTTGAGTTGCAGCTTCACGACGGCGCAGACATCACCCGAGGCATTCCCGCCATCAACGCCCGGGCCGGTCTCTGGTCCCCGGAAACCGGAATTATCGACAGCCACGGCCTGATGTTGTCGCTACTGGGGGAGCTGGAAGACGCGGGTGGGCAGCTGGTGTTAAACAGCCCGGTGCTGGCCGCTGAATCCGACGGCCGGCGGCATACCCTGACCCTGGATGGCAACCAGCGAGTGGTGCTCGAGGCTTCCGAAGTCATCAACGCCGCCGGTTTGTGCGCCCCCCGGCTTGCCCAACAGTGGCAAGGGCTACCCGAAGCCGCACGCCCGGAACAATGGCTGGCCAGGGGTGTTTATTTCAGCTATGCCGGCAAACACCCCTTCAACACCCTGATCTACCCTTTACCCGAACCGGGCGGACTGGGCGTCCACCTCACCCTGGATCTCGCCAACCAGGCCCGTTTTGGTCCTGATGTGGAATGGATTACCGAGGAAGACTACTCGGTGAATCCCGACCGAGTTCACGCCTTCGCCGAAGGCATCCGGCAATGGTGGCCAGGCCTCGAAGCTGACCGGCTTCAGCCAGCCTACGCGGGTATTCGCCCGAAGCTTACGGGCCCCGATGGCGATTTCTTCGACTTCCGCATAGACGGCCCGGAAAAACACGGACTGCCCGGCCTGGTTAACCTGTTCGGAATTGAGTCTCCGGGGTTAACGTCCTGCCTGGCAATAGCCGAAGAGGTGAAACTGCTATTAGACGGCCAAAAGTAGGGTGTAGGGGAGAGCTGCATTTGGTGGTCGGGGAAGCCAGCACAGCCGTTAGTGCAGCGGTGAGGTCGCCCTTTCCGGGACTATAAAGGGCCATGGATGGCCCGTCCTAAGCGAGCAGGATGCCTTGAGCGTGTCCCGGAAAGGGCGACCTCATCGCTGCTGGCACCAGACAAAGGTCCCCGACCAGTTTCCCGGACCTCCTAGCCAGGAGTCCGAGCCAAAGCCCAAACCTGAATGTCGACAGCCCCCGCTTCCCTCAAAGCAGAGGCAAGAACCCTGACCGTCGCCCCCGTGGTCACCACATCATCAACAATCGCCACCCGCTCCGGCACAGCCCCCCGAACTTCAAACACGCCACGCAGATTCTGTAACCGCCCGGCCCGATTCAGGCTGCGTTGAGCCTTCACCCGCCGCGCCCGGCGCACCAATCCGGCGGCTACCGGAATATCCAGCCGGGCGCCCACAAACTCGGCAATGTCCTGGGCCTGGTTAAAGCCCCGTTGCCAGCGCCTGAGCCAGTGCATTGGGGAGGGAATCAGCGCATCCGGTCTCTGCTCTGGCTCAACGTTCTGTTCCAGAAATTGGGCTAAACCGGTTAACAGCGGGCGAGCAAACTTGCGTTGGCCCTGATATTTGTAACGACCGATCATGCCGTCAACCGGATACTGGTAGCGCCAGGGAATCAGTGAACGTGAGAAGGGCGGGGGCAGTGTCTGGCATTCGCCGCACCGCATACCCGGTGTGGCAAAAGCCAAGGGCAGGGCGCAACCGTAGCAATACCAGCGATTGACAGGAAGATCTGCCCGGCAGCCTTGGCACAGGCCCTGGAATGCGGCGGGTGACAGGCAGGTGACACAGTGGCCACCATTCCTTGCGCTGTTAACCTTTCGTTCAATGAAGGTTGACAGGTGGTTCAGTCCGTTTATCATCTCGGTTCATCCGTAAACCAAAAACCTTGCGAAGGTTAACAGGACTTTGCCATGACCGCCACAGCACTGCGTCACGACTGGACACTTCAGGAAGCCCGCGATCTCTTCAATCTGCCTTTCAACGATTTGCTGTTCCGGGCCCAGACCGTGCACCGTGAGCACTTTGACCCGAACGAAGTGCAGGTCAGCACCCTGTTATCCATCAAGACCGGTGCCTGTCCGGAAGACTGCAAGTATTGCCCCCAGAGTGGTCATTACAACACCGGGCTGGAGAAGGAAAAGCTGCTGGAAATCGAGAAGGTGGTGGCTGAAGCCCGGGCGGCAAAAGAGAAGGGCGCGTCCCGGTTCTGCATGGGGGCGGCCTGGCGTAGTCCGTCCAAAAAGGACATGCCTTATGTTCTGGATATGGTGAAGCAGGTGAAATCCCTCGGCATGGAAACCTGTATGACCCTGGGCATGCTGAAGGAAGAAGAGGCTCAGGAGTTGGCCGAGGCCGGTCTGGATTACTACAACCACAACCTGGATACCTCCGAGAAGTATTACAACCACATCATCACCACCCGCACCTACCAGGACCGTCTGGATACCCTGGATAACGTGCGCAAGGCGGGCATGAAAGTCTGCTGTGGCGGCATCATGGGTATGGGCGAAGACGAAGATGACCGGGTTGGTTTGCTGGTTCAGCTGGCGAATCTGCCGCAGCACCCGGAGAGTGTGCCAGTGAATATGCTGGTGAAGGTAAAGGGTACACCGCTGGAAAATGTCGAAGACCTGGAGCCGTTTGATTTCATCCGGATGATTGCGGTGGCGCGGATTATGATGCCGGCGTCTCATGTTCGGTTGTCTGCGGGTCGGGAGCAGATGAATGAGCAGATGCAGTCGTTGTGTTTTTTGGCGGGTGCCAACTCCATTTTCTATGGCGAGAAGTTGCTGACCACGTCCAACCCGGAGGCTGACGCAGACATGCAGTTGTTCCGCAAGCTGGGGATTCGGCCGGAGCAGCGGGAGCAGTGTGCGACCGAGGAGCAGGAGACTGAGGCGTTGGCCGAGGCAGTGGAGTATGAGGCTACTCGGCATATGTTTTATGACGCTACTCGGGAGTCTGCCTGACTTTCTCGTCCGAGCTTTCTGGCTTGGGAGCGGGGTGAAGGCCGGGGAGCCCTTTCCGGGACACGCTTGAAACGTCCCTGTGCGCTTAGGACGGGCCATCCATGGCCCTTTATAGTCCCGGAAAGGGCTCCCCGACCTTCACCATTAAACACTGTGCTGGCCTCTTGGCTTTATAGCTGACCTTTGGTGATTTATGCGTGACTTTGCTTTGGAGATTGAACAGCGCAAACGAGACGGTTTGTACCGGTCCCGTCGCCTGGTTTCCGGGCCGCAGAAGCCGGAGCTGGTGGCGGACGGGGCGGAGCTGTTGTCGTTCTGTAGCAACGATTATCTTGGGCTGGCTAATCACCCAGGCAATGTTGCCGCGCTGCGGGACGCGTTGTCAGAGACCGGGTTGGGGGGTGCGGCTTCGCACCTGGTGTGTGGTCACCATGATGCCCATCATCAGCTGGAGCAGCGGCTGGCGGCGTTTACCCGGCGCAGTTCGGCGTTGTTTTTTTCCACCGGTTACATGGCGAACATGGGTGTGATTTCGGCGTTGGCAGGGCGTGGGGATACGATTTTTTCTGACCGTTTGAATCATGCGTCGATTATTGATGGCTGCATTCTCAGCCGGGCTCGGGTTCGGCGTTATGGGCACGGGGATGTCGCAGCCTTGGAGCGGATGCTGGCTGAGACGTCGGGGCACAAGCTGGTGGTGACCGATGGTGTGTTCAGTATGGACGGTGATATCGCGCCGCTGAAGGAACTTGCCCGGGTGTGTAAGGCCCACGATGCCCTGCTGGTGGTGGATGATGCCCATGGTATCGGCGTGCTTGGTCCCCAGGGGCGGGGCAGTGTGCTGGAGGCCGGGTTGTCGGAGGATGAGGTGCCGGTTTTGATTGGTACTCTTGGCAAGGCGGTGGGCACCAGTGGTGCGTTTGTGGCCGGGCCGGAGGTACTGATGGATTATCTGGTGCAGAAGGCCCGAACTTACATCTACACCACCGCCATGCCGCCGGCGGTGGCACTGGCAAGCTGTGCCAGTATTGATCTGATTGAGCAGGATGATGCTCGCCGCTCCCATTTGCGTGGACTGATTGCGCGGTTCCGTTCCGGGGCGCGGCAGTTGGGCTATCAACTGATGCCATCGCACACCCCCATCCAGCCTATTATGGTGGGGGATAACCATGCCGCTTTGACACTGAGCCGGGCACTGGAGGAGCAGGGTATACTGGTTACCGCCATTCGCCCGCCCACGGTGCCGGAAGGCGAAGCCCGGTTGCGGGTAACCCTGAGCGCCGCGCATTCTGAAGAACAGCTTGATCGGTTGTTGCAAGCGTTGGCCCAGTGCCATTCCCTGTTACCGGAGCGGGCCGCTCAGGAGTCTGTTGCGGTATGAGCGCCTACAGCGATCTGACGGCAATAACCCGTGCCGAAGGCGGAACCGGCAGTAAAGCCTGCATTGCCCGGGGGTTCGGTAACGCCAGCCAGACCTACGATAGCGCCTCCCGCCTGCAAAAAGCCATGGGCGACACCATGCTCGCCCACCTACCGGAGAACCTGAAGCCGGCAACTATCCTGGATCTCGGCTGTGGTACCGGCTGGTTCACCCGCAAACTGGCAAGCCAATACCCTAACGCCGCCATTACCGGTGCAGACCTGGCCCCCGGCATGTTGCAACAGGCCAAAGCCAGCAGCTCCGAGACCATCCGCTGGCTCAACGCAGACGCCGAACAGCTCCCGCTGCCAGACAACAGCACTGGCCTGATCTTCAGCAACCTGATGATCCAATGGAGCACCCGCCCGGAACTCGTCCTGGCCGAATGCCAGAGAATCCTCAAGCCCGGCGGCATCCTCGCCATCTCCACTTTACTGGAGGGTACCCTCGAAGAGCTCAAGCAAGCCTGGGCCTATGCCGACCCCGGCCAGCCCCACGTTAACCGTTTTACCCACCATACGGACTGGAAGCGATTAACTGGCCAGCAACTCCCTGGTTCCACCCTGGACGCGGCAACCCTGGCTTTGCCCTATGATTCCCCCATGGCCCTGAACCGGGAACTCAAACACCTCGGCGCGATGTTCAAAGGCGAAGAACGCCGAAGGACCATCACCGCCCCGGGACGATTCAAGGCGATGTGTGCTGCATATCCAAAACAAGGTAATGGCGAGATCATTGCCAGTTATCACGCTGGCTGGCTGTACTGGACTAAAACCTCTCGTTAGAAAGAAATGACACGGAACAAGATTAAGACGGCCAATACAAAAGTTTGAGGAGAGTGTGCGGGTACGGCTTTCCGGGACTATCTTTCGCCAGGGATGGCGAAAGCTAAGCGCACATGGGTGAGGCAAGCGTTTATGAAGCAAAGCTTCATGCGCAGCCGAACGACAGCAATCTTTGATTGCTGGCCGGGCCCCGTAGGGGTCTTGAGCGTGTCCCGGAAAGCCGTACCCGCACACTCGCCTGGCACCGAAGATCAGGTAGGGAAGCAGACCTCGCCCCCAAAGCTAAATGCAGCAGGAACCCCAGAAAATGGCAAAGAAAACCTATTTCGTAACAGGCACCGACACCGGCGTGGGCAAAACAATCGCTGCTGCTGCCATTCTGGAGGCTGCCCGACAGCTGGGTAAACGCACGCTGGCGATGAAACCCATAGCGTCAGGGTGCGAGCAGACCCCGGATGGACTGCGTAATGAAGACGCCCTGATGCTGCAGGCCGCCATTACCGAAGAGCTTCCCTACGATGCCATCAACCCCATCGCACTGGAGCCGGCCATTGCCCCCCACGTTGCGGCGCAACAGGCCGGCAAACACCTGACCGCCCAGCGTCTTGTCGGTTTTTGCCGTGGCCTGCAGATTCGGCCTGCTGACCTGATGCTGATTGAGGGGGCGGGTGGTTGGCGCGTGCCCCTGAATGACCGGGAAACCTATGCCGCGGTGCCCCGTGAGCTGGGCCTGGATGTTGTTCTGATTGTGCCCCTGAAACTGGGCTGTATTAACCACGCGATGCTCAGTGCAGAGGCGATCCGGGCTGATGGTTTGTTCGTGGCAGGATGGGTTGCCAATCATCCGGACGGGAATGTGATGAGCTGCGAGCAGGAAACCCTTAACTACCTGACAACGCATCTCGGAGCACCATGCCTGGGAGTTTTGCCGTGGCTGGATGGCACTTCGACCGACCAGTTGCCGAAAGTGCTGGCGAGGTTTCTGAATATTCGACCGCTGATTGAAAATTGACCATATTTGTGAGTAAATAGTGACAATCGGTTGTCACAGGTGGCTTTGACATGATCAACAACACCCTCTCTCTTGGTATTCAAGGTATCCAGGATGGTATGGCGGGGATGGAAAATGCGGCCCGAAAGATTGCCCGTGGCGGTGCTGATGGCCCTCAGGGTTCTGCTGAAGGCGCTGGCAATCTGGCCGAGCCTCTAATCGAAATGACGCTGTACGAGCGCAGCGTTCAGGCCTCTGCCCAGATTGTGAAGACCGCAGACGAAACACTGGGAACACTCCTGGACATCCGCGCCTGATATCGGCTTTTGAGCCATGAGCATCCTCTCGTCCATCCCCCCCATTTACCCGATGGTTTCAGGTGTTACACCGGTTGCCCGCAGCGTTCCGTCGACGGATGCTTCCGGCTCGCCCGGTGAAGGCTTTGCCACTGATGGCGATGATGCCGCGCGTGGCGTAGAGCAGTCGCCAGAGTCGAGATCTGACAGCCGTTCTGCCGACACAGAACCCGAGGCTCGCGCTAACCCACAGGGGCTAACGGAGGCCGAACTCAAGGAATTAAGTGAGCTCAAAGCCCGAGACCGTGAAGTGCGGGCTCATGAGGCAGCGCATCAGGCGGTTGGTGGTCAGTATGCGGGCGCAATGTCGTTTACCTACCAGCGGGGTCCTGACGGTGCTCAGTACGCGGTGGGTGGTGAAGTGCCCATTGATGTCTCTCCTGTCGCCGGGGATCCGCAGGCGACCATCGAGAAAATGCGCGTGGTGCGTGCGGCCGCCATGGCACCGGCTCAGCCCTCAGCTCAGGATCGGGCCGTGGCGGCCCAGGCCATGCAAACCATGTTGCAGGCGCAGTCTGAGCTGGCAGTTGGTGAAGACGGACAGGATTCTGCCCTGGATTCTGAAACGTCTGAGGGCGAATCAGCACAAGGGCAGGGGAGTAATGCCCGGCAGGCCGATCAAACGTACCGCAGCATTTCTGCAATGCAGGGCGCCGACGGCGCATTCAGCGAGCCAACCTCCATATTTGCCTGAATCACTTTTCCGTTTAACCCCTTCGGCCCGCCGCATCTGGTGGTTTCCGGTGATGTGTGTGGCGTTCTCTTGCGCCTTGCTGAACACACAATGCAACACAAATTTTAGCCAAGGCTATTGACAATTCTGTGCTGCAAAACGTATGTTTCAAACAAGTGTTTAATTAAGGCTGTGATGCGTTGCATCATGGTGTCTGAGCAAACCCAAGGCCAAAGGCTGTTACCTGTTTCAGCCGAGTCCGAAAACCGAGGTGGATTCCATGCCTGAGTACAAAGCGCCCCTGCGTGATATCAAATTCGTAATGAACGAGCTGCTGAACAGCGAGCAGCACTACGCCAATCTGGAAGGTGCCGAAGATGCCACTCCGGATATGGTCGATGCCATCATCCAGGAAGGTGCAAAGTTCTGTGAGCAGGTATTGTCTCCGCTGAACCAGGTGGGTGACCAGGAAGGCTGTACCTGGAGTGAAGACGGTGTGAAAACCCCGACCGGCTTCAAAGAAGCCTACCAGCAGTACGTTGAAGGTGGCTGGCCGTCCATGACGGCTGACCCCAACTACGGTGGTCAGGGCCTGCCGCACTCCATTGGCCTGGTGGTCAGTGAAATGGTTGGCACCTCCAACTGGTCCTGGGGCATGTATCCTGGCCTGAGCCACGGTGCCACCAACACCATTGAAGAGCACGGAACCGAAGAGCAGAAGCAGACCTACCTGACCAAGCTGATCAGCGGTGAGTGGACAGGCACCATGTGTCTGACCGAGCCGCACTGTGGTTCTGATCTGGGCACCCTGCGTACCAAGGCCGAGCCGAATGCGGACGGCACCTACAGCATCACTGGCACCAAAATCTTTATCTCTGCCGGCGAGCACGACATGGCCGAGAACATCGTCCACATCGTACTGGCACGTCTGCCGGGTGCACCGGAAGGCACCAAGGGTATCTCCCTGTTCATCGTTCCAAAGCAGCTTCCGAACGAAGACGGCTCTGCCGGTGAGCGTAACGCGGTATCCTGTGGCTCCCTGGAGCACAAGATGGGTATCCACGGCAACGCGACCTGTGTCATGAACTTCGACGGCGCCAAGGGCTGGCTGATCGGGCCTGAGAACAAGGGCCTGAACTGCATGTTCACTTTCATGAACACTGCCCGTATCGGTACTGCCATCCAGGGTCTGGGTGCCGCTGAACTTGGCTTCCAGGGTTCCCTGGCTTATGCCAAGGACCGTCTGGCCATGCGCTCCCTGAGTGGCCCGAAGAACCCGGACGGCATCGCTGATCCGATCATCGTGCACCCGGACGTACGTCGCATGCTGCTGACCCAGAAAGTTGTCGCTGAAGGCGCCCGCGCCCTGATTTACCTGGCTGGCCAGCAAGTCGACGTGGTTCACAGTGGCAAGACCGAAGAAGAGCGCAAGCACGCTGACGCGCTGCTGGGCTTCCTGACTCCGATCGCCAAGGCGTTCCTGACTGAAATCGGTTACGAGTCTGCCAACCTGGGTATGCAGGTATTCGGCGGCCACGGCTTCATCACTGAGTGGGGCATGGAGCAGAACGTACGTGATGCCCGTATCGGCATGATCTACGAGGGCACTACCGGTATCCAGGCGCTGGATCTGCTGGGCCGCAAGGTTCTGATGACCCAGGGTGAAGCTCTGAAGGTGTTCACCAAGCAGGTTCACGTATTCTGCAAAGAGAACGCCGACAACGAACAGCTGAAAGAGTTCATCGAGCCCCTGGCTGCGATCAACAAGGAGTGGGGCGACCTGACCATGAAGGTCGGTATGACCGCCATGAAGAACCGTGAAGAAGTCGGTGCCGCTGCGGTGGACTACCTGATGTATTCCGGTTACGCAGTATTTGCTTACCTGTGGGCCCGTATGGCCAAGGTGGCACTGGACAAGATGGCTGACGGCACCTCCGAGGAGATGTTCTACAACGCCAAGGTTCAGTCTGCACGCTTCTACTTCAAGCGTCTGCTGCCGCGCACCAAGACCCACGCAGAAACCATGCTGGCCGGCTCTGACAGCCTGCTGGATATGCCGGAAGAAGCCTTCGCTATCTAAGGCGGGGTTGCTATCTGGTTGATGGCACAGAAAAAGCCCGTTCTCCGTTTGGAGGCGGGCTTTTTTCATGAGTCCCGGGCGTGTTTTGAGGTAGAATAGCGCGCCATAGAACAACAACCTTGTTTCGGACACATAGCCGAGCGGGCGGACTACCAGACCTTTATTGAGAAGGCACTTTCAAAGTCCCCCACGTGACTGACTGAATTTCTGGAGAGTTATACATGGCTGATTATCAGGCACCCCTTCGTGACATGCGTTTCGTTCTGAACGAAGTATTCGACGCGCCCGCACTCTGGGCGTCGCTGCCCAAGATCGCAGAAAACGTAGATCCCGACACCGCAGACGCTATCCTTGAAGAAGCGGGCAAAATTACCAGTGGCGTGCTGGCACCCCTGAACCGCGAAGCGGACGAACAGGGCTGTAAGTGGAACGAAGGCGAAGTTTCCACTCCGGAAGGTTTCAAAGAAGCCTACCAGACCATCGTGGAAGGTGGCTGGAACGGCCTTGGCGGTAATCCGGATTTCGGTGGTATGGGCATGCCGAAAACACTGGTGGCCCAGTTTGAAGAAATGATGCAGGGCGCCAACATGGCCTTCGGCCTGGCCCCGATGCTGACCGCCGGTGCCTGCCTGGCCCTGGATGCGCACGGCAGCGAGGAGCTGAAAGAGAAATACCTGCCCAACATGTACTCCGGCGTTTGGTCTGGCGCCATGGACCTGACCGAGCCCCACGCCGGCACCGACCTGGGCATTATTCGTACCAAGGCCGAGCCGAACGACGATGGCTCCTTCAACATCACCGGCACCAAGATCTTCATTACCTGGGGCGAGCACGACATGGCGGAGAACATCATCCACCTGGTGCTGGCCAAGCTCCCTGACGCTCCCAAAGGCCCGAAGGGTATATCCCTGTTCCTGGTACCCAAGTTCATGGTGAATGACGATGGTTCCCTGGGTGAGCGCAACCAGTTCAGCTGTGGTTCCATCGAGAAGAAGATGGGTATCAAGGCCTCCGCGACCTGCGTGATGAACTTTGACGGCGCCAAGGGCTGGCTGGTTGGTGAAGAAAACAAAGGCCTGGCCGCCATGTTCACCATGATGAACTACGAGCGCCTGGGTGTGGGTATCCAGGGCATCGGCGCTGCTGAAGCCTCCCTGCAGAGTGCCCGCGAATACGCCAACGAGCGTATCCAGAGCCGCGCTCCCACCGGTGCCCAGCAGCCGGAAAAAGCCGCCGACCCAATCCTGGTACACCCGGATGTGCGCCGCATGCTGCTGACCATGAAGAGCTACGTAGAGGGTGGCCGTGCTTTCTCTACCTACGTAGCCCAGTGGCTGGACATCTCCAAGTACTCCGACAACGATGAACAGCGCAAGCACGCCGAAGGCATGGTTGCTCTGCTGACGCCGGTCGCCAAAGCCTTCCTGACCGACCGCGGTCTGGACACCACCATCATCGGCCAGCAGGTCTTCGGTGGTCACGGCTTCATCCGCGAATGGGGCCAGGAGCAGCTGGTGCGCGACTGCCGTATCACCCAGATCTACGAGGGCACCAACGGCATCCAGGCCATGGACCTGATGGGCCGTAAGGTCGTTGGCAGCCAGGGCAAACTGTACGAACTGTTTGTGCAGGACGTGGCGAACTTCATCGAAGAAAACAGCAACGACGATGTCCTGAAGCCTTACCTGGAGCCGCTGGCTGCGTCACTGGAGCGCTTGTCTGACGTTACCGAACACGTCATCAAACAAGCCGGCGACAACCCCAACGCCATCGGCGCCGCCGCTGTCGACTACCTCGACATGTTCGGCTACACCGCCCTGGCTTACATGTGGGCCAAAACCGTCAAAGCCGCCGCTCCGAAAGCCGAGGGCGATACCTCCGGCTTCTACACCGGCAAGCTGAAAACAGCCCGCTTCTACTTCGACCGCCTGCTGCCAAAGACCGTGTCTCTGGCCGAAGGCATCCGCAGTGGAAGCGATGCGATGATGGCTCTGGCGGCTAACGAAATCTGATTCAGATTCGTTACTCCAGATAGCAAAAAAGCAGGCCCAAGCGGCCTGCTTTTTTGTTGATAGCGAACTGAAGTCTATCGGCTGGTATGCGGGGATGCCCTTCTGAAACCTTGCTAAGCCGATCGCAAGAGTAAGGGCGGTGGTCAGGGTGGAGCTTTCCGAAACCTTGCTTAGTTGATCGCAAGAGTGCGGACGCCAGTCAGGGGGTGGCTTTCCAAAACCTTGCGTAGCCAGGGATGGCGGAGCAGAGCGTACACGGACGTATTCACCGCGTGTTTTGGAAAGCTACCCCCTGACTGGTGCTTGCTCCCAAATCGAGATCAAAACCTCAAAGACGATTAATCAACCCAGGATTAACCACAAACGGGTTCTCGTTACCCTGAATCTCGGCAATACGCTGATGCCGCGCCAACTCCCGATCATCCGGCGGATCCAGCTCATTCCACTCTTGGAACACCGAGGTCGCCCCAAGCCAGGGTAGCCCGTAGGTATCCACCATGTAAGCCATCGTGCGGGCAACATCCCCCTTTACATGCGCTGGCGGCTCAAAAAACTGCGCACTCTCCCGAATACCGCAGTCATCCGCCCGGGTAGCATTACCCAGGTTTTCATAGCGGGCATTCCGGCGCCGCATCTCCACCCTGGAACGAACTGGCACCATATTGTGAAGATCGGACGTAATCTGGCGGTACTGATTGTCCTGCTTGCATTGGCTCGTGGTGCCGCAATTCAGGGCACTGCGGATATCAGCTGGTGGATAGACATAGCCATCCGTCATCACAAATCCCTTGCTGGTGAACGGTTCATCACAGAAAAACGACGTTCCACCCTCGGCATAGAGATTGCCCCAGAACTGATCTTTTACGACCGTCTCCGGATCACTGAAGCGGGTATTCTGGCCAATAACCAGCGTGGCTGAAAGAGCGAGTGTAAGTGTGATGGGAACTAACGTTATTTTTTTCATAGGGCCGTTATACCTCACATTGCACGGTATGCACCGTGGCCATCGCGACGAGCGATTGATGGCAAAATGAACAATCCGACAAAAGTATGACGGTGTGTTCACCCTTTTCTGTGAAGTATGGCACAGAGGCTGGAATAGAGAAGCCTCTGTGCTAACCCTTCCTGTTGTAAATTGTTAACGCGTTAACAATCTATTTCATTTTGTTGCGGATGTCCTGATAGCGGGTCTTGAGGTCTTCACCCAATTTGCGAGCCGTGTCTTTGGCTTCATGGCTGGCGTTTTCCGCATCGTGAACAACCTGGTCCAGTTTCTGGCGAAAGCGATCCCATTCCTGTTCAAGGTCGTCCCATTCGTCTTTTACATCTTCCTTGGCCAGGTGCAGTTGCACGCGGGCTTCGTCACGGTACTGCTTGATCTTTTCCGACAGTTTGTTGAATTCGTCTTGCAGGCTCATAGCGATTTTCCTTCCCTGATGAGTTGGGAAGTCTACAATGCGCCGGAATGTAAAAAACTGTCAAGAGGGACGAGGCAGGCTTTCGGTTAGGGTTTGCGCTGGATTGACCCAGATCAGTTGGGGCGGGCGCCGGCAAGAACCGCCGACAGATCTCTGAGGTGATGCCAAGGGGTAAGGTCGTCATACCCTTTGGCAGATCGGTCTGTGGTGTTGCACAGACGGATGGCCTGGTGCAATTGGTGTATATTCAGCCGCCGGGCCGCCTGCTGGATTGCAGACGCCCGCCGGGGTTGGAACACCCCCCGTTTTTTCAGGAAGCCCGCGGGATTGTCGCCCGGGGGCAGGGCTGTTTTAAGCTCGATAATGATGTGAAGGTCTCGCACCAGCACGCTCAGCAACCCTAGCGGGTTTTCGCCTTCCTGCTGGAGGATGCCGATGATTTTTCCGGCGTGTGCGGCTTTACCTGCAAGCAACTCGGTCACCAGCTCAAAGCCATTGAAGCGGGCACTGTCCTGAACGGCCTGTTCGATGGTCTCTTCGTCAATGGTTTTGCCAGCGGTCAGCAGGGCTAACCTGTCCAGTTCCTGACTGGCCGCCAACAGATTGCCTTCGAGTCGCTCCGCGAGCATCGACAAAGCCCCGCGGGTAAGGCTCAGGCCCTGATGGCTTGCCCGTTGCTGCAGCCAGCCGGCAAATTTGTCAGGTTCGACCGGCCATATCGGCACATGCACACCGCAGCCCTGTAATGCCTTGTACCATTTGCGTTTGGTCTCTGCGGCATCCAGTTTGGCGCTGATGAGTAGCAGGATAACGTCTTCAGGCGGTGCCTCAAGAACCTGTTCAAGAACCTTTCGGCCATCACCGAGCTTGCCCGTTGGCAAGTGAATCTCGATGCGCCGCTTCTCGGCAAACAGGGACATGGCGTTGCACTCATCGGCAACCGCATTCCAGTCCAGTTGATGATCGGCGTGGTAGGTGAGGCGATCCTGATACCCGGCGTCTCGGGCCGTCTTTCTAATCAGATCACAGCACTCCTGCACCAGCAGGGGTTCATCACCGGAAACCAGGTAAACCGGCGCCAGGCCTTTTTTGAGTAACTGGGGGAGTTGGCCTGGTTGGGTTTTCATGGTGCCTCGGCTCGGCTTTGGCTCGTTTTGTACTCTTCGATGACCGAGTTAATACGCTCCTGGCTCATCGGCGCCAACCGGAAGAGTACCTGTTGTGCCAGCCGGTCACCGAGTTGTTGCCGGAGTTCCTCTTCCTCCCGCTGCTTGGCCAGTACGTTGGTTTCATCGTAGCGATAGGTTTCGCTGGTGGTCAGGTCGGTAGCGGCGATCAGCGGGATCCGATCGGCGGTCAACAATTCCATTGTGACCTGATGGCGCAGTATGAACTCGGCTGCGGCAGCCTGAGCGGTAATGGCGGAGGCACGGCGGTCCTGCTGATAATTTCTCAGTCGAAGCACATAGTCCGCGGATGAGGCATCCTGCAGTTCGATACCCCCCAACCTGAGTTGATCCCGCACCGACTGGCAGAAGCGGCCTGGTAATGAGTCGGGGCAGTCGACCGCCATGGGTTGCAGTGAAACCGGCACCGGTGAGGTGCCCCGTAACTGAAAGCCGCACCCGGCAAGCGTGGCGGTTGCCAGCATTGCCAGTAACGGCAGCCGGAGGGCTTTCAGAAACAAGGGCACCGAAGGCATATCAGTTAGCCACCACGTTAACCAGCTTGCCGGGTACAACGATGACTTTACGCACGGTTTTGCCATCAGTGAAGCGCATGACGTTCTCGTTCTCCAACGCCAGTTTTTCCAGGTCTGCCTTGCCGATGTCCACGGGAACGCTTTCTTTCGCCCGCACTTTACCATTGACCTGCAACACCACTTCAATCTCACTGCGGACCATGGCGCTTTCGTCGGCGACCGGCCAGCTGGCGTCAACTACGGGGTCTGTGTGGCCAAGAGCCTGCCAGAGCGAGTGGCTGATGTGGGGCACGATCGGCGACAACACAAGAACCGCTACCTCCAATGCTTCCTGTCGCACCGCCAGGCTCTGAGGTTCGTTGTCTGTCAGTCGGCTGACTTCGTTCAGCAATTCCATCACCGCGGCAATGGCCGTGTTGAAGGTGAGACGACGGCTGATGTCGTCACTGACCTTGGCGATGGTTTCATGGGTCTTCCGGCGAAGATCTTTCTGGGCGCTGTTCAGGCTGCCGGCCTCAAGGGCGGGCACTTCGCCACCGGAAATTTGCTCATTGACCAGGCGCCACAATCGCTTGAGGAAACGGTGAGCACCTTCCACGCCGCTGTCAGACCACTCCAGCGACTGTTCTGGCGGTGCTGCGAACATCATGAACAGGCGAACGGTGTCGGCGCCATGCTGGTCAATGATGGCCTGAGGGTCGATGCCATTGTTCTTGGACTTGGACATCTTGGTGACGCCGCCGATCTGAACCGGCTGGCCGTCTTCATTGTGGACCGCCTTCACCACTTGTCCTTTGTTGTCCCGTTCGACCGTGACATCGGCCGGGGCAATCCAGGTGATCTTGCCGGAATCATCTTCCCGATAGTAGGTCTCAGCCAGCACCATGCCCTGACAGAGCAGGCGATTGAACGGCTCCGAGCTGTTGACCAGGCCAACGTCCCGCAGCAGTTTGTGGAAGAAACGAGCGTACAGCAGGTGCAGGATCGCGTGCTCGATACCGCCAATGTACTGATCCACCGGCAGCCAGTAATTGGCCGCTGCCGGGTCGAGCATGCCCTTATCGTAATTCGGGCTGCAGAAACGAGCGTAGTACCAGGACGACTCCATAAAGGTGTCGAAGGTATCGGTTTCCAGGGTGGCCGCCTGACCGTTGAATTCGGTTTTACACCACTCCGGGTCGGCCTTGATGGGGGACTGGACGCCGTCCATCTCGACGTCTTCCGGCAGGCGAACTGGCAGTTGGTCATCCGGCACCGGCATTTCAGTGCCGTCGTCCAGGGTCATCATCGGGATCGGGGCACCCCAGTAGCGCTGGCGTGACACGCCCCAGTCCCGCAGCCGGTAGTTCACCGTGCGCTTGCCAATGCCGGTGGCTTCCAGATGGCTGGCAATCTCTTCGAAGGCTTCGTCACTGGTCAGCCCGCTGTATTTGCCGGAAGACACAAGCACGCCTTTTTCGGTAAAGGCTTTTTCCTGAACGTCGATATCCCGGCTGTCATTGGGTGCAATGACCTGCTTGATGGCCAGCTTGTACTTCAGGGCAAACTCGTGGTCGCGGTCATCGTGGCCGGGAACGGCCATCAGTGCGCCCGTGCCGTAATCCATCAGCACGAAGTTGGCGACCCACACGGGGATCTCTTCCTGGGTCAGCGGATGAATGGCTTTGAACCCGGTGTCGATGCCCTTCTTTTCCATGGTGGCCAGTTCGGCTTCGGCCACCTTGCTGTTGCGGCACTGCTCGACAAACTCGGCGACATCCCGATGGCGTTCAGCCGCCGCCCTGGCCAGCGGGTGCTCCGCAGCAACCGCCATGTAACTGACCCCCATCAGGGTGTCCGGGCGGGTGGTGTACACAGTCAGGCCGTCGTCACGGTCTTTCAGCGGGAAGGTCAGCTCTGTGCCCACGGACTTGCCGATCCAGTTTCGCTGCATGGTCTTGACCTGCTCAGGCCAGTCTTCCAACTGGTCCAGGTCGTTCAGCAGTTCCTCGGCGTAATCGGTAATGCGAATAAACCACTGTGGAATCTTCTTCTGCTCAACCAGTGCACCGGAGCGCCAGCCGCGGCCATCCACCACCTGCTCGTTAGCCAGAACCGTCTGATCGATCGGGTCCCAGTTCACGGTGGACATTTTCTTGTACACCAGGCCCTTCTCATAGAGGCGAGCAAAGAACCACTGCTCCCAGCGATAGTACTCGGGATCGCAGGTGGCCAACTCACGGCCCCAGTCATAACCAAAGCCCAACTGCTTGAGCTGCTTCTTCATGTATTCAATATTCGCCCGGGTCCATTTGGCCGGGGCGGACTTGTTGGCAATGGCGGCATTCTCAGCGGGCAGGCCGAAGGCGTCCCAGCCCATAGGCTGCATGACGTTCTTGCCCTGCATGCGCTGGTAGCGGGAAATCACGTCGCCGATGGTGTAGTTGCGAACGTGGCCCATGTGCAGCTTGCCACTGGGGTAGGGGAACATGGACAGGCAGTAGTACTTGGGCTTGCCGGGCTCTTCCTTCACTTTGAAGGTTTCGTTGGTTTCCCAGAAGTCGCGGGCGGTCTGCTCTACATCACGTGGGTTGTATTGTTCGTCCATTCCTGCCATTACCAAAATTACCCTGTGTGAAAATGAGGTTCGAAAGGGCCGAACATTCTAACGCACCCAAGGCTTAACAGGTAGTCTGCCAATTTCGCAGACTTGTGCCAGACTTCCCGTATGGAGGTTATTCGTGGGTTTGGTGCAGGTTGCTGCCGGGGATGGCTTCCCGGGACACGCCGTGAACCCATCCCTGGGGGCTTGAGCGCAGCATCCATGCTGCGCACAGTCCCGGGAAGCCATCCCCGGCAGCACCCCAAACTTGCGAAGGGTACTCTTGGAGAGAAGCGCTTGCTCCACTGCGATTAGCTAAAGGCAGGGAGAATGTCCGGGGGGCAGGGTGTGGTACCTCTTTCCGGGACTGTCTGCAGCATGGATGCTGCAGTCAAGCGTACAGGGACGTATTTACAGCGTGTCCCGGAAAGAGGTACCACATCCTGACCCTTGCACCAAAACTAGAAAACAGGCGGGAAGACTATGACGGAACCAGAACGCAATCACCTTTCAGGCAAGGCCCTCGAGGCTTACGACAGAATGCTGGAGCGGGTACAAACCCGTTTGCATGAGCTTCAGGAAACATCGTTGGAAACTCTCGAGGAAGAAGTTCAGAAAGCAGTCGAATTTGAATACGAACTGGAAGAAATGACCCGTGAAGAAGCCGACCTCCTGGGTGCTTACCTCGAACGGGATCTTGAGCACCTGCTGAACTTTGTCGAGGAAACCGGTGAGGGCCTGAAAGAATGGTTGCAGCTGGATATTTCGCTACTGGAGCACACCCTGGCGGATCGACTGCTCTCGGTGGCCGATAAAACCCTGGTTGATACCCTTGAACTCAAACAGAAACTCGAGAACCAGGATGTCAGCCACTACATATCGGGCGAAGTAGCCACCGCCGGTATGTTCCGTTGTATGAACTGCAACCACATGGTGTGCCTGACCAAAACCAGCCACTTGCATCCCTGCGAGGCCTGCGGCTCACACTACTTTGAGCGGGTAACCAGCCGCTGGCCGCCTAAGGAGTAGGGTTTTTCGGGATCACCCGCTCCCGCACAAACACGATCAGTATCAATGCCAGGGTCAGCACCGGCCAGGAGCCGGTCTGCATGTAGGGAGTGCTGCCGGTGGCGGGGAATACATCACCGGTCAGCACCGCCCGCTGGAACTGCGGGATGCGTTCTGTGATCTCGCCTTTTTCGTTAATAATGGCGGTAACGCCGTTATTGGTGCCCCTTAGCATGTAGCGGCCGGTTTCCAGCGCGCGCATTCGGGCCAGTTGCAGGTGCTGCAGAGGGCCGATCGAGTCGCCAAACCAGCCGTCGTTGCTGATGGTTAACAGCAATCCGGAGTTACGGGCATTGAATGCGACAAAGTCCGGATAGGCAACTTCGTAGCAGATGTACGGCATGATGTTGATGCCATTGGCCACCAGCGGAGACTGGTATTTGGGCCCGCGGGTGAAGCTGCTCATGGGCAGGTCGAAAAAGCCGATCAGTCCCCGCAGAACGCCCTGCAACGGCACATATTCGCCAAACGGTACCAACTTCTGCTTGTGGTAGATGCCTTCACCGTTGCCAATGGCCATGATGCTGTTGTGGAAGGTGAAGTCGTCAATGCGATCGCTGTAGCCATACCAGGGGATTCCGGTAATCAAAGTGCTGTTGTCGCCCAATTCTTCCCGAATGTGGTCAATGATCTTGCCCGCCTGGTCCTGGGGGATGGGTATCGCCGTTTCCGGCCACAGGATGAGGTCACGTTGCCAGTGGGCTTCGGTCATGCCCAGATAGGCTACAATCTGGTCCCGGAGAAAGTCCGGGTCCCATTTGATTTGTTGGGGAATGTTGCCTTGCATGGCGGCAAAGGTGACTGGCTCATCGCTGAGATCGGTCCAGTCGGCCTGTTTCATGGTGGGCGCGATGAACCAGGGCAGCAGGGTGAGGGCCGTGACTGCTGCTGCCGATTTCCGGCGAGCCGACAACAACAGCCACCAGATGGCGTAGGCGGCCGCCCCCGTGACCGTGATCCAGAAGGTGATGCCGTGCACGCCGGTAAGGGGGGCAAGGCCGCCAAGTGGTCCATCCGTATGTGCAGTGCCCAGGTACAGCCAGGGAAAGCCTGTGAGCAGCCAGCCTCGCAACCAGTCCCCTAATATCCAGATAGCCGGGAACAGGAGCAATCGCCGGATCAGGCTTTCTTTGGCCAGTTTCCCCCAGAACCAGAAGGCAAGAGCGTGGAACAGTGCCAGACCTGCAATAAACAGGACCATCAGCAGGACAGCCGCCGGCATTGAGGTGTTCCCGTGCTCGCTGATACTGACGTAAATCCAGCTTGCTCCAGAACCGAACAGGCCAAGCCCGATAAACCAACCCGCCCGGAACAGTCTTTCTGAGGCCTGGTGGAGTGTTACCAGGACAATCAGGAAAACGGAAAGCGGGCCAAGCCACCACAAATGAAACGGCGAAAAGGTAAGGGTCTGGAGAGCGCCGGCAATCAGCAGGATTGCCGGGCCAAACCAGGGATGGTCAGTAAACCGCAGATTCAGAGGGCGGCCAGGGCCAGATTCATGATTCACTTCGCGTTACCTGCAACAAACGGATGACTCGGTTATCGGCGTTGGCAATAGTAAACTGCAAGCCGCCGAATTCAACCGTTTCTCCCCGTCTGGGCAGGTGACCAAACTCTTTGAGTACCAGGCCGCCGATGGTGTCGAACTCTTCCTCGTCCATCATGGTCTCGAAGAATTCGTTGAAGTCTTCAATCGGTGTGACGGCTTTTACGGCGTAGGTGCCGTCGCCTCGGGCCTTGATGTGGGTTTCCTCATCGAAGTCGTGTTCATCTTCGATCTCTCCCACGATCTGCTCCAGCACGTCCTCGATGGTAATCAGGCCGGCGGTGCCGCCGTACTCATCCACCACAATCGCCATGTGATTGCGGTTTTCCTTGAACTCTTTGAGTAGCTGGTTCAACCGCTTGCTTTCAGGAACAAATGTGGGTGGCCGTAGAACCTCCCGGATACTGGTCCAGTTCAGTTCATTGTTGATCGCCAGTGGCAGCAGATCTTTGGCCAGCAGGACACCGATAACGTCATCCTGGCTTTCGCCGATGACCGGGAAGCGGCTGTGAGCGGATGACATGATTTCCGGGAGGAATTCTTTCGGGTCCTGGGAAGCTTTGACGGTGATCATCTGGGAGCGGGGGATCATGATCTCATCCACCCGCATGTCGATCACCTGCATGGCACCTTCAATGATGCTCATGGAATCTGCATCAATGATGCTCTCAGATTCGGCATCCCGCAGAATCTCCAGCACGTCCTCAACGGACTCAGGCCCGCTGGAGAAGGCCTGTGATATACGCTCCAGCCAGGACTTGCCGCCCTGGCTGCGACTCGACTGATCGTCGCTCATGAGTCTGGTTCCGTTTCCTCTGCTTCATAAGGGTTAGCAAATCCGAGCTGCGAGAGCAGCCGGACTTCGAGGGCTTCCATGGCCTCGGCTTCGTTATCTTCAATATGATCGTAGCCCTGGAGGTGCAACATACCGTGCACGACCATATGGGCCCAGTGGGCGACAGGTTCCTTATGCTGTTCCTGCGCTTCCTTTTCAACAACCGGCGCGCAAATCACCAGATCTCCGGCCAATGGCACCGTTATACCCGGTGGTGCTTCAAATGGGAAGGACAAAACATTGGTGGGCTTGTCCTTGCCCCGGTACTGGTGATTCAGGTTCTGACTTTCGTCGTTACCGACAATACGGATCGTCACTTCAGACGGATCCTCGCCCAGCCAGGCCTTTTCGGCCCAGGCATGGAACTGATTTTCATCGGGGACACCGGGGCCGTCATATGCTCTTTGGAAATCCAGGGTCAGTTTTCTCATTAACTGCTGGAACTCCCGTCACCGAACGAGTCGTAGGCTTCCACAATGCGCTGAACCAGAGGATGGCGAACCACATCTTTTGATTCAAATCGGGTAAAGCCGATACCGGGGACCTTGCTGAGCACGCTGGCGGCGTGTATCAGCCCGGAGTTCTGCCCGCGCGGCAGGTCCACCTGGGTGGTGTCGCCGGTGATCACCGCCGTGGAGCCAAAACCAATCCGGGTGAGGAACATTTTCATCTGCTCCCGGGTGGTGTTCTGGCTTTCATCCAGAATAATGAACGAGTTATTCAGTGTGCGGCCACGCATGAACGCCAGTGGCGCAATCTCGATCACGCTTTTCTCGATCAGGCGGGTAACCTGATCAAAGCCGAGCATTTCATAGAGTGCGTCGTACAGAGGCCTCAGATACGGGTCGACCTTCTGGGCCAGGTCGCCGGGCAGAAAGCCCAGTTTCTCGCCGGCTTCCACCGCCGGGCGTACCAGCAGGATGCGTTTCACCTGTTCGTCTTTCAGTGCCTCTACCGCACAGGCCACAGCCAGCCAGGTCTTGCCGGTGCCCGCAGGCCCGATGCCGAAGTTTATGTCGTGGGTACGGATGTTGTGCACGTATTTTTGCTGATTCTGACCGCGGGGTTTGGCGGTCAGCTTCGGAGTTTTGATGACGGTAATTTGGCCTTCGTCATAGGGCACGTCATCCGGCAGCCGCTCAAGGCCGGTTTCCCGGATAAACAGGTGCACGGTATCCGGCGGAATATCTTCGCTGGCTTCGGTTTCCCGGTACAGGTGCCGGATGACTTCGGTGGCTGCGGCTACATTTTCGGTGTGACCTTCCACCCGGAAGTGGTGGCCCCGGCGGCCGACTTTTACCTGCAGACGTTTTTCGATCATCTTCAGGTGTTCGTCGAACTGGCCGCAGAGGGTGGCCAGGCGGCGCTGGTTGACCGGGTGCAGGTCAAACTGTCTGGTATCGTGAGTGTTCAATCTTGCTCCGTTTCGTTTTACTCCCCGGGGTTCTGCTGTGGGGGAGTAGGCTGTTCAGACTGCGAAGTTATCGGTACAGGGCGGGCAGGGCCGTCAAAAAAACACCCGTGAATACATCCCTGTAGGGCTTCGTCGCGCCTTCCCTGGCGCTCCAGATTTTTTGACGGCCCTGCCCGCCCTGTACCTGTTTAAACAATGTGCAGGCCGAAAGGGCGAAAAACAAGTGGTTTGGATGAGCCAAGCCCGTAATCACTGGTCTGTGGCGGGGTTTGGTTAGCCATTTGTACCGCATGCCATTGTAAAGTCTGCCGGTGACAGGGTGAGGGTGCCTCCCAAAAATCTGGAGCGCCAGGGATGGCGCGACGAAGCCCTACAGGGACGTACTTGCGGGGCGTTTTTTGGGAGGCACCCTCACCCTGTCACCAAGCCCCCAAAACCAGAAAACATTGGAGCCAAAGCTCAGTAAAACTCAGAACCAACAGGCACGCCGCGAAGAGAGTTGGCATAGGCCTCAACAACCTCCACATCGATAAAATGGCCAACCACTTCAGGGTTTTCGTGGCGGAAATTCACGATGCGGTTGTTCTCGGTACGGCCAGCGTACTCGCCCGGGTCCTTCTTGGACAGGCCGGTCACCAGAATCCGCTGAGTAGAGCCCACCATTTTCCGGCTGATGTCCATCACATTCTGATTCAGGCGGTCCTGCAGAATGCTCAGGCGCTGCTTCTTGACCTCCATCGGCGTATCGTCCGGCAGGTCAGACGCCGGGGTGCCCGGACGGGCGCTGTAGATGAAGCTGAAAGACATATCAAAGCCGATGTCGTTGATCAGCTTCATGGTGTCCTCGAAATCCTTATCGGTTTCACCCGGGAAACCAATGATGAAGTCCGAGGAGAAGCTGATGTCCGGGCGGATCTTGCGCAGGCGGCGGAGTTTGGATTTGTACTCCAGCGCTGTATGGCCACGCTTCATGGCTGCCAGAATGCGATCAGAACCGCTTTGCACCGGCAGGTGCAGGTGGCTGACCAGCTCTGGCACCCGCTCGTAGACTTCGATCAGGGCGTCGCTGAACTCCACCGGATGGGAGGTGGTATAACGGATGCGGTCGATGCCGTCGATGGTGGCGATCACTTCGATCAGTTCTGCCAGGTCCATCTGGTCGCCGTCGTGGGTGTCGCCACGGTAGGCGTTAACGTTCTGGCCCAGCAGGTTCACTTCTCGCACGCCCTGGGCGGCCAGGTGGGCCACTTCGGCGATGACGTCGTCCACCGGGCGGCTGACTTCTTCGCCGCGGGTGTAGGGCACCACGCAGAAGGTGCAGTACTTGCTGCAGCCTTCCATGATGGAGACAAACGCGGAGGGGCCGTCGGCGCCGGGCTCGGGCAGGTTGTCGAATTTTTCGATTTCCGGGAAGCTGACGTCTACAACGCCTACGCCGTTACCTTTGGTGCGTACTTCGGTAATCATGTCGGGCAGGCGGTGCAGGGTTTGCGGGCCGAAGACCATGTCTACGTAAGGGGCCCGGTCTATGATGGCCTGGCCTTCCTGGCTGGCTACGCAGCCACCGACGCCGATGATGAGGTCGGGCTTTTTGGATTTCAGGTTTTTCCAGCGGCCGAGCTGGTGGAATACTTTCTCCTGGGCTTTTTCGCGAATGGAGCAGGTGTTCAGCAGCAGGATGTCGGCGTCATCGGCGTTGTCGGTCACTTCAACCGCCTCGCCGGTTTTGAGCAGGTCTGCCATGCGGGCAGAGTCGTACTCGTTCATTTGGCAGCCGTGGGTTTTGATGAACAGCTTCTTGGCCATGGGTCTCACGTAGTTTGGTGTGTTGGCGCCGGGGTGGTGTGGGGCGCTGGCAAAAATGGACTGCACATTATAACGGGGTGCTTAAACATCAACCACCGTTGTCTCGGTATTCCTCATTTGGCTCTGTGCTATTATTCGCCACTTCTGTGCAAGAAGGCTTTTGGGGTGGGCTTTCCAAAAACCGCTACGAGCACATCCATGTGCGCTTCTCTCAGGCCATCCATGGCCTTCGAAATTTTTGGAAAGCCCACCCCAAAACCCTTCCCATACACTTGTGCTGGATTCTACAAGCTTGATGATTGGTTTGTGGGAGCCGGAAAATCATAGCTAGCCAATACACTTATGACCCCTGAACGCCTCGCCCGAATCAAGCAAGTCCTTAACACCCGCCAACCCGACCTACGGGTGCTGACGGATCAGGTGCATAAGCCAAGAAACCTGTCGGCCATCATCCGGTCCTGTGACGCCTTTGGCCTGGCCAATATGCACGTGGTCTGGCCCAAGGAGGGTTTTCGGGCGTTTCGTAAGACAGCCGGCGGCAGTTTTCACTGGGTGACGACGCATACCCATCCCACCATGGACAATGCAGTGACGGAGCTGAAAGCTCAGGGGCACAAACTTTATGCCGCGCAGTTGTCGGACCGGGCGGTGGATTTTCGGGAGGTGGATTACACCGTGCCGTGCACAATTATCATGGGTAACGAAGTGGATGGTGTAAACCCGGTGACCGCCGAGCAGGCGGATGAGCATATTGTGATTCCGATGATGGGCATGGTGGAATCGCTGAATGTGTCCTCAGCCTGTTCGATTATTCTTTCCGAAGCCCAGCGTCAGCGGAAGCTGGCGGGTATGTTTGACCAGCGGCGGATGCCGGATGAGGAATACAACCGCCTGCTGTTCTGCTGGTGCCAGCCGACGGTGAAGCGCTACTGCGACGACCGCAACCTGCCGTATCCACCAATCGACCACGAAACCGGCGAACTGATCGACGGGGTAGGCTGGATGCAGGAAGTCAGAAAAATAAGGGCCAATCGCCCCAGATGGGACGAGCAACCAGAAAACACAGAAGCAAACGAGTCCTAGCGGGCGTCACCCAAATTGTTATGTCGGTGCGGGGTGGGGATGTCTTTTTCTGCCGGAAAAAGATGTCTGAGCGAAGCGAGTTGTTTTTCCAAAGAAAAAGACATCCCCCCCCCCCCGCCCCCCCCCCCCCCCCCCGGCGAGGCGCAAAAAAACTAAGTGCGCGCGCGCTTCAAGATAACGCGGCAACAGGGC
>NZ_JBEPPY010000005.1:0-225920 GCF_040547575.1 Marinobacter sp. MBR-99 | reverse complement strand
GTCTCGCTGATCAGGCTGCCCAGGGCGTTCCATTCCTGTTGGGTGGTATGGCCATCCGGCCCCACTTGCCGAACCAGGTTGTCCTGAACGTCGTACTCCATGCGGGTTACCGCATGAACGTCGCCAGACTGCCCGGCAACCGGAGCTGCCACGTCGAATCGCGCGGTTTCGCGGTTGCGGCCATCGTAGGCGGAATAGCTGGTCAGCGCTTCGCCGACGCCGTCGGTGCCGAAGTTGTGGGTGGCAATGACGTTGCCATTGGCGTCCACATCAAACTCACGCCACAAACCGGTCTCGGCGTTGGTGGCGATGCGTTCGTTCAGTGCGTTGTAACGGGTTTCAACGAAGTAGCCGGTGTCGCGGCCGTCCACGGACTTGCTGCCACCACCGTTGCCCGTGGCTTCCGTGGACAGGGAAAGCGCGGCGTTACCGCCACCGACGGGGCCGCTGTACAGGCCTGGGTCTACCGACAGGGTTCCCGCAGCGTTGCGGGTAACGTCGCCGTCCGTCTCCGAAGCCAATACCGTCAGGGACTGGCCTTCCGCCACGGTCTCTTGGTCAGCCGTATCCGCACGCAGCCAGTCAACGATCACGTCGTTGCCATCCTGATCGGTGTAGAACACTTTCAGGTCATACTCACCTGCGGGCAGACGTTCCAGTGTGGCAGTGTGGGTGTCACCATCGAGTACCATGGCCTGGGTATTGGCAAACTCGGTGCCCGAGCCGGCCGGCCGCCAGGCCAGTTGAACGTCACCGGCGATAGCGGCGAGCTCCTCTGCCGACAACTGGGCACCGATCTGTAGGTCATAACCCAGTACCGTGACGGTTTCAGGGTCCGTCGAGTCATCCACTTCGGTGATTTCGGTGCTTCTGACCGTTGTTGTGTGTGGCTGGCCTGTTACATCGCCATACAAAGCGGTGTAGTCAGCACTGGCACCGGGTTGCAGCCCGGTTGCAACAACCACCTGTTCACCCTCACGGGTAGCAGGCACGGCTTTGCCGTCGAGGATGACGAGCTGTCCGTCACCAACGGCAGGTGCCGTCCAACTCAACCCTGCCTCTTCGGTGGGCTCGAAACTTTCGCCAACAGTAACCTCGAAGGTATTGAGGACCGTATCCTCTTCTTCACCAACACCCCGCAGTGTAACGGTATAGGTCCCAGCTGGCAGGGAGGTGCCCGTACCCAAGGTCATGCTGTAGGTGCTGTAGCCCTCGCCTGAATTAACCCCCTCAACACTGGTCGACCCAGTCAGAGCCGGATCATCCTGGCTGGCCCACGTGGCTGCGAGCGTCAGTAGTCCGTCCGCAACATCAACTGGGACTTGTGTCGACAGGTCAATTCGGTACTGGGTGGCCTCGGCGTCCCCGGTTACGGTTGTCTGGTTGACGTTGGTTGTTACACCTGTGTGGCCACCTTGAGCCTCGAACGGTGTCTCGCTGCTCAGGAAGCTCGCTCCCTGCGCATTTTCCCAGCCAATACGGTAGGCCAGTTCCTGAGGATTGATTACACCCTCAATAACAGCCTTGAAGGTGCCGTCACCCATGTTCTGCATGGTGATGGTGCTATCGGTAGCGCCCGATATTCCGTACTGAACTTCTGGATTTCCGGCGCCCTCCTCAAACCGGGCAACGACTTCGATCCCACCGTCGGCACGCTGAGTTACGTCTACATCCGACAAGCGTGGAGGTATCGTGACGGCTTCTTCCGCCGTCCAGGTCAGGCTGCCGCCAGCGTCCCTGGTCACTACCCGGTAATAAAGGGTGTCGCCCGCACTCAGTGCATCAGCCGGAATCGTTGCGGAGCCCTGGTTAGAGAACCAGGTGCCCTGAGTGGCCGTCTGGTTGGCGTACCCCTCTATGCCTTCCCGGCTTACTATGTCGTAAACCACGTAGGAAGCGGCCCTTGCGCCGTCTGGCAAACTCCAGCCAATGGTCAGATCTTGTCCCAGGCTGGCGGTGGTGCCGCTGGCCGGCACAGGCACGCCGTCTACCTGACCGGTGAAGGCGCTGATCTGATTTCCGGCGGCATCATGTTCGTAAACGGTACCACTCTGGTCCGGGGACACCGACTTGATAAGCTGTCCGAGGCCGTTGTAAGCAAACTTCTGGGTGAAACCGTCCTCATCCGTTGCGATGGTCTGGTTACCATTGGCATCGTAGCCGAAGGTTTTGACCAGATCGTCGGCGGTACCCGCCGCCATAAGATCAGTTTCCTTGACCAATTGGTTGTGGCTGTCGTACTGCTTCCGGATTGACTGGTCGTTCTCGTGCCCGGCTACCAGACCGGAAAAATTCGATGCGCCATTCAAGGTGGCAAGATCGGACTCACTAATCTGATTGAAAAAACGCTTGGCCAGTGTCTGGTTACCATTGCCGTCGTAAGCCATCAGGTTGACCACACGGTTGCCGTCAACCACGGCAACCTGACGATTCAGTGCATCATAATAGGTGTACTCGGTGTACTCCTGCGGAGTACCGGCGGCCAGCGTTTTGGATATCTGATTACCTACATCATCGTAGCCGTAGCGTGTCAACACGCGTTCGGACGTTTCGCTCAGCGTGGCCGCGTCGAACACATCCACCATCGGCGACCGTTCTTCGATCAGTCGGCTTGCGGCGTCATAAACACGGCTGGTTTCAAGGACAGTGCCTGCAGGCGGTACTGGACGGTCAGACGGCACAATCGCGCCAGTATCCATTGCCGCCGCGTACAGGCGCTGCTCGATGACGTTATCCTGGGCGTCGTAATCAAACTCCGTCAGGTAGCCTTCAGGGTCAACCTGGGCAACCAGACGATCCATGCTGTCGTAGTATGCAACCGTCCGGTTTCCATTCCGATCGAACGTTTCAATCTTGTTGCCAAAGGCATCGTAGGTGAACCGTTCCTCAGGCCGCTCAAGGTTGACGGACACGGAGGGATTGTCGGTACTCTCGCCGTTGAGTGACGCAACCTCGACTTCCGGATGGATGACTCGGACCACCCGGCCCGCCAGGTCGTATTCCATTTCCGTTGTGCGCACGTCGCCAGCAGGCGTTGCTGGAACTACACCCGGATCATGGGCATCCGCTGGGAGGCGTGTCATGAAGAGGCTCTCGCCCACCTTCTCCCCTGCAGCGTTATAACTCCACTGAGTCAGTACATTATCGCTGTTGATCTCCGCGACCATCCGGTCGTTACTATCAAAATACCGAGTGGTGACGTAACCCTGCGCATCGGTGGTCTGGATCTCATTACCTGCACCATCGTAGCTACGGGTAACCGTTGGGCGCGTCCATTCCAGCGCACCGGTTGCGGATGAATAAACCTGAACTCTGGGGCCGATCTCCTGGGTTGCACGATTGTTGTTGTCGTAAACAATGTTCGTGGTGTTGCCGTTGGCATCGGTAATGGCCGTGCGGTTGCCGACGGCGTCGTAGCCGAATCGGGTGTCGTTACCCAACGCATCGATCTGGCGGGTGACACGGTTGTTCAGGTCATACTCGGTTTTGGTCGTGCTGCCATTGCCATCGGTTTTTTCGATGGCGTTGCCGGCAAGGTCGTAACCGATGGTTTGAGTAATATTCAGGCCGTCACGGTCAAACACTTCGTTGACCAACCGGTTGTTGAGATCGTACTCGTATTCGGTACGTCGCACCGCATTGGGATCGTCGGTGTTGGTAATGGTTTCGCTGGTCTTGTTGTTAGCACCGTCGTAGGTAAACGTGGTGACCGTGCCATCCACATCCAGGAAAGTGACCAGTCGGTTGTTCAGATCATAGGTGTAATGCAATTCGCGGGGCGCTTGCGTGTTGGCGTACTGAACTTCACGCAGAAGGTTGCCTGCACCATCGTACTCATAGGTTGTGGTGCTGCCATCCGCCTCGACACGCTCGATAACACGGCTGTTTCCGTCGTAGGTTGATTGGGAAATCCGGTCATCGGGCGACGCCGCCGGGGCGGGCGCAATCTGATCATCAACGGGGCCGGTATAGCGCGCCATATGCACGGTTTCACCGGTCCGGTTGCCGGCAGAGTCGTAACTGAAGGTATTGATGTAACCCTCAGGGTCGAGCACGGCAATCAGGTTGTTTGAGCCATCGAAATAGTAACGGGCCGACCGGCCCAGCGCGTCCGTCGCCTTGGTTCGGTTGCCCAAGGCGTCGTATTCGTAGGCGGTACGATTGCCTTCCCCATCAATTTCTACGCTGATACGGTTGTTGAGGTCGAACTCAGCACGGGTAATACGCTCATCCACGGTGCCTGCGGCATCACGGGTAAGCACCTTGTTACCCATTGCATCGTATTCATGTTCGGTACGAACACCGTAGGGATCCACTTCCGCAGCAACACGGCCATTGCCATCGTATTCGAATGTGCGGCTTGACCAAATGGGCACGCCATCCTTGATCTTCTGGAGTACACTCTCCGAAGACTGATTACCCGCTTCGTCGTAGGACAGCCTGGTGATACCGCCTTCGGGGGTAATGGTCTCGACCAGTCGACTCGCCCGGTCGTAACGGTATTCGGTTGTCCGCGGCGCGGTGTTCGCCGCCTCCGTCATGCTGGTGCGATTACCCAAAGCATCGTAGGTGTATGTCACCAGGTTGCCGACACCATCCTCCATGGTCAGCATGCGGTCGGCTGCATCGTAAGTGAACGTATTCGACTGAGGGAATGCTCGCGCCGCTTTTTCCGAATCGTAGCCGTCGTCCGTCGGGTTCAGGAGGTATTGGCCGTGGGTAATCCGGGTCTGGTTACCAAACGGATCGTACTCCATGGCAGTACTGAAGCCTTCCGGATCCGTCACCAGGATCTGGCGGTCGAGAAGGTCATAGCCGTAACGGGTGGTCCGCTGATCGGTACCATCCAGGTAACCCTGAGTGGTTTCAACGATGTTGCCACGCAGGTCGTACTGATTGGTTGTTTCAACACCTCCCGCAGAAACAGACCGCAACAACTGGCCAACGGCATCGAAGGTGTTGGTTTGTACGCCACCGTTGGCATCCACGATTTCGGTCTGGTTGCCCAGAACGTCGTAGGTGTACTGAGTGGTTCCACCCATGGGGTCTACAACCTGTAGAAGCCGGTCATCCAGATCGTAGGTGTAGTAGGTGTGCCGTTCTACACCGGGCACCCCGGCAGCCTGGATGGTCTCAATCTTGTTGCCAATACCGTCATAGCGATATTCCGTGCGAACGCCTTCTCCATCCACACCGGCAACAAGCCGATTATCCCGGTCGTACTCGAACTGGTTGACTTGCTCAGCATCGGAACCTGGCCCTACGGTCAGGCGGGTGCGGTTTCCAGCACCGTCGTACACCGATTCCGTGCGGTCGCCCTCTCCGTTTACTTCGACGACCGTCTGGCCTTTCTTATCGTATTCAAAGGTTTCAACACGCTCATCTGGCGTGCCCACCGCAGACACAATCCTGACGGTGTTACCCGCAGCGTCGTACTTGGTGTCGGAGGTAGAAACAACACGGTTGTTTCCGTCATATTCAAACCGGGTAACACGGGCGTCATCGGTCCCATGGGCCTCATGGCGTTCGGCAATGTTGCCATTGGCGTCACGCAGTAACATAGTGACCGTGCCGTTCGCGTCCGTTATCTGTATTTGACGGTCAGCAAGGTCATAAACGAACGCCGTCAGACGCTGGTCTTCGGTGCCTGCAGCCTCAATCAGGGCAACTCTGTTGCCTCGTGCATCGTATTCGTACGCTGTTTCAACACCGAGGGCGCTGGTGCGCTCTACCAGTCTGTTCAGGGCGTCGTATCCGAATCTTTCTGTCCGCCCGACGTCGCCGTCAATTGGAGTTGGCAAGCCATCCGCAGGAACACTAACGCGCTGTTCATAGGTAACCTGCTCAATGCGATTGCCAGCGTTGTCATACCGTGTCGTGGACAGGTAACCCTCAGGGCTAACGTAGGCGACCTCACGGTCCATCGCATCGAAGTAACTACGGCTTACCGAGGTCTCGGTTCCGCTTTGATTTCGGAACTCGATGGTTTCAATAACGTTTCCGGCGGCATCGTGACGGAACTCTGTGCGATAACCCTCGCCGTCAATCCGCGCGGTCAGGCGGTTCAGTGAGTCATACTCATAACCCAATACCTGATCGTCGACTGAGGCAACCAGAGCGGAGAGTTGCGCCGCATCGAAAGGCAGCGGCTGGCGCTGCATGTGCAAGGTTTCTGCGATCAGGTTATCGTTAGCATCGTACTGGTAGGAGGTTGCAAACCCTTCGCGGTCAACACTGACTGAAAGCTGATCGTTGTCAGTGTAGAAACGGAGCTCGGTGAAACCCCTGCCATCCGTCACCGAGGCAAGGTTGCCCCGGTCGTCATAGCTGTAACGGGTTACGTTACCCTCGCCGTCAGACTCACTGACAACCCGGTTATTAAGGTCGTAATCGAACTCCGTTGAGTAACCGTTGGCGTCAACCTGAACAACGCGGTTGCCGGCTTTGTCATACACAATCGACGTTTCCAGGTTGCCCAAGCCGTCAACGCGCTGTACTAGACGGTTATTCAGGTCGTAGCGGCGCAACTCAATGGACTCGTCGCTGGTTCCTGCGGCACGAATAACGCTGACCTGGTTACCTACCATGTCATAGGCATAATGGGTTTCAACGCCGTCAGCACCACGACGCACAACCAACTGATTGTTGAGGTCATAGGCAAAGGACGTCTCACGGCCCATTTCATCAACAACCGTTGTCTGATTTCCTACCGCATCGTACTGATAGCGGGTAACGGTACCGTCCGCATTCGTCTGCTGTACGAGCTGGCTTTCCGCGTCATAAACAAAGCTGGTTACGCGATCCATTGCGGAAGCGGGGGCATCCGGTCGTATCAGGTCCTGAACGCCGCCCTCGTACTGGCCAAAATATTCACGGCGCTCAAGCTGGTTGCCAACAGAGTCGTAACTGTATTCTGTGATGTAACCTTCGGAGTTTAGCGTGCTAACTAAACGGTTGTCGTTGTCGTAGTAGAACCGTGTCTCAGCACCACGAGGATCAATGGAAAGGATGCGGTTACCAATCGCATCGTAGCCATATTCGGTGAGGTTGCCCTCACCATCAATGACTGCAGCCACCCGGTTATTGAGATCGTATTCGGTGTGGGTGACAGCTTCGTCACCGCCAACGGCAAGTCGGGTAGTAACCCGGTTGCCGACGGCATCGTATTGGTACTCGTTTCTGACGCCTTCGCCGTCAACATCCGCAATCCGTCGACCATTCCGGTCGTACTCACGGAAGTTTTCAATCCAGATCTGATTACCTGCGGCGTCCTCGCTCTGGAGAACCGAGGTTTTAACAACCTGGCCGAGCTCATCGTAGGAATTGCGGGTAATGCCGCCCTCGGGGTCCCGCTGCTCAACAACGCGGCCCACAAGATCAAACACAAACTCAGTCGTTCGAGCCTCGGAAGTCCCGGCGGCATCGGTCATTGAGGTGCGGTTGCCCACAGCATCGAAGCTGTAGGCTGTTACCGTGCCTAGCGCGTCGGTTTCACTGACAAGCCGATCAAGGTCGTCATACGTGGCGTGAGTTGTGCGCGCATGCGCACTTGCGGCTTTGGCTGCGTCGTAGTCTGGTGAAGCGGGGTCAACAAGATACAGCCCCGAAGTCTGACTTGTCGCGTTACCAAAGACATCGTATTCCGTGGTTGTAGAGAAACCGTTGGCATCCGTCATTCTTACCTGACGGTCGAGAATGTCGTAATCAAAGGTCACGGACCTGGCATCCGAGCCGTCAGAGAATGAAGTGGTTCTGCTAACCAGGTTATCTCTCAGGTCGTACTCATTGATTATGAGCGTTCCACCTGCCGTTAGTGTGGAGGTCAAGCGACCGATGGCATCATAGGTGTTCTGCTCAACGCCACCATTTTCATCGACCACCTGGACACGATTACCAAGCACGTCGTACGAAAATGACCGGCTCTCGCCCATCGGATCAATGGACTGGATCAGTCGATTATCAAGATCAAAGCTTTGGTAGGTGTGGCGTTCCTCGCCGGGCACACCTACCGCCTGGATCATCTCAACCTGGTTGTCGGCGCCATCGTAGCGGAATTCCGTACGGACACCCTCGCCGTCAATGATTGCAATGCGCCGGTTGTCCCGGTCATATTCATAAGCGGTCTGACGCTGCTCAGGCAGCCCGGGCGCTTCAACGGTGAGGGTGCGGTTCCCCGCACCGTCGTACTGATATTCCGTTCTCTCGCCCTCTGCGTTAACGAGCGCCAGAAGCTGGCCGTTACCATCGTAGAAGCGCTGGGTTTCTCGTGCCTCTCCCAGCCCATCCGCTTCCACGGTGCGAACGAGGTTACCACTGGCGTCGTAGGCCATTGTCATGACAACACCGTGGGCGTCGGTGCGAGATACCAACTGATTGTTGCCGTCGTAGGCCATGCGGGTTGTGCGTTCATCCGCTGACCCATAAGCATCGATACGCTCTACAACGTTGCCGTTTGCGTCGAGGACCTGTCGGGTTATGGTGCCCTGCCCGTTGATTGTTTCTACCAAACGGTCTGCAAGGTCGTAACCGAAGTGAGTTGTACGCTGATCATCAGTACCAACCGCTTCGATCAGTGCTGTTCGATTACCACGAGCATCGAACTCATAGTGAGTTTTGACGCCAAGAGGACTGGTTTCCTCAATAAGGCGATTCACTGAGTCGTACACGAACTGTTCACGGCGGCCTGCATCTCCAGGCGCCGGAGCCGGAACACCGCCTACTGTCGCATCGACCCGGTTGTCATAAACTGTACGGCTGACCTGATTACCGACGGAATCGTATTCGTACTGTGTCAGATAACCTTCCGCACTGACCCTGGCGACAGCTCGGTTAACGTCGTCATAGTAACTGCGGGTAACTGCGACGTCGGTTCCTGCCAGATCGCGGTATTGGCGAGTCTCAAGTTGATTACCGACAGCATCGTAAACGTACTCCTTACGATAGCCTTCGGCATCCACCTGGCCGACCACGCGGTTGAGCTTGTCGTACTCAAACCGGGTAGTTTGGTCATTTGCGCTTGACGGGGGAACCGGCGGATTTTCCGGATCAACTGGCAACGGAAGCGCCTGCATGTGCAGGGTTTTCTCGGCCACATTGCCATTGTGGTCGTAGGCATAGGTGGTCGCGTACCCCTCGGCATCCACCTCAAGGATGACTTCGTTATTGGCGTTATAGCCGGTGATTCGCTCATAACCCCGACCATCAATTACCTGAACCCGATTGCCATTGCCATCATAGGCGTAACGAACCTGATTACCCTCGGGATCCTCAATCAATACGACCCGATTATTGGCATCGTAGGTGTAGAATGACGTGTTGCCATTAGCATCGGTAACTGTCGTACGGTTATCGTTGCCGTCGTATGCGTAACGGGTAACATTCCCCCCCCCGTCAACCTGCTCAACCAGGCGATCATCCAGATCGTAAACAAAGGTTTGGGTTGAAGCGTCTGCGGTATTGGCGGCTCTGGTTATGGAGGTGCGATTTCCAACGAGATCAAACTGATACTCAGTTTCTACACCATCGGCTGCGATTTCCCGAATCAGTCGATCATTGTCGTCATGGACATACTCGGTAACGCGCCCAAGGGCGTCGGTGCGTGATACCCGGTTATCCACGGCATCGTACTGGTAGGACGTAACCTGCCCTTCTGCATCCGTTACGCGAACCAGGCGATCCAGTGCATCGAACTCAGAAATCGTGGTGTTACCGTTGGCATCAGCAATGGCCGTTCGGTTGTAGACACGGTCAAAGTCATTTTCCGTGATGCCACCTTCCGCATCGATAACCCGCCGCAGATTGTTCTCTGCGTCGTATTCCATCACGGTGACTTGTTCTTCTGAAGTACCAGCCGCCGTGCGCATTTCGATGCGGTTTCCACGAACGTCGTAGGCGTATGTTGTGATTCGCCCTTCAGCGTCGGTGGTTGCAATCTGACGGTTACCCGGGTCGTAATCGAAGCGGGTTACTCCGCCTCGGGCATCAATCAGCGCGATCCGGTTGCCAACACCGTCAAATTCCATGGTGGTTTCGAAATTGAGAGGATCAATGATCTTCACATTTCGATTCAGTGCGTTGTAGAGGTATTGAGTCGCATTCCCTCTGGCGTCGGTTACACGAATCCGGTTACCTACCGCATCGTATTCAATGTGGCGCTGATGTTGCTCCGGATCCAACTGGCTAATGAGGCGGTTGTTGAGATCGTACTCATAGGTTGTTGTACGCGCGTCGCTGGTTCCGCTCGCCCGGGTTTCAGTGGTGAGATTCCCAAAATCATCATACTCCCGGGAGGTGACTGCACCGATCGGATCAACGGTTTCAATCTCGCGATCCATGCTGTCAAAAGCGGCAGTTGTGGCCCGGCCCAGCTCATCAACAACACGTGTAAGGTTGTTGTTTCCGTCATAGGCGTACTCGCGAACTCCCCCTAGTGCATCTTTTTCAGAAACGACACGGTTAAGTGCGTCGTATGTCCTTTCGGTTGTCCTGCCAAGGTGATCGGTCGAGAGAAGCAGGTTCCCTACTCGGTCATAACTTAGGTGAGTTGTGTACAGATCACGGAGTGCGGACTTGTCTTGTTCCGACAGCTGCGCGGCAACAGAAGCAAAACCAAGCTCTGCACGCATGTCCTGGTAGCGCTGTGCGTCACTCTCGGCAAGGGCATTACCCATGCCATCGACTTGGGCAACCACCTGATTGAATTCGTCATAGACGTATCGAGTGGTTTGAGCGCCATCCACGCTTTCAACAACGATTTGGCCGTTTGCGTCTACTTGAGCGTCCGCGCCGATGATGACAGCCGTACGATTATGCCTGGAATCGTACTCAAAGACGGTTTTGATGCCGTTGGCATCTTCGACCATCACCAGTTTGTCATCGAGGTCGAAGGTAAAACGTGTTGCGTGCCCATTTTCATCGACGGTCTTGATTTCGTTCCCATTACCATCGTACACATGTTCGACTGTATAACGGACCGGTAGTCCTGTGGACGGGTCTATGACCTCGGGCCGTATCTCACGAACGAGCCGGTTGTTTCCATCAAACTCGTACTCGGTTGTATTGCCGTTGCCATCTGTGGTCGCAACTCGGTTGCCTGGGGCATCATACGCATACCGGGTAACATTGCCCTCGGCATCTGTCCGGGTAACGAGCTGATTTTCCTCGTCGTACGAAAACCGAAGGATCTGGCGTTTAGCAGCACTGAGCTGAAGGCCAGCAACAACCTGAACTTCGTTATTATTAGCGTCGTAATCGATCCGCGTGACATGTCCGTTGGGATCCGTCTGCTGCCGAACCAGGTTATTCCTGGTGTACAGAACCTCTGTGGTATAGCCGCGATTGTTCGTTGTGCTTACCCGATTCCCCTCACCATCATATCGGTATGTGGTGCTGTAATTGGTTGCATTTCCGGCCTGATCAAGCACGCTTGCGCTGATAACCTCAACCATCTCGCGACGAGCGTTGAACCGGTATTCGGTTCGACGACCTTCCGCATCCACTACCGCTGTGCGATTACCCACCACGTCGTATTCGTAACTGGTCACACGATCCATCAAGGCATCGGTTTCTGAAGGATCAATTGTCGCTATAAGATTGTTGTTGCGATCGTACAAACGGGTGATTGTATGCCCGTTGGCATCGGTGATGCTGATTCGGTTACCCACCGCATCGTAGGTGTTGATCGTGGTATGACCTTCCGGGTCGGTAACGGTGAGCAACCGGTTGTCTTTGTCGTAGGTATAGGTTGTGACACCACCGTTAGCGTCAGTGAAGCGAGTCAGATTTCCGAAGTGGTCGTATTCAGAAAATGTTTGATAGCCCTCGGCGTCGGTCGAACTGATGTTGTTCCCGAAGCCGTCGTAGGCATAGGTTGTGACTTGCTGCTTTGCGGGATCAACAAGATCACTCGCGTCGAGGAAGACGATGCGCTTGGTCAGGTTTCCGAATTCATCATACTCAAAGCGAGTAATATCGTTACCTGCATCCCTTCTCTCGATCAGATTCTGGTTGCCGTCATACTCAAAATAGGTTGTGTGCAGATCAAGAATCGCGACTTTGTCCGCCTCAGACAGATCAGCCACTGAGGCAGAAAAACCAAGTTCCACCCTCTTTTCCTGATAGAACGGGGTATCCATAGTGACGAGCGCGTTACCTACCGCAGAGGTGCGGCTCGCCATTTTATTGAAACTTGTGTAAGTGTAAGTTGTGGTGTTTCCGACGTTGTCGATAGAGGCAGTCAGATTGCCATTGCCGTCGTATTCAAAATGGCTGGTAAATGCATCAACCAATGCCTGGATTTCAGCTTCCGTAAGTTCATTAACGAATTTGCCCTCGCCGCTTGCGTTAACTATTCCCAGTTCAGCCCGCAGCTTCCGGAAGTAGGCATCATCGCTGTTGGTTGTACCCCATGCGTTTCGGTCGGTCACTGCAATGAGGTTATCGAACTCGTCGTACTGATAGGTTGTTTCGAAGCCTTTCTGGTCAACTACCTTTGTGATGTACCCGTCATCCCGGTAGGTGTAAGCCATGGAGTGAGCGTTGCGAATTGCGTCTACCTGACCCTGATAGGAAACACTTGTCGCAGCTCTGGAGGCATCGTAGTTACTGTAGAATCCATTGGCGACCCGCCAATCGACGTACTCCTGATCATTGGAATACGCTCGGTTGTTACCAAGCGCATCAACAACTCTTGTACTACCGCCTTCAAAGAACTTGTCGACATTCGTGGTTGACGTATCGGTGGTGTCACCGGTGTCGATTTTTCCGTTCTTGAAATGCCCTTTTTTCTTGCCGTTTTCTTCACCCGGGTTCGTACTGGTATTATCTGCGCCCTGACTAAACTGGAAGTTATAATCAAATGTGGTGATGCCTCCCTGAGCGTCGACGATCTGAGTAACAACCTTCGCCTTGGCCTTGTTGTTTCCGCGCCAATTCACCGTATCGTATACGAAGTTCAGCTCTCGGTTGTCGTAAGTCTCCAACTCGCCATCAACCATTTGCTCGTTTGGTAGAACGATTCGTTCCAGATAGCCATCGTTGGTATAGAAATACTTGGTAGAGTGTCCAAAACGGTCAATTACCTCCGACAAATTACCGCTTTCATACCGATATTCAACCAACACGCCTTCACTTTCATCGATTACCTGAAAGAGCTTACCGTTCTGGTAGATATAATTCAGAACGTGACCTTGGTCATCCAGCACCTGAACCAATCGATCAGATTCATAGATGTATTCGACCTGAACGCCGTTGGTATCCTCCAGCTTCAAAAGCCGACCCTGGCTATCAAAGCTCAGTTTGGTTTGATCACCCTGGGTCAGAATAAAGGATGGCTCTGTATTCCCGTTGGTACCAAGGTCTTCGATAGTCTCATATGGGCCGGCACCATCAGTGGAGACGTAAACACCTTTGTTCTCGTCATACTCATACCGAAAAAATGAACCATCACCATACTCAACCTCAAAATAGCGAGTGCCACCATCATTACGCACACTCAGGCGGGTTGTTGTGGAGAAAGTCCAGCGGGCGTCCTCATGCTGATGAGCGTCACTTGACCTGCCACGGACGTTGTACGTTCTCGTAAGCTGATAGTCGTCACCAAGGCTCGGCATGAACGCGTCTTCATGGCGGATTATCAGGTTTCCATTAGACGCATTTACGTAAAGGTTTTCACCGTGCCCGGCGCGCCCCAGACGGGTTCGATCATTTCGATCAAGAATTGCGTTAGAAGTATCCAGAAGTCCTGTTTCGTGTCCACCAACAATGACTGCCATTCCGTTATCCTCTGTCCTATCTTCTATTCTGGTGTGGCGCCCTTCACCAGGCGCAATTCAGCTCGGTATGATCCCTTGTCCGAAAATCTGAAAATTTGTTTAGCTTGCGAGAAGCCGTTTTCGAAGAATTGGGAATTTACGTAGCGAATTGATGGGCAATTCAATGCATGGGAGCAATGGCATGGTATATTCTTGAGCTCTGCCAAATCTGTCAGCGATACAATAGGGATATACAATGGGAGCGAATACAGCACTGACCCCGCCTGAACTTCTTCACCTTTCACTTCATGCATCCGCTAATGACCAGCCAGATAAGGCGCTCCAGCATCTGAAACAATTGCTGGATATCGAGCCTGAGAACGCGAAGGCGATTTATATGATGGGAGCTTTGCATGCTGAAATAGGAATGTACGAACAAGCTATCGAAGAACTCAGACAGGCCGAAGCGCTGGACGCTTCGATGGTAACTGCAACGTTTCAGTTGGGACTGCTGCTTCTGACTCAGGGAAATATAGAAGAGGCAGCGTTTACATGGGAAAAGCTTGATACCCTGGGGGGCGACCATGCCTTAGTGCTATTCAAAAAAGGAATGCTCCACCTCGTTAAAGATGAATTCGATGAGTGTATTTCAGCTTTAGACAGCGGTATCGCTGCCAATGACTTTAACGATGATCTGAACAGTGACATGCAAAGGGTGCTCAACGATGCGCGCACCGCCAGGGAACGCACTCAAGGTGTAGAAAATGCGCCGGGCGACGAGTCGCAGTCTTCAGGCCACTCTCTGTTACTTAACGCCTACGGGCATGAAGATACCGAGCACTAATAAAATGGAGATCGGCGGTTAGCCTTTATGGATCCCGTTAGCAGTATCAACCAAGTCATCCAAACGCTTCGTCAGCGCCTTTCTGAGCGAGCCCCCGCCGCAAGCGGGGGCAAAGCATCAAAAGCCCAGGGCCCAGCCGCTGGGCGTTCTACCCGACTATCCAAAACCGACATACAAAGAAAAATAGCCGAGGCCATCAAGTCGGCATCCAGTGATGACGAACAACACAGGGCGGAAATCTTTGTTGAAAACATACTCACTTGGCAGCTCGGAGAGGATATCGTAAACGATCCCAAGTTCACGGAAATGACCAAGGAAGTTGTTGCCACTATCGCTTTAGATCAACACCAGTGGCAGCAATTGCAGAATTATCTAGACCATTTAAATTAAGACTTTCCACATCCACGTCAAAACGACAGGGCCTCGCCTGCAAAGCCACCGATCTCAGCGGTGCCGGTGTTCAACACAATCACCTCGGAACGATTACGGCACCCCCTGAAGTCCGGTATCGGCTGCAATCAGGCGTTATAAATCACCCGCCCCAACTCACTGATGTCATACCCCCCCAACGCCTCCGCACGCTGCACAAAGCGCTCGCATCGGGCAAACGCCAGCAAGCGCTGCATGGCCGGCTCGAAGTAGTGGCGCCGGCGCATGGCCAGGTCAAAATGCTCTTGCTGCAAAGGAATAAACGCCAAGCCCTGGCGGCGCGCTGCCGCTTCGATACCCAGACCAATATCCGCTTCGCCCTGGCGAATGGCCAGGGCAAGATCGTCCTCGCTGAGTGACGGGTGAACAGCCCATCTGAGTTGTTTCGCGTCAATACGGTGGCGAGCGAGTAAACTCTGTAGCAGATGGCTGACGCCGGCATCGGGCTGGCGATGGGCAACCCGGATGTCGGGGCGTGCGATGTCCTCTAGCCGTACCAATTGGTGAGGGTTGTCGGCGGCCAGCAGAAGCCCCTGCTGACGTTTTGCCCAGCGGATCAGCACCAGGTCGCGCATGCCACTCAGACCCAGGGTGGCCGGGTCGTTGTAACACTGGCTTTCTTCGTGCCAGATATGCATGCCGGCGAGCATGGCGCGCCCATCCACCAGTCTCTGCACGCCATCGCCGCTCCCCTGGCACAGCAAAGCCAGCTCCGCGCCGCTTTCCTTAACCGCCCATTCCAGCAGCGGGTCCTGACTGCCCGCCAGGACGGGCGGGATCGGCGTGCTGACGGCGTCATCACCCTCCAGGTGGTTCATCAACCACAGATCCAGCCGCTGGCGCGGGAAGAGAAGCTTGCCTGTCACCCGGACACAGGGAATCACGCCCTGGCTGACCAGGTCATAAACCTTGCGCTCTTTGAGCCGCAAATACTCGGCGGCCTCAGCGGTGGTGAGATAAGCAGGAAGGGGCATCATGTTCTCCAGCTGCGCGGGGAAAGCACAGGACTGTTTCAGGCTGCATGAATTCCGGAAGGCTGTGCAAAGCGTAGTTAAAAACGCCACGATGCTCAAATAATAAGGAGACGCAGCAGTGGAAAATAATGCGTTCTATGTGGCGTTGTCGTTGCTGTTAAGCCTCGACGCCTCGCTAATCCAGATCGTCGCGCTCTCGCTACAGGTGTCGCTTCTGGCCGTACTGATTGCAGCGGTGCTGGGGTTTCCGCTTGGCGCTGCAGTGGCGCTGTGGCGTTTCCCGGGGCGCGGCGCCGTGGTCGTGGTGCTGAACGCACTCATGGGACTGCCGCCGGTGGTGGCCGGGCTGATGGTGTATTTGCTGCTCTCCCGCGCCGGGCCACTCGGTGAATGGGGGCTTCTGTTTACACCCGGTGCCATGGTGATCGCCCAGGTGGTGCTGGTGCTGCCCATCCTGGCAGCACTCTCTCGCCAGAAGGTGGAAGAGATGCTGGGCGAGTACCGGGAACAGTTCGTGTCTCTCGGTATGTCTCGGGCACGCATGATGCCCACCCTGCTCTGGGATGCCCGTTTTGCGCTGTTGACGGTACTGCTCGCCGGGTTTGGCCGGGCCAGTGCCGAAGTGGGTGCGGTGATGATGGTGGGCGGCAATATTGATGGGGTCACCCGGGTAATGACGACCGCCATTGTGCTGGAAACTGGCAAAGGTAATCTGCCCCTGGCGCTCGGGCTCGGCATTGTGCTTTTGACGTTGGTCATGCTGATTAACGCCGGCGCCTATCTTGTGGGTGAACTGAGCAGGAGGCGGACAGGATGACCTCACTGAACGCACCCTTCTTTTCCAAATCCGTTCTGCTTCCACCACCGGCACTGTCCTTCCTGGGTGTCGCCTTCCATCACGAGGAAAAGACATTGCTGGGCCCCTGTTCCTTCACCCTGGATGGCCCCGGCCCTACCCTGGTAATGGGCCCCAACGGCGCCGGCAAAAGCCTCCTGCTGCGACTGGCCCATGGTCTGCTCTCGCCCACTCAGGGCCGGATTATCTGGTCGGATGAGGGCATTCCCCGCCAGGCCATGGTGTTCCAGCAACCGGTGCTTCTGCGCCGCTCTGCGGTGGCCAATCTCCGGCACGCCCTGGCGGTCAACAACGTTCCGCGTCGGGCACGGGTAAAACTGGCACTGGATGCCCTTGAACGCTTTGGCCTGTCGGCCTGCGCTCACACACCCGCACGAGTGCTTTCGGGTGGCCAGCAACAGCGCCTTGCGTTGGCACGGGCCTGGGTGCTTTCACCGCAGGTGCTGTTTCTTGACGAACCCACCTCGGCGCTTGACCCAACCGCGATTAAGGCCGTTGAGGCCGCCGTGCTGGATTTTCACCAGCGCGGCACCCGCATTGTGATGACCACCCACGATCTACATCAGGCCCGTCGGCTCGCGGGTGACGTTCTGTTCCTGTCTGGGGGAAAAGTACGCGAACACACTAACGCTAACACCTTCTTCAGCAAACCCAGATCCCGCGAGGCACAGGCATTTGTTACCGGAGAACTGGTGGAATAGCTCCGTTATCAAGATTCGAATAGGAAATGATCTGAAAGACGCTCCCAATGCGCGGAAGGAACAACACGATGAAAAAGACCCTGAATCTGCTGTGTGCAAGCGTGATGGCGATGGGCATGTCGCTCAGTGCGTACGCCGGGGGATACATCATTCTCGCTTCCACCACCTCGACGGAAAACTCGGGGCTGTTCGAGGCTATTCTGCCCAAATTCAAAAACGCCAGCGGCATCGACGTGCGGGTTGTGGCCGTGGGCACCGGGCAGGCCTTTGAGCTTGCCCGCCGCGGCGACGCCGACAGTCTTCTGGTACATGACACCAGCGGCGAACAGCGATTTATTGACAACGGACATGCCACCGGGCGGGCGGATGTGATGTACAACGACTTTGTACTGATTGGTCCAGCAAACGACCCCGCTGATGTCCGCAACGCCAGAACCGCCGCCGAGGCCTTCGCGGCCATCGCCAATGCCCGGGCCCCGTTCACATCACGGGGAGATGACAGTGGCACCAACCGCGCCGAGTTGCGCCTTTGGGTGAACGCCGGTGTTGAGCCCGACGGCGACTGGTACAGGGAGTTGGGCAGCGGCATGGGGCCAACACTTAACACGGCTGCGGCCATGGACGCCTACGTGATGTCGGATCGCGCCACCTGGGTGGCGTTCGGTAACCGTCAGAACCTGACCCTGCTTTTTGAAGGCGACGACGTGTTGTTCAACCAGTACGGCAGCTTGTTGCTCTCGGAACAGAAACACCCCCACCTCAAACACGATCTGGCCCGACAGTGGCATAACTGGCTGATTTCCGAAGCGGGTCAGCAAGCGATTGCTGACTTTAAAGTCAATGAACAACAGCTGTTTTTCCCGAATGCCAAATAGGCTAATCTCTGGCTATGTCCGTAGATAATGCGGTATGCGGAATCCCTGAGAGAGCCAGAATAACAATGACGATCGATTCCATACTTCCAGACCCGAAAGACCCTCGACTGTCCCGGGCAGTCGAGGGTGTTGATGAAACCGGCCAACCGAAAGCCATCAGCGTTATTGAAGAGCGCCCCCTGACCATCTACCTGAACAGCCAGGAAATCGTCACCGCCATGACCATTGGCGATCACCCGGAATACCTGGCCCTCGGTTTCCTGTTGAATCAGGGCATGCTGAAAGAGACAGATCAGGTCACCGGGATTGATTTCGACGAAGAGCTGGAAGTCGTCGTGGTGCGCACCGCCGGTGTCACCGATGTCGAGGACAAGCTGGAAAAGAAAACCCGCACCTCCGGCTGTGCGGTCGGCACGGTGTTTGGTGACATGATGGCAGGGCTGGACGGGCTTTCGCTGCCAGACACCCCGGTACACACCAGTACCTTTTACGACCTGTCCTACCAGATCAACCACACGCCCAGCCTGTATATGGAAACCGGCGCCATTCATGGCACCGCGCTATGCCAGGGCCGACAGATTCTGGCCTACATGGAGGATGTCGGGCGCCATAATGCGGTCGACAAGATTGCCGGCTGGATGCACCAGAACAACCTTTCCGCGGCCGACAAAGTGCTCTACACCACAGGCCGTCTGACCTCCGAGATGGTGATCAAAACCTCCCTGATGGGGATTCCGACCCTGATCAGCCGGTCCGGTTTCACCGCCTGGGGCGTGGATATTGCCCGCCAGGTGGGGCTGACCCTGATCGGTCGGATGCGGGGCAAGAAGTTTACCTGCCTCAGTGGCCAACACCGCCTGGTGTTTGACCAGGACCTGTCACAGGTTCCCGATGAGGACAAGAAAATGCGTCGAAAAGGGGCTGAGCATGACTGAGTGCGCCGTGATTCTCGCCGGGGGCCAGGCCCACCGAATGGGCGGTGGCGATAAAGGCCGGTTGATGCTGGGGGATCATTCCCTGATTCATCGGGTTATCGAGCGAATAACACCGCAGGTAGACGCCGTAGTACTGAATGCCAATGGCGATCTGTCCCGGTTCGATGATCTGGGATTGCCGGTGGTCGCCGACTCCATACCCGACTACGCCGGCCCACTGGCGGGCATTCTGGCGGGCATGGACTGGGCGGCAGAACAGGGCCATGAGTGGCTGATCAGCGTTGCGGCGGATACCCCCTCTTTTCCCCTGGACATGGTCGAGCGCCTGTCCGAATCTGGCGCCCCGGTGGTGCTGGCAGCCACACCAGACCCGGAACGTGGGCGGATACCACAGCCCACATTTGGCCGCTGGCAGGTGGCGTTGCGCCATGACCTGCGAGCGGCCCTGAACGACGGTGTGCGCAAAATTCGCCAGTGGACTCTGGCCAAGGGTGAAACCCTGGTGATGTTCGATGAGGCCGACTTCTTCAACATCAATACACCGGAAGACCTCGCTTGGGCGGAGCAGCATCTGACGTGAACGTGATAGGTATCGTAGGCTGGAAGAATTCGGGCAAGACCACCCTGGCCAGCGCCGTGATTCACGAGTTGTCCAGCAGAGGTTTGACCGTTAACGCCATCAAACACGCCCACCACCTGGTGGACATAGACCAACCCGGAACCGACAGCTACAAGCACCGGCAGGCTGGCGCTCAGGAAGTGATCCTCGCGGGCGGCCAACGCTTTGCCATCATGCATGAACTCCGGGGCGCCCGGGAGCCAACTCTGGATGAGTTGCTGGCCAGGCTGGGCCCCTGCGACTGGGTCGTGGTTGAGGGATTCAAAACCAACGCCCATCCCAAAATTGAAGTTCACCGGCAGGACAGCTCCCACGCCCCCCTGTATCCGCAGGACCCAAGCATTGTAGCGGTGGCGGCGGACTATGCCGCGGATTTCCCGGGCCCGGTCTTCGACATCAACGATGTCACCGGCATCACTGACTTTATTCTGAAGCGTGAACAACCATGAGCAACGCCGCCAATAACGGAAGCCCCACGACACCGCTCCGCAACGACTGCTTTGCCCTGCCGCCCGGGGTGAACTGGACACCGGTAGACGAAGCGCTGGCGCGGCTGCGTTCCCGCCTGCACCCGGTGGTGGGTGTGGATCAAGACGTTCCGCTGGCTCAGCTCAACGGCCGGATACTGGCCAGGGATGTCTATGCCCCCAGAGCCCATCCCCCGAGCAGCAATTCCGCCGTCGATGGCTATGCCTTGGCAGGCCCTTTGACCGAGGTGCCATGTGTGCTGCCACTCATCGATGGCCGCAGTGCGGCCGGTGAACCTTACACGGGGCAGGTTCCCGAGGGGCACGCCATACGCATACTGACCGGCGCGGTGATGCCAGCAGGCACAGACACCGTGGTGCTGGAAGAAGACTGCGACGTTATCGATGGCCAGCTCCACCTGAACGGCACGTTAAAGGCGGGCGCCAACCGGCGCCAAGCCGGCGAGGATATCCAGGTACAGGATTGCATTCTGACCGCCGGTACCCGGCTGACACCTACCCAGATTTCGGTACTCGCCAGCGTCGGCATCGAGTCGGTGGATGTTTACCAGCGGCTGCGTGTTGGCGTGTTGTCGACAGGAGACGAAGTAAAACCCGTCGGCGCCCCGGTGACTGACTGGCAGATTTACGACGCCAACCGCCCGATGCTCAGCGCCATGGTGACGAAACTGGGCTATGAACTGGTCGACCTGGGCCATGTACTGGACCGGGCTGAGGACGTTAAAGCAGCACTGGAGCGCGGTGCAGACCAATGCGACCTGATCCTCACCAGCGGCGGCGTTTCAGCCGGGGATGAAGACCATGTTTCCAAGACACTGAAAGCCCATGGTGACATCAGCAACTGGCGTATTGCCATCAAACCGGGCCGCCCGCTGGCGCTGGCCATGTTCCAGGGCACGCCAGTGGTTGGCCTGCCGGGCAATCCGGTGGCAGCCTGGGTGTGCGCACTACGCTTTGCCACACCGGCCATGGCATTGCTGGCCGGGGGCGAATGGTTTGAACCCCGGAGTTACCTGATTCCCGCCAACTTTTCCAAGAACAAAAAACCGGGGCGCAGTGAGATGTTACGGGCACGGGTGCGGGACGGGCAGGTTGAAGTGTTTGGCTCCGAAGGCTCCGGGCGGGTGACCGGCCTGGCCTGGTCTGAAGGTCTGGTGGAGCTGGACGAGAGCGCCCAGCAAATCGAGCCGGGAACGCCGGTACGCTTTATGCCTTATGGCAGCTTCGGGCTGTAATTACTCGACGCCCCCGTGCACGGCAAAAGCCTCCAGTGAAGCATCCTGGGGGGCCCGGGAACGGTAGGTTTCCTCCACCCCCAGTTCGGTCAGGGTTCGGCTGACCATCAGCAGGGTGTTGTCCTCGAAGTCCTCACACATGCTGCGCATCTGATCGATTTCCTCGCAAGCCACGGGGTAGGCCGCGTCTATGTCCGGCGCACCGTATTGCTCGACAAAGGTTTGCGCCAGGGTCCGGCGCAACTGTTCCAGTTCGGTTTCGGTAATGTCACAGACGCCCACGAAACTGGCTCGACCACCGGATTCGATGCTGTACCAACCATTACTGAAGGCCTGCCGGGCTTTGCCTTTCAGCTCCGCTTCGGTCCAGTTGGAGAACTCGAACCCACCGGAAATGGCCCACTCGCCACTCGGCGCCGGGTTCTCGAACACGTTGTCATCAGACACATCCAGTCGCAGGGTACGGGCCAGTTTCATAGGTGCTCCGCGAATTCAATCAGGCTTACGGTTTCCGTCATCACATCTTCCCGTAACAACATCCGGCCCTTTTCATCCAGACCGACGAAGAGCCCCGGCCTCGGGTAGTCGATCTGCATGCCGAGGTTGTCGCAACGTGGTCGCCAGTCGGCATGTATGCGCTCAAACCCACTGTCCATAAAGTAGGTCAGCCACAGCAACGTGTGCTTGGACCAGCTCTCCAGCAGCGCCATGGGGGTGATATCAACGCAGCCTTCCTCTTGCAGGCAGGTCTCGTCGGGTTTGTCACCGGGCTCGTTGCGTGTCGGAGTAAACGCCACATGAATCCCGATCACCAGCCAGTTCGGGTACGCCTTCGGGTCAGACACATCCGAGGCAAAGCGAACACCGCCGCACACAGCACCATTGACCTTGATACGATCCGGCCACTGGAAGTGAACCGGCACCTCCGGCGGTGCCAGGGCACCCAGGCTCTCGGCCAGGCCGATCTGGGCGACGTACACCGCCTGAATAGCCTCTTCCAGGGGCGTTTCCGGTGCCAACACAAGCGCCGCGCGCAAAGCATCATCCGTTTGCGAGTAGAAAATGGTGCCGGAATCGACACCGGCGATGGCACGGCTGACGGCTTTATCAAACGGGTCGGTATGCCTGGGCACCACTTCGCCCGTCAGCAGCGGCGGGAATTGAGGAGCAGACAGATTCATAGCACGGCCCGGGCATAGACGTCAGAGGCCACAATCTCATCGGCGATTCGCTGGAACGCTCTGGCCTGGGGGCTTTCCGGTTTCGACACCACAATCGGCACGCCGCCATCGGATCCGATCCGGATATCCAGGTCCAGCGGGATTTCACCCAGGAACGGCGCCCCAAGTTTTTTTGCCTCCGCCCTGGCCCCGCCGGAGCCGAAGGGATGATGCTCTTTTCCGCAACCGTCGCAGACGAACGAGGCCATGTTCTCGATCAGACCAAACAGCGGTACCTCCATTCGATTAAACATGTCGATGCCCTTGCGGGCATCCATCAGGGCAATGTCCTGGGGAGTCGACACCACAACGGCGCCAGCCACAAAGAATTTCTGGCTCAGGGTCATCTGGACATCGCCGGTGCCGGGGGGGAGATCCACCAGCAACACGTCCAGCCTGCCCCAGTCCACCTGGTTCATCATCTGTTCCAGAGCACCCATCAGCATCGGCCCTCGCCACACGATTGCTTCGTCTTCCGTGGTCATCAGGCCCAGCGACATCAGCGTTACGCCATGATTGCGCAAGGGCAGAATGGTGTGCCCGTCCGGACTGGAGGGGCGACCGGACACGCCCAGCATGCGGGGCTGGCTGGGACCGTACACATCGGCATCCAACAAACCCACCTTGAGGCCCTTCGACGCCAGCGCCACCGCCAGGTTGGAGGCCACGGTGGACTTGCCAACACCGCCCTTGCCCGAAGCGATAGCTATGATGCGGCTGATGCCTCTCGGATTCTTGTCCTGGGGCCGGGGCGCGTCTGTACCGATCAGATTGCTTTTGTCGGCGTTAACGTATTGAACCATACAATGTCCCGATCAGTTTTAGTTGTCGCGATAGTCGTCACTGGTGCGAACCCGGGGGCGCTCACCGCTGGCCATGGGTGCACTGTCACCATGGAACTGAGCCTTTACCCGGCAATCGTCACACATCTTGATGAGCTGGACGTTGTCAGACTTGGTGTACATCCAGTGTTGGTTTTCCAGCTTCTCAACGATCCGGTTGATGGTGCTGGCAACACCAAAAGGTTTACCACACTGGATGCATTCAAAGGGCTCTTCGCCGTGAAGGGCACGGGCGCTCAGCGCTGCCTTGGTCAGATCCAGCTGTGGCTTCAGGGTGATGGCGGTTTCCGGGCAGGTGCTTTCGCAGACCCCACACTGAACACAGGCGTTCTCGGTAAACTGGACTTCAGGCCGGTCCGGATGGTCGCCAAGGGCGCCGGTCGGGCACAGGGATACACAGGCAAGGCAAAGCGTACACTTGTCTGAGTTTATCTCGATGGCGCCGTAGGGCGCGCCAGCCGGCAGGGGGATGGGCACATCAATTTTGTCGGCCATAGCGGTGACCGCAACTCTGGTGATATCCCGGCGACCGCCCACCAACAACACAGGTTCACTCAGGCGGCCGGCATTGTCACCGGCTTGGCCGAGATGCTCAGCAGCAATCACCCGAATCCTGCTGGGGGAGTTGTGGGTGCCAACCAACATGGCCTGGGCCAGTTCCACTTCGGCAGCGACAGCCCGCCGATCCAGTTCGCTGTCGGCCAGCATCAGCACTTCGGCATAGCCCGCACCAAAGGCCGCCAGTATCTCTGCATGGCCTATGCGGTCTATCTGCTCCAGGCCAAACGGAATCAGGTCGTCCGCCAGCCCGTCGTGGTATCGGGCCAGATAAGCAATGGCCTCGGCACCGGTACCCAGGGAGTGAAAGACCAGCCGCGGTGCCTCGCCCGCCTGCTCCCGATAAGTCCGGGCCATCACGTCAAGGGCTTTGGTAATCGACTCAAAGGGCGTTTCGTTCATGGTAATGGCAGAGGTAGGACACACCGCCGCACAAGTGCCGCAACCGGCGCAGATATCGGAATCGATCTGAATGTGATCGCCGGCGGAAAAAATCGCCTCGGTAGAGCAAACGTCCAGGCAACGGGTACAACCCGGCTGATTCGCCCGCGAGTGCGCGCACAGAGATTCTTCCAGTCGGAAGTAGACGGTTTTTTCGAATTCACCCACCCGCTCTCTGGCGGTCAGGGCAATGCGCTCCAGCTCTCCGCTTTTGGCGGGGTCAGCCCAGAAGTACCCGTTGCGCTTCTGGTAGTGGGGAAATGCCGGCGCGCCACCGCGTAAATCTATGAAAACATCGCACTCACTGCGGGCAGTAGCTTTGGCTTCTCCGTAAGCCGGGGCGCCCCGGCCAGCGGGATTGAGCATTTGCAACTGGGCGAACTCCAGCTTGAAGTTACCGAGTGCACCCTTGGCCGAGGTCAGTTTACCCCTGGCTACGTCGTACCTGGCCGAGGGTAACTGTACAGGGCCTGCATCGCTCACAACACAGGTAACGCCAAGCTCATCCTGCACCAGTTCCGCCATTCGAATGGCCTGGTCGGTTGGGCCGACAATGCAGCACACACCGCTGGACTGAATGAGTTTTGCCGGCGCCATGGCCGCCGGCAGCTGCGCCCCGGCCATCAACGCGGCCTGCTTGGCATGCAGGCGTTTGGGATTGGCATCCGGGGCGCTCCAGCCGGCACGGTCCCGGATATCAATCGTGCTTAACGGTGCGGATTGGCCTACTTCCGCTTGCACATCCTCGCCCAGGCGCTCGAATAGCGCCGCTTGCTGGCCGCAGGCAATGAGCAGTTCACCACTGCCACTCAGGTGCTCGGCGGCCGTCGCCATGTCCTTGCCACACAACTCGTCCACAACAATCACCTGCCCGGCCACCGAAGCCGCCTTCAGCGCCTCCGGACTGACTGACTGCGTTTTTTCGCAGGTGCACAAAAGGAGAGTTTTGGTTGATGTCATCAGGAAATTTACTCTTTTAGTTATTTTTGTACGTATAGATTTCAATAGTGGCTCTTCGAGCATGCCACAGCTGTTTGCCCTTGGACAATCGGATAATTGGTTAATTGCTCGGGCTCTGCTAGCTTCAAGAAACAATAAGAAAGAGAAACATCATGAGCAGTCGTACAGACAGTTGGAAACGGCAACTACCGGTCGGCGCGGTGGTTCGACGGACTCCTGGTGTCACCCGCTGGGCCAAGGATATCTGGACGCCAGTCGCAGTGGTTCCTGGTGCCCCGGAGGCGTTCTGGAAAGAGATGGTCCGCGACGGCGAGGTGGTGGATTACCACGCCGGCACCGTGACCATGGAGCTGTTTCGTGCCGATGTTGAGGGTTATCTTGTTTCCCTCAATATGGCTGTTCCCTCCGTTTGGGTCGTGCTGGACCGAGATACCACCGGCAAGTCCCCGGCAGGGTGGGTTGTCACCACCATCACTGCCAGCGCTCATGAAGCCCTCGATACCCTCGACAGTGGCGAAAGCATTGTGGAACCTGTTCCGATCCCCGAGTCCCTGGCCGCCTGGATCAAAGAATTTATTGATATGCACTTCGTCGATGAACCCTTCAAGAAACGTCGCCGAGACCGGGTTGACGTAGACGCCGTCGAAGAAGGCAAAGGCGACCCCAGAATTCGTCAGGAAAGCGACGTTTACCGGGCTCCAACAAACATCAAAAAACCGAATGTGCAGTGATGACTGAATCACGTTGGCAACGATGGTCGCGCAAGAAAGCTGACGCCAGCAGACAGGCTGGCCCCAGCCCCGCTCTGCCGCTGGAAAACGAGCCCTCCGCCGAGGATAAGGAGCTCGCCGTCAACCAGTCCTTGCCTGAACACGAAGTGCTGGAGAAGTACGGGCTGCCGAATCCGGATGCCATCACCCTCGGCACCGACATCACCGGCTTCATGCGCAAAGAAATCCCGGAGCTGCTGCGCCGCAAGGCCCTGCGCGCGCTCTGGAAATCCAATCCGGTCCTGGCGGTGCTCGACGGCCTTAACGACTACGACGAGGACTACACAGACGCGGCAACCGCAGGCGAAGCCGTTAAGACTCTGTATCGGGTCGGTCAGGGGATGTTTGATAAAAGCGCGAAGGAGGTTGGGCAAACAAAGCAACTCACCAACCCGCCAGACAGCCAGCCGGAGCAAGCCAAACCTCTGGAATCTTCAGCATCTGAAGCACCCTCGCTGCCCGATCATGCTAACGAGCCTGAGCGCCAGATCCGACAACCGCCGCCACAACCAAACGCGCAGACAGACTGGCAAGAAAACGACACAGAACCGGCGCCGAGTTACCGGCCCAGGATGCGGTTTGATTAAACACCACTACAAACCGGACATGTCCCGAGACTGGTTGCGCCGTCACCCGTTCGGGACTATAAAGTGATATAGCACAAAATTTGAACAACAACGTAAAGGAACGGGATTTGACCAATACTGCTGAAAGCCTTTGCCCCCGCTCGATCAGCAATGAGGATCGGGCCAGGGCCCAGATTTACCAATTACTGGGCACCTTGCTGAGCAACCCTCCCTCAAGTGAGTTGCTGCAGGGGCTGGCAACTCTCGAAGGCGACGATACCCTCATTGGGTCCGCCTCAAGGAATCTCGCTGCTCTCGCGCAACGGACATCGGCCGCCGATGCTGAGCGCGAGTACAACAATCTGTTTGTCGGCCTGGGCCGGGGGGAACTGCTGCCATACGCCAGCTATTACCTGACCGGATTTCTGAACGAGAAGCCGCTTGCGGTCCTTCGCAGTGACCTGATGGCCAGGGGCATCCGTGCCCGTGAAGACGTCAAAGAACCGGAAGACCACATGGGCACACTGTGCGAAACCATGGCGGGCATTATCACCGGCGAATTTGAGTGTGACAGCGACCTGCCGTCGCAGAAAGCGTTTTTTGAGGCCCACATGGCCAAGTGGGCGCGACTGTTTTTTACCGATCTGGAACAGGCGCAAAGTGCCATCTTCTACGCCCCCGTGGGCTCGTTAGGCAAAGCTTTCATGGCCGTAGAAGCCGACGCCTTTGCAATTCAGTAACCGGGATCTGCATGGTCCCCTGACTCTGGTGGAGATGTTGTATGGACGATCAAAACAAAGAAAACAGCCGTCGGCATTTTTTGCGGATGGCCGTCGCTGCAGCCCCGGCGGCAGTGGCAATGACCTTGGCGCCGAACGCCGCAGCGGAGGTCGTTAAAGACGTACCGAAAAGCGACGGCCTGCGCGACACGGAGCATACGCGCAAGTATTTCGAATCGGCTCGTTTCTGACAGGAAATAAGGCATCCAAGATTGCGTGATGCTCTTGAATTGCCTTGCCCCTGTCGCCCGAGAACAACAAAAGAGAGGTATTGGACATGTTAAGAAAGAAAACCAACGGGGTAGCGAAAGGCCCCCGTGCGGGTTCTTTACTTTCATCCCTCGCTGCAACCACCATGGACCGACGGGGGTTTTTGACAGCCTCCGGTGTTGCCGTTGGCGGACTGGCTGCGTTGTCGTTACCAACTACACGGGTGCAAGCCTCAACGCCATCGACTGAAGGCGGAAACGTGGTTCGCAGAAAATCCGTGTGCACCCACTGTTCGGTAGGCTGCACGGTGGAAGCGGAGGTTCAGAACGGCACCTGGATTGGGCAGGAGCCGGGCTGGGACAGCCCCTTCAACCTGGGCGCACACTGCGCCAAGGGTGCTTCGGTCAGGGAGCACGCCCACGGAGAGCGCCGCCTGAAGTCCCCCATGAAAATGGTCAACGGCCAGTGGCAGAAGATCTCCTGGGACGACGCAATCAACGAAATCGGAGACAAGATGCTCCAGATCCGCGACGAGAGCGGTCCTGATTCGGTCTATTGGCTCGGCAGCGCCAAGTTCAACAATGAGCAGGCCTACCTGTTCCGCAAGTTTGCCGCCTACTGGGGCACCAATAACGTCGACCACCAGGCACGGATCTGTCACTCCACCACCGTTGCCGGCGTAGCCAACACCTGGGGCTACGGTGCAATGACCAACTCCTACAACGACATCCACAACTCCAAAGCCATATTCCTGATCGGGGGTAACCCGGCCGAAGCGCACCCGGTATCGCTGCTGCACATCCTTAAAGCCAAGGAAGAAAACAACGCGCCACTGATTGTCTGCGATCCCCGCTTCACTCGCACGGCCGCTCATGCCGATGAGTTTGTGCGCTTCCGCCCGGGTTCAGACGTGGCGCTGATATGGGGGCTTCTCTGGCACATTTTCGAGAATAAATGGGAAGACAAGGAGTTTATCCGCACCCGCGTTTATGGCATGGAGCAGATTCGCGAGGAGGTTAAACGCTGGAACCCCGAGGAGGTTGAGCGGGTAACCGATGTACCCGGAGCGCAGCTCGAGCGCGTTGCCCGCACCCTGGCCAATAACAAACCGGGCACAGTGATCTGGTGCATGGGCGGCACCCAGCACACCAACGGTAACAACAACACTCGCGCCTACTGTGTATTGCAACTGGCATTGGGCAATATGGGTGTAGCAGGCGGCGGCACCAACATTTTCCGCGGCCACGACAACGTACAGGGCGCAACCGATCTGGGCGTACTCGCCGACACCCTGCCCGGCTACTACGGCCTGACCGCTGGCTCCTGGGCCCATTGGGCACGGGTTTGGGAAGAAGACATGGACTGGCTGAAGGGCCGTTTTGCCACCTGGGACAAAGACGGCAAATCCCGGGCCATGATGAACGAAAAAGGCATTCCGGTATCCCGCTGGATTGACGGCGTTCTGGAAGCCAAGGAAAACCTGGAGCAACCCGACAACACCCGCGCCATGGTGCTGTGGGGCCACGCGCCCAACTCGCAGACCCGTATGCTGGAAATGAAGGAGGCCATGGAAAAACTCGACCTGCTGGTTGTGGTGGACCCCTTCCCGACGGTGTCAGCGGTGCTGCACGATCGTAAAGAAGGTGCTTACCTGCTGCCCGCCACCACCCAGTTCGAGACCACGGGTTCGGTGACCGCCTCGAACCGCTCGCTGCAGTGGCGTGAAAAAGTGATCGAGCCCCTGTTCGATTCGAAGGTCGACCACGAAATCATGAAGCTGTTTGCGGACAAATTCGGCTTTACCGATCGCATGTTCCGCAACATCGCCATTGAAGGCAATGAGCCGGTGATCGAAGACATCACCCGCGAGTTCAACCGTGGCATGTGGACCATCGGCTACACCGGCCAGTCGCCTGAGCGACTTAAAAAGCACATGGCTTACCAGCACCACTTTGACCGGACCAGCCTTCGAGCCGTTGGTGGGCCCTGCGATGGAGACTTCTACGGCCTGCCATGGCCGTGCTGGGGCACTGCGGAGATGAACCACCCGGGAACTGCGAACCTGTACGACATGTCGTTGCCGGTATCCAAAGGTGGCCTCACCTTCCGAGCCCGCTTTGGCGTGGAGCACAACGGCCAGAACATTCTGGCGGACGGTGTTTACTCCAAAAACTCCGAGATCAAGGATGGTTACCCGGAATTCACCATGCAAATGCTGATGGATCTGGGATGGGACGGTGATCTGACGGCGGAAGAACGCGCTGCCATAGAAGCCGTCGGAGGCCCGACAGCCAACTGGAAAACCGATCTTTCTGGCGGTATCCAGCGTGTTGCCATCAAGCATGAGTGCGCGCCCTTTGGTAACGCCAAGGCCCGCACCATCGTCTGGAACTTCCCGGATCCGGTGCCACTGCACCGCGAACCGCTGTACACCAGCCGCCGCGATCTGGTCGCAGATTATCCTACCTACGCCGACAAAACCTTCTGGCGGGTACCCACGCTGTATGAGTCAATCCAGAAGAACGACTTCAGCAAGGACTTCCCCATCATTCTGACCTCTGGTCGACTGGTGGAATACGAAGGTGGCGGCGACGAAACCCGCTCCAACCCCTGGCTGGCGGAGCTCCAGCAGGACATGTTCATCGAGGTGAATCCGCGTGATGCGAATAACATGAACATTCGCGACGGCAGGGATGTCTGGGTGTCTGGCCCGGAAGGCGCGCGCATCAAGGTGAAAGCGATGGTTACCGAGAGAGTTGGCGTAGGCGTGGCCTTCATGCCGTTCCACTTCGGCGGTCACCTGCAAGGCGAGGATCGTAGGCACAAATATCCGAAAGGTGCCGATCCATACGTATTAGGTGAATCCACAAACACCGTTCAGACATACGGGTACGACTCGGTCACGCAGATGCAAGAGACCAAGTGCACCCTGTGTGCCATCGAACCAGCATAACAAGAGGTGTAGACCATGGCACTTGAAGGACAAGCAAGAGCAAAATTCCTTTGTGACGCCGAGCGCTGCATCGAATGTAATGCTTGCGTGACAGCCTGTAAGAACGAGCACGAAGTCCCCTGGGGCATTAACCGCCGCCGCGTGGTCACCATCGAGGATGGTAAACCCGGTGAGCGGTCTATCTCGGTAGCCTGCATGCACTGTTCAGACGCGCCCTGTATGGCCGTTTGCCCAACAGACTGCTTCTACCAGACCGAAGATGGCATCGTGCTGCACTCCAAGGATTTGTGTATCGGGTGTGGCTACTGTTTTTATGCCTGCCCCTTCGGCGCGCCACAGTTTCCCCAGGCGGGTAACTTTGGCAGCCGGGGCAAGATGGACAAATGTACGTTCTGTGCAGGTGGTCCTGAGGAAGACCACTCAACAACGGAGTTCAACAAGTACGGCCGTAACCGTATTGCAGAGGGCAAACTGCCGCTCTGTGCGGAAATGTGCTCAACCAAAGCCCTGTTGGCCGGCGACGGCAACACGGTTGCGGACATCTATCGCCAGCGCGTGGTGAACCGTGGTTTCGGTTCCGGCGCCTGGGGATGGGGCACAGCCTACGAGAAGAAGGGCGCATAAGCCCACCGGACAGTTCCGGGGCCCCAGGGCCCTGGAACGACTGACGGCGATATCTTCTTTTGGTCCATTCCGCTGGAGCACTCTGATGAAAACAAAACTATTGGGTGCCGCCCTGCTTGCAATGGCGACACTGCTTTTTAATCCTGCCTGGGCGGATAATGCTCCGGCGGTTGATCGAACTTCGACCGGGGGTGCACAAACCCTGGAAGACATTATGGCTCGTCAGCAGCAGCTTAAAATTGACGAGTCGTTCCGTTCTGAAAACCTCGGCAACCCGGCCAACGCTAAACCAATCACCGAGCAGTTAGGAACAAGGGGCGGCGTGTCAGACTCCGACGTCTGGCGCGGTATACGCTACAACCAGAGCGATATCACCACTCAAATGCGAGGCCCTGCAGCCGATGTGCTGATCCAGGATGGCGGCATGCCCTGGTACAAGCTGCGGGAAGGCCCGCTAATCTCCTATGGCGGCGGTGCCCTTCTGGGCATCCTTCTGCTGTTGGTGGTGTTCTACTTTGTTCGCGGCAAGATCATGATCGATGGCGGCCCTTCGGGCACCAAAATCGAACGATTCAAAGCCATCGAACGCTTTGGTCACTGGTTATTGGCAGGGTCGTTCATCGCCCTGGCCCTGACCGGACTGATCACCCTCATGGGGCGAAGCTTCCTGATTCCGGTGATTGGACACGAGGCCTATTCGACCCTCGCAGTGGGCTCCAAATGGTTGCATAACAACATTGCGTGGGCGTTTATGCTGGGTCTGATAATGACCTTCTGCATGTGGGTCGTGCACAACATACCCAACAAGCTGGACTGGCAATGGATCAAGGCTGGTGGTGGCATCTTCACCAAATCCCACCCCTCCTCGAAAAAGTTCAACGCCGGCCAGAAAATCATCTTCTGGACCGTGATGCTCCTGGGCCTTTCCGTTTCCCTGTCGGGCCTGTCGCTGCTGTTCCCGTTTGAAATGCCCATGTTCGCCGGCACCTTCAGCGTCATCAACAGTGTGATCGGTACCGATTTCCCGACCGCGCTGACACCCCATGAAGAAATGCAATACGCCAATATCTGGCACTCAATCGTCGCCTTCGCGATGATGGTGGCTATCATCGCTCACATTTACATCGGCTCTGTCGGTATGGAAGGCGCGTTTGATGCCATGGGCAATGGCCAGGTTGACCGTGAATGGGCCCGCCAGCATCACGACCTGTGGGTGGAAGAGGTTGAGGCGAAACAAGGCAAGGGAGGTTCATCATGAAAGTTATGGTAGCCGCGTTTGTCGTGGCCCTGATTATTGCCGTTTGCGCGCCGGTGGTACTGAACCAGTTCGGTTGGTCCTCTGCGGAACAGGGCAGCAGCCCTGCGAGCGTGCGCCTTGACTGACCAGCCAGAGGTATACCAGATCGACGCCGTCGGTCTGGTATGCCCGCTTCCGGTTTTGCGTTTCAAAAAACGCACCCAGGGGTTACCCAGTGGCACCCTGGTGGAGTTTCTGGCGGATGACCCAAGCGGTCGTCACGACCTGCAGATGCTGTGCGAACTGACCGGCCACAGAATTGAATCGATTCACGAAGAAGCAGCCGAGGTAATCCGGTATCGGATCCGCCTGGCTTAGTCACGGTAACAGGCCCCGATTACCCATTACCCGAAGGCGCACCATCAGGAAACGTTGTCACGCCGGTATTCGTCCGGAGTTACACCAAACCACCGTTTAAAGGCCCGACGGAAATTGGCACTGTCGTGGTAGTTCAGCAACTCAGCCATGGCCTCAACAGACATCGTGCCATCGCGCAGGTATCCGAGTGCCTGTTGCGACAGAATGTCGTCTCGCAGTTTCCGGAAGCTGGTTCCCTCCGCCGTTAATCGCCTTGCCAGCGTGCGCTTGCAGATGAACAGTGCGGCGGCAGCTTCGTCTTCGCTCAACACTCCGGGTGGGTGCGAAAGCATCATTTTCTGGACTTGATACTTGCAGGTTCTCTTATCCGAATGCAGCTGTGCAAGCATCGATTCGCACTGTTGCAACGCCATTGTGTAGTTTTCATGATTCGCTGAGGCATTGGGGACCTTGCACACCTCAAGGGGTATTACCAGCGAAAGCGATTGGGCACCGAATTCGATACGCCCGGGGATGTGATCAGCATAACGATCACCGTAGGCAGGCGCCGGATAAGTAAAGTAGCTGACCACTTCGTCCAAAGGACGGCCAACAATGAACTCGGCGCAGTCAAAGAAAATAACCGCAAAAATCTCGCTCAGTACCCGCAGCAACGCCTCAGACAGCTCCATATCGAACTGGCAGGTCAACTCCAGCGAGTCACCCCTTGTGACCAACTCCAGCCGGGCAAGATTCATTCGTGTGGGTAGAAATGCCTGAAATGCCCGGATCGCGGTGAGCAAGTCCGGGCTACTGTTAACCAGAAACCCCATGGCACCGTGGGTGGGTGAAGTCATGCGCTGCCCCAAGCGTAATCCCAGGGTGTCATCGTTAGCCAGCCGAATACTGTTCTGCAGGATTTGCAGTTGTTGTTGCGGCGTCAGCAGGGTGCCTTCCTGCAAAAACTGATCGACCGACAGCTGCGTCGCTGCCAATAAAGCAGACACATCCCGCGCCAACAGGCCCAGCTCACGGGCGATCAATCGGCTGTAATTCGAAGGTATACACGCCAGATTCAGGTCGACTTCGCGCATCGTTGTTGTTATTTCCACTGGTTGACGACGGCGCTCGCGTGGAAGCGCCTCAAAAGTGTCTTGAAATGACCCTGTCATGTCAACTAATGACCTGCCCCGGGCCAACGGCGTCACGTAACCTGCGATTTATAGAACAACGCCCCCGAATAACAAAAGCGAGGTGGTTATGGGTCGAATTACGTTTATCGAGCACAGTGGTACAGCACATGTTGTGGAGATCGAAGCGGGCCAATCCCTGATGCAGGTCGCCGTCGACAATGGCATCCCCGGCATTGATGCCGATTGCGGTGGCGCCTGTGCATGCGGAACCTGCCATGTGATCGTAGATGAGCAATGGCTTCACGCCACCGGCGGCATCAATGCCGACGAGCAGGGCATGTTGGGGCTCACGCCCGAAATCACCGACACCTCTCGTTTGTCATGCCAGATAACTCTCACGGAAGCCCTGGATGGCCTGATCGTGCGCCTGCCGGAATTCCAGATGTAGGCAACCCCCGGGGCACACCCGGAACCTCCGGATGCCCCCATCAACAATCACTACGAACTCTGAGGTGCTGTATGCGCGTACTGAGCCCGTTGCTTGAACCTGTTATTCAGCCCGCCCTGAACAAAGCCACGTCGATCATTCCCATCCACTGGCAAATCAAAGGCGCGCATGCCTTTCAGCATGTGAAACATCGCATTGGCAAGGACCGGCCGGTGCCTGTATTCAAAGAAGCGCCGCTGCCCGATGTCTCAACGCTCGCGATCGAAGACATCGATCTCAGCAACCCGTTCCTGTATCGGCAGGGGCTTTGGCGTTCCTACTTCAAACGGGTTCGGGATGAGTGCCCTGTGCACTTTCAGAAGGCGAGTCCGTTCGGCCCGTTCTGGTCGGTGACACGATACGAAGACATTATGTTCGTGGACACCCGCCATGACCTGTTCTCCGCAGAACCCATTATCTCTATAGGGCCGCAACCCGAGGGGCTGGAAATAGAAACCTTTATTGCCATGGACCCGCCCAAACACGACGCCCAGCGCCAGGCGGTACAGGGTGTGGTAGCACCCAAAAACCTGGCACAAATGGAAGCGCTGATTCGCAGCCGCACCGCCGACGTGTTGGACCACCTGCCCGTGGATGAGCCTTTTGACTGGGTCCAGCGGGTATCGGTTGAACTCACTTCCCGCATGCTGGCCACCCTGTTCGATTTCCCCTTTGAGCAACGCCACAAACTGGCTTACTGGTCGGACGTGGCCTCCGGCGCGCCGGAATCCACCGGAGGGCACGCCAATCGTGACGAGTTTTTCAGAGCCGCGGCAGACATGGCGCAGCAGATGTCCTCACTGTGGCGGGAGAAAGAGGCTCGGAAAGCGGCCGGCGAGGAAACCGGGTTCGATCTTATCAGCTTGCTGCTGGCCAACGAGGACACCAGGGATATGATCAACCGCCCCATGGAGTTTATGGGCAACATGGTACTGCTGATCATTGGTGGCAACGACACCACCCGTAACTCCATGACGGGGGGCGTGCTGGCGCTCAATCAGTTCCCCGAGGAGTTCACCAAGCTCAAGCAAAAGCCGGACCTGATTCCCAACATGGTTTCGGAGATCATCCGCTGGCAAACACCATTGGCCTATATGCGCCGTGTCGCCAAGCAGGATGTCACCCTGAACGGGCAGACCATCAAACAGGGCGACAAGGTGGTGATGTGGTACGCCTCGGGCAACCGGGACGAACGAGCCTTTGAGCAAGACCCGGACCAGTTCATCATCGACCGCAAGAACGTGCGCAAACATCTGTCTTTCGGTTTCGGTGTGCACCGATGCATGGGCAATCGCCTGGCTGAGATGCAGTTGCGGATACTCTGGGAGGAGATATTGAAGCGCTTTGACAACATTGACGTGTTGGCCGAGCCTGAGTACGTACAATCCAACTTTGTCCGGGGCTACAGCGCAATGACAGTAAAACTCCGCGCCAGACAATAGCCTGGAGGAGACCACGCCTTTCCCCTGCGACCTGAGATCGCTGCCAGAACGCAGGGGTTACCACAGACTTGCCATCACCTGTTAAACTGGTTGCAGAGTACGCTTGCGCGTGCAGTTTGCAATCCGATTTACGACTTGCCGACCACTCAGTCGATTGATGACAGGGCAAGCGGGGACTATTGAATAATGGCAGAACACCAGGCATTCACGCCAACCCACAAAACACTTCTTGGCATCACCGTTGTACTGGTACTGGTTGCCAGTTTCTGGTCCACTCAAAGTTCCTCAGCGAAGATACCCGCCCTGTCAATTGAGCCCCAGGTTACTCCAACCGCCCCGGCTACCGGCACCGAGGCACAGCCTGAAGCGTTTTCCGAATTGCGTCCAGATACCCGCACACAGCGCCATGAAGTGCAGTCAGGCGATACCCTGAGCAGCATTTTCAGCGCTGCCGGCGCGCCGGGCTCGGATTTGAACAAGATTCTCGAAGCCGATGTGGAATACCTGGCCCTGGAGACACTGCAGCCCGGCACACAGCTGCGGCTGACCTTTGATGATCAGAACCGGTTCATGGAACTTGCCCTGGAGATTGATGCGGCCCGCACAGTGTTCTTCACCCGAACCGACGACGACCAGTTTGAATACCGCAGAATCGAGGCGGACACCCATTGGGTATCGGAAGTACTCCGGGGCTCCATTGAGGGCAGTTTCTACGTTTCGGCGGTGAAGGCCGGGCTGACAGCACACCAGATTGCTTCGGTCAGCCGGTTGCTGGAATACCGTCTGAATTTTCGGCGCGACTTACGGGCCGGCGACCAGTTTGCCGTGATCGTCAGCCATGAAATGACCGAGGACCAGACCACCGGTAAAAGCCGGGTTGAGGCGATCTCCCTGAAACGAGGCTCGCGCACCCATACCGCTTTCCGGTTTGACGATGGCAACTATTACGACCAGGACGGTAAAAGCGTGCTACCGGCCTTCCGCCGATGGCCCACCAAAACCCCATACCGGGTCAGCTCACACTTCAACCCGAACCGGAAGCATCCGGTCACCAAGCGCATCGCCCCACACAACGGTGTTGACCTTGCCACCCCCGTCGGCACGCCCGTTTTCAGCACCGGTGACGGCATTGTGCAACGCGTGGGCAACCACCCTTTCGCGGGCAAATACATCGACATCGACCACGGCAACGCCTACAAAACCCGCTATCTGCACCTTCACAGGATTCTGGTCAAGAAGGGGCAATCCATTCAGCGGGGCGACAGAATCGCACTGTCTGGCAACACCGGACGCAGCACCGGTGCTCACCTGCACTTTGAACTGCATGTGAATGGCCGGCCGGTGAATCCTCTCAAGGCTGACATACCCACTGCCGCGGACATCCCCGGCGAATACGCCAAAGCGTTCAAAGAGGACGCCTCCTACAAACTCGCGGTGATGGAACGCGCTGGTAGCCGGTCTAATCTGATGCTGGCGGGCGCTCGGGTTTCGTTTGAATAATCAGCCCTGAAACTCTGCAACCACCGCCATACCCCGCTCGCATCCCCCCAGATAGCCGGCGCCAAACAGGTTGTAGTGATTCAGGTAATGGTAGAGGTTATAGATCTCGCGCTTGGTGGCATAAACGCTTGAGCGAGGATAGACCCTGTCATAAGCGCTATAGAAAGCCGCACCGAAGCCACCAAACATCTCCGTCATGGCAATATCCGCTTCCCGGTCACCCTGGTACACCGCAGGGTCAATTAACCAAGGGCCCTCGTGATCGAACGACGCATTGCCATTCCACAAATCACCGTGCAGGAGGCTGGGGTGCTCGCAGTGGCTGTCCAGCCATCGGGCGAGCGCAGCGCCGGATTGGTCAAGAACCCGTTGAAATTTTTCCCGGAAAACAGGATCTGCAATCCGGCTGACCTGGTACCGGAGTCGATAGGCGACAAAGAACTGCCCCCAGGAGTCCATATACTCATTGGGTTGCGGTGACAAACCGATGTAATTATCCCGGCCCCAGCCGTAGTGTTCCCGCTTTTGTTGGTGTAATCGGGCCAGGCCCTCACCCAGCCGTGTCAGGCATCGGTCGTCCGGGGCAACCGACACGATCTGGGTCATCACCAGCTGGTGCTGATCGACCTCAGCCACTTCCGGAATCCTTACATGCTCCACACCAGCCTGTACCAGCGCTTCGCGCAGGCTTTCGAGCCCCTCCGCCTCGCGGGTTAATGCATCAGAAAATCCGGTGGTGTTGGTTTTGACAAACATATCGGTGCCCTATTGCTGCTGGCGCAGCAAGGCATTCACGGTAAAGGTATACGGCGCGTCTACGCCCAGTTGCTCACACCGGCGCAGCACCGCCCCGGCAATGCTGTCCAGCTCCAGCGGGCGGCCTTTTTCCTTGTCCACCAGCATGGAGGTTTTAATGGCGTTGAAGTTGCTGATCAGCTCGAACATGTCATCCAGGTCTTGCTGGGTCAGGTTTACGCCGTCTGCTTCCGATGCCTTCACGGTTTCCGCCATCATGCCGTACACCACCTTACCGAACTCAGGGTGATGAGTCAGGCTGCGGGTATCCAGATGAGTGAGCGCTGACAACGGATTCACTCCGTTGTTGATGACCAACTTGCGCCAGAGTTCATACCGGATGTTTTCAGTCATAGTGGTGGGAATACCGGCTTCATTAAAAGCAACTTCCAGAACCTTGAGAAAATCCGCACGCGGATCGTCTTTCGGTTGCTGTGCGGGCCAGGCGCCCATCACGATCTGGGCCACGCCTTCGGCAAACACCTTACCGGGTTCAGTAATATGGCCACCAATGCGCACGGCCAGGCCACCGAGCACACGCGCCTCACCCACCACTTCGGCAATCAGGGGTTCGTTATCAACGCCATTCTGCAATGACAGCACCGGTACGGAACCGGAACGCAGCCAGTCACAAAGTTCGGTCATGACGGCACCGGTGGCCGTGGATTTGAGGGCAATGGCAACTAGATCAAAATCGTTCGGATGGTAATCCCGAAGGAGCGTCTGATGATCACAGGCAGGAAGAGCATGCCAGAGCACCCGACCTTCATAATCAACGGTCAGGCCATCCGCTTTAAGTGCCTGAAGGTGACTGCCACGCGCCGTCAGCACAACCTGGTGTCCAGCTTCAGCCAGCCTTGCGGCGTAGTAGCCTCCGATGCCGCCGGCACCGATCATCAGAATTTTTAACGCAGCCACTGCAACCTCGATACGTCAGGATGTTGGTCAAATAGGATTCATGGACAACTTCCGAGTATATCAGGACCGAAACCCAGGCAACGTTCAACTGCCTGGCCAATCGCCAGAAGCCGGCCTTCCTGCCATGGTCCTTTTAACAACTGCAAACCAACTGGCATCCCGGCTTTATCTTTCCCCACTGGCAGGGTTAGTCCACACAGGCCCAGATAGTTGACCATGGCGGTGTTACGCAAGGCCTGCATGTTTGCCGCCGCATAGGCCCCCGGTTCATCCAGACTATCCACCGCAGGCGGTGTCAGCGTAACCGTCGGCATCAGCAGGGCATCGATACCCTGCAATTCGTTGGCGGCGCTGACTGACAGGCGCTTGATGAGGTCCAGCCTGTGGATATATTCCCAGGCCGGCAGCTCCCCAGCGGTGCGCAACCTTGCCGCTACGTTTGGATCCAGCGCGGGCATAATCTCCGGCAGTTCTTGCCGGATAAAAGCCGCCAGTTCCGGCGCCGCCACACCACCCTGAAGAAACAGTCCATAGATTTCATCGAGCCCCCACAAATTAAATCGAACCAGCCGGGCACCCGCCCTTTCCAAGGACCTCAAAGCCTGCTCTACGGTTTCGGCAATGCCGGGGCTGCAGTCTTCCCAAAAGAACGCTGAGGGGACACCGAAGGTGAGACTGGCAAGGTCCGGGACCGCGGGCAGCTGTCTGCCTTGTTTCCGAACAACCGGGTCCAGAGCACTGAAGGCATAGGCCAGGTCATCGACACGGTGGGCCAGCAACCCGGGCGTGTCCAAGGTACTCGACAGGGGCACAATCTGCGATGTTGGCCATCGCCCGGCAGTTAATTTCAGCCCCGCCACGCCGGTCATCGCGGCGGGCACACGAACGGAACCGGCGGTATCGGTGCCCAGGGCCAACGCGGCAGTTCCATTGATCAGGGAAACACCGGCACCGGAACTGGAGCCACCAGGAACACGGTGAACACGCTTGTCCCAAGGGTTTCTGGGGGTTCCCCAGTGGCTATTAGTACCGAGCCCTCCGAACGCCAATTCCACGCAATGGGTTTTACCCACTACGGGCGCCAGTTGGGACTGGAGGGCGTGAATGAGGGGGCCTGCCTGCTGCCAGTGTTCTGGCAACGCACGGGAGCAACCGGCATAGGTTGGAAAACCGGGCACACCGAACAGATCTTTCACCGACACAGGTATGCCCATCAAAGGCCCGGTGTTACCGCCTGCAGCCCTTACCTTGTCTCCGGCACGGGCAAGTTCGAGCGCAGACTCCGGGCGCCAACTGACATAGGCACCGTGATCACCCGTCTTAGCGGCATCAATGGCCGCTTCGACCAGAGCCTCACCAGTCCGGGTTCCGGACTCAAGCTGTTGTGCCAGCTGCCTTAACGGCGTTGCCAACAGTGGCGCTTGAGCCATTACGATTCCTTGGCAAGGTCAATAGCTTGTGCGGCAAAACGGGCGCATTCGATGTCTTCATCTTCGCTACCCCCAGACACCCCGATGCCACCGACCAGAACGCCATCCCGGTAGAGCGGAACGCCGCCGCCAATCATGGTGAAGTCGCCGGCCTGGTTGAGGCCATCCAGCACCCTGGCAGGGGCTGAAGCCAACACGTTTTCAAGATCTACCGTGTTGAGGCCCATACCGGCCGCCGTGATGGCTTTTTTCTGCGACAGCTCGGAAGACACGAGAAAGGAGCCCGCCATTTTAAGGAAAGCCAACTGACGCCCTGAGGCATCGACAACCGACACCGTCGCCTTGATGCCCAGCTCTCCAGCCTTGTTAATGGCCGCCTGAAGCAAACTTAGCGACGTTTGTTCAGTCAAAGAAAACGAGGGTTGTACGAGTGTGAGTTCCTGGTTGTTATCCATAGTTGCTATCTCATCCAGCCAAATCCGGACAGCATCTGTGCCGCATTGTTCATTCCACTGCTGAACATCCGTTGCGGAAACTGCGAGCCCCCCAGGGTAAACGCGGCATTGAGCAGGCACACCGTCGGGTCATCCAGGCGATTGGTTTGGGTGGAGCCCGCAGCATCGCCCTTGAATGACATCATGGCGACCCACTGCTGATCCTGTGCCCAGGCACTGAGTAGCTCCCGTAAATGCCGGTCGTGCAGGGAAACACCGTATGCTTCTCTATGGCAAGGCTTGTCATCGAGGCAGATCACAAGGACCTCCTGTTCCCGAAGCACCTCCAGACACCGCCCGACTCGCCGGTATTCAAGCTCACTCATACCGGTATTAAGGATGAGTTCCGTTAACTCCCCCGGCTCCTCTGCCAGAAGCACCCGGAACAACTGGTGCCTGCTCGATACGTCCCGTGAATGCACTTCCGGCTCAAAACCCTGGTCTGAGAGCAGCGCCTTTATCCTGCCCGAGGTGGAGCCGCTGCCTTTGAGCTGCAGGATTTCCGGGGCATTTTGGCCGGCACTGGAGCTGATCACCACCACGCTTTTGTACTGCTTGCCCCAGATCATCCGTGCAGGCCCTGAGCCGGCTTGTTCCCGGGACTGGATGTTGTCCGCATCGCAGGAGACAAATAACACTGGAAGTTTGCTCATTTGCCTTCTCCTAAAAATCCGCAATCATCGCCGGGGCTTATCGCCCCAGCTTTTTCGCCGACTGCCCGCCAATGCCGAAATGTTGCTTGGGCATCTCGTTGAGAATGACGCGCACACTTTCAACCGGCGCTCCGAGGGAACGGACAATGGCGTCGGTTACCTCGTGGATCAGCATCTCCTTTTGCTCGTCGGTACGACCTTCCAGGATGTTGATTTGGGCAACGGGCATATAACCTCCTTATTCGAACCGGGCCGTGACAGTACCCAGCCCCTGGTAGCGAACGCTGATGTTATCTCCGGCTTCCACCGCAATTGCCGCTGTGATTCCGCCGGTCATAATAAAAGTACCGGCCGGAATGTGTTCACCGCGCTCAGCCAGTAGGTTAGCAAGCATGGCAACGCTAGACGCCGGATGGCCCAGCACAGCAGCACCAGCGCCCACGTCTACCACTTCACCGTTCTTTTCCACCACCACTCCTAGGGTTTTAAGGTCTAGATCGGCCAAGTTCGCCATAGTGCCACCGGTGATAAACCGGCTGGAGGAGGCGTTGTCAGCCACCACGCTCACCAGGTCGAACTTGAAGTTCTCGTAGCGGGAGTCGATCACTTCCACCGCCGGAATCACGAAGTCGGTGGCGGCCAGGACGTCACCGATATGGCAACCGGGGCCATGCAGGGGCGCCTTGGTCACGAAGGCGATTTCGGCTTCGATTTTCGGATGAATCAGCTCCTTGGTATTGACCACACCGCCGTCCGGCACGCTGAAGTAATCTGCCAGGAAGCCATAGATCGGGGTTTCCACGCCCATCTGGGCCATCTTGGCCCAGGAGGTCAGGCCCATTTTCATGCCCACAACCTTGTTTCCACGCTCTTCCTTGCGACGACGGATTTCCCACTGCACGTCGTAGGCGTCTTCAAAGGTCATGTCCGGATAATCATTGGTGACCTTGGTGATATCGCGGGCGTTCAGTTCGGCGCTCTCTACGTGCTCGGCCAGGGCCAGCATCTGATCATTGCTCAGGGTCTTGCTCATGCTTTTTGCTCCTCTTGCGCCTTCAGCAGATCCAGCGCCACGTCCACGATCATGTCTTCCTGGCCACCCACCATCCGGCGTTTGCCCAGTTCAACGAGAATATCCACAGTCTTCAGGCCATACTTCTGGGCCGCCACTTCGGAGTGGCGCAGGAAGCTGGAGTAAACGCCGGCATAGCCCAGCGCCAGGGTTTCACGGTCCACACGCACCGGGCGGTCCTGCAGCGGGCGCACGATGTCGTCAGCCGCGTCCATCAGGGCGTACACGTCGGTGCCATGGTCCCAGCCCATTTTGTCGAAGGCGGCAATGCACACTTCCAGCGGGGCGTTACCGGCACCGGCACCCATGCCGGAGAGGCTGGCGTCGATGCGGTCACAGCCTTCTTCCACTGCGACGATGGAGTTGGCCACGCCCAGCGCCAGGTTGTGGTGGGCGTGGATACCGGTTTTGGTTTCAGGCTTGAGAACGTCTTTCAGGGCCCGGAAGCGGTCCCGGATGTCGTTCATGTTCATGGCACCGCCGGAGTCCACCACGTACAGGCAGGTGGCGCCGTAGTCTTCCATCATCTTCGCCTGTTCAGCCAGGCCCTGCGGGGTCTGCATGTGGCTCATCATCAGGAAGCCGACGGTGTCCATGCCCAGCTTTCTTGCGTGCTCGATGTGCTGTTTGGAGACATCGGCTTCGGTGCAGTGAGTGGCGACACGAACAATGCGGGCACCGGCTTTGTAGGCGTTGTCCAGGTCGTGGACGGTACCGATACCGGGCAGCAGCAAGGTGGCAATCTGGGCGTGTTCCACCACTTCGGCCACGGCTTCGATCCACTCCAGGTCGGTGTGGGCGCCAAAGCCATAGTTAAAGCTGGAGCCTTGCAGGCCGTCGCCGTGGGCGACTTCAATGCTGTCGACTTTCGCCTTGTCCAGGGCCCGTGCGATGTCCTGCACGTTCTTGATGGAGTACTGGTGACGAATGGCGTGGCTGCCGTCTCGCAGGGTCACGTCGGAGATGTAGAGTTTTTTACCGGGGTTAAAGGTCATGGTTCGGTCCTCCTCAGTTGACCAGCGATTCGGCGATGCGCTCGGCGGTACCGAGGGCGGCGGAGGTCATGATGTCCAGGTTGCCGGCGTACGCGGGCAGGTAATGGGCCGCACCTTCCACTTCCAGGAAGATGGAGGTTTTCAAGCCACTGAAGCGGCCGAGACCCGGGACGTTCATGGGCTGGTCTTCAGGAATGAGGTCGAACTGGACTTTCTGCTTGAGGCGGTAGCCCGGCACGTAGGACGACACGGCTTGCACCATTTCTTCGACGGAGGCTTCCACTTCCGCCTGATCAGCAGCGTCAGACAGCACGTAGACGGTGTCACGCATCAGCAAGGGCGGCTCAGCCGGGTTCAGGATGATGATGGCCTTGCCCTTCTGGGCGCCACCGACCACTTCGATGGCCTTGGAGGTGGTTTCGGTGAACTCGTCGATGTTGGCGCGGGTGCCGGGGCCGGCAGACTTACTGGAAATCGACGCAACGATTTCGGCGTAGTGCACCTTGGCCACGCGAGACACAGCGGCCACCATCGGAATCGTGGCCTGACCACCGCAGGTAACCATGTTCACGTTACCTTCATTCAGGTTCTGTTCCAGGTTCACTACCGGCACGCAGTACGGCCCGATGGCCGCCGGCGTCAGGTCCACAATCTTGATGTTTTCTTTGTGGCCACGCAGGAACACTTCGTTGTGCATGTGGGCACCGGCAGAGGTGGCATCAAACACGATGTCGATGTCGGCAAACTCCGGCATCTTCACCAGGCCGTCCACGCCTTCGTGGGTGGTGGCGACGCCCATGCGGTTGGCACGGGCCAGGCCGTCGGATTCCGGGTCGATACCGACCATGGCGCCCATTTCGATGTTCTTGCCATTACGCAGGATCTTGATCATCAAGTCGGTGCCGATGTTGCCCGAGCCGATAATCGCGGCTTTGATTTTCTTGCTCATAATCTTGTCCTCGTTTGGTCCGGATCAGACAAAGCGCACAGAAGCGCTGCCAATCCCGCCAATGTCCACACGCATGGTGTCACCGGCTTTCACCGGCTCCAGCGGTACCAGGGAGCCCGACAGGATGACTTCACCTGCCTTCAGGGAAATACCAAACTCGCCCAGGGTGTTGGCCAGCCAAGCCACGCAGTTCACTGGAGAGCTCAACGCGGCTGCGCCGGCGCCGGTGCTGATGATGGAACCGTTCTTCTCCACCACCATGCCGCAAGTCACCAGGTCAACATCCCGAGGGGAGACCGCGTTGTCACCCAGCACAAACAAACCGCAGGAAGCGTTATCAGCGATGGTGTCCTGAATGGCGATCTTCCAGTCCTGAATGCGTGAATCGACGATCTCGAAACACGGTATTACGCATTCGGTGGCCGCCAGCACGTCGGCATTGGTCACGCCGGGGCCGGCCAGATCTTTCTTCAGGATGAAGGCAATCTCTCCCTCAGCCCTTGGCGCAATCAGCCGGTCGCTGATGGGCACGGCTTCTCCACTGTTAAACACCATGTCGTCGGTCAGGTAACCGAAATCGGGCTGGTGTACATTCAGCATGTTCATCACCGCCTTGCTGGTGACGCCGATCTTTTTGCCAATTACCCGGGCACCGGCTTGCTGCCGGCGCTCAAGCATGCGCAGGGAGATGTGGTAGGCATCCTCGATGCTGATGTCTTCGCCACGGCTGGTCAGCGGGGAGACTGCTTCCCGCTTGACCATGGCTTCGTAGAGTTCGTCGCCGAACTGCTGGATTTTTTGCTTATCCATTATTTGTCTCCGGCAGCGGCTTGATCCGCTTCGTTCAGGAAATCGTCAACCAGACGGGCAAACCGGGAGGCGTGTTCAATCTGTGTCCAGTGACCGCAGCGGCCGAACACATGCAACTGGGCACGATCAATCAGCTCAGCCAACTTGAGTGATGCCTCCAGTGGAATCACTTCGTCTTCACGTCCGTGAATGATCAGCGTCTCGTGGGGCAGCGCGCGGATCGCCTCTTCAGGGCTGGCCAGGTTGTCCACCCAACGCTGGCGCGGGGCCGGAAACATGGCGGCAAAGGATTCCTGAAAGCCGGGGCGAACGCTTGCCTGGTAACGCATTTCTGCCAGTTCGTCGGTCAACAGCCCCTTGTTGAAGGCAAATACATCCATCAACCGGCGCATGGTTTCCAGCGAGGGCTGGTAACCCCAGACTTCATCCAGGCCTTTGGTGATCGGAAAGCTGACCCCGGCAGAGCCCATCAGCACCAGACGGCGAACGCGCTCTGGATGCTCGATGGCCAACGACAATGACAGACCACCCCCGAAGGAGTTGCCCACCAGATCGACCTGATCAAGCCCCAGCTCGTCCAAAACACCGATGGCGTGTTTTACCCAACGCTCACGGTTATAGATCTTGTCTTCCGGGCGCTCGCTGTAACCAAAGCCGAGCATGTCCGGCGCAACCACACGGCGGTGTTTGGCCAGCTCGGGAATCACCAGGCGCCAGTTGGCCCAGGCGGTTACCCCGGGGCCGGAACCGTGAATCATCATCAATGGGAAGCCACCTTCGCCGTGATCGTGCACATTGGTCCGGTAGCCGGCCGCGGTGATCTCACGCCCGATTTCAGGGCTGTCTACAGGTACGTTCATGGCTACCTCACAGTTTGATACAGATGTTTTTGGTTTCAGTGTAGAACTCCAGACCATGCACGCCGCCCTCACGACCAATCCCTGATTGTTTGGCGCCGCCGAAGGATGTGCGCAGATCACGCAGGAACCAGGAGTTCACCCACGCCAGACCAACTTCCATCTGTTCCGCCACGCGGAGAGCCCGGGCAGAATTTTCTGTCCAGATGGCGCAGGCAAGACCGTAGCTGGTGTCATTGGCCAACTCGATGGCTTCTTCTTCGGTATCGAACGGACGGATGTGACAGCACGGACCAAAAATTTCCTCGCGGATAACACGGGCGTCTTCAGGCAGGCCGGTCCAGATGGTCGGTTCAATCCAGGCGCCATCGTTCAGCTCTGCGCCCATATCGGGAATGCCTCCACCAATCTCGACGGTTGCACCCTCTTCGCGAGCCAAGTCGTAATAGCTTTTAACTTTGTCACGATGCTCCAAGCTGACCAGCGGCCCGAAATTCGCATCGGGATCTTCTGGTCGGCCCAGTTTCAGCTTGGCCACCTCTTCTTTCATACGGGCGAGAAACTGGTCAAATATCGAACGCTCCACATAGACCCGCTCGGTGCCCAAACAAACCTGACCACAGTTGACAAACGCGGAGCGCATCGTGCCCTCCACGGCTTTTTCGAGATCGCAGTCGGCGAACACAAGGCCAGGGTTTTTTCCGCCGCACTCCATGGAAACATTACGAAGGCCCACTGCGGCGGCTTTCATAATGATCTCACCGGTACGGGTTTCACCGGTGAAGGTGATCGCATCCACTAATGGATGAGACGTCAGGAAAGCACCCGCAGAGTCAGGGCCAAAACCGTGCACCACATTAAACACACCTGGTGGCACACCACACTCGTTCATGACCTCACCCAGCAAAGTGGCCGTAGCAGGTGTTTCTTCCGACGGTTTAACAACAACCGTGTTACCACAGGCCAGCGCAGGGCCCACCTTGAAGGTCATCAACAACAGGGGAAGGTTCCATGGAGACACCACGGCAATAACGCCTTTTGGCGTCCGATGGCCTACGTTTAAAGCACCCTTGCCATCCGGGGTATCCATTCGGAAGCCTTCAGTCGGATGATTCATACTGTCAGCAAATTCTTTAAAGTTGGCTGCGCCACGGGGAATGTCGATATGGCTGGCCATTGAGCGCGGTTTGCCCGTGTCCAGGCACTCTGCGGCCAGGAATTCGTCGAAACGCTCATTAATGCGGTCTGCGATCTTGTTCAACATGGCGGCACGCTGGTTTTGGGTCAGCTTGCTCCAGGGGCCCTTAAGCGCGGCTTTAGCGGCACGAACGGCAGCATCGACTTCCGCCTCACCGGCCTCGTGAACCTGGCCAATCAGGCTGTTGTCCACCGGGGAGCGATTTTCGAAAGTTTTGCCGCTGGCCGAAGCCACGTACTCGCCGTTGATAAAATGTTTGAACTCTTTCATGGCTGCCTAGTCCTGTTAAATTGAATCCCGTTTGGCCTGTTGGTAATCAGGTCAACACGGTCAGGAAGCGTTCGTTCAGTACGCGATCGTGGTAGAAAATCGCCTTACCGAGGTCTTCTGCCTTCCAGGTAATGGGTTTGTGATCCGGGTAGTGATAGTCGCCGCCGCAGAACACTTCGTTGCGGTTTCCGGACGGATCGAAGAAGTAAATGGTCTTGCCGTGAGTCAGGCCATGACGGGTCGGGCCGATATCGATGGAGGTATCGGTCATGGAGATCAGGTCCGCCGCCCGCAGTACGTCTTCCCAGGTTTCCAGGAAGAACGACGCATGATGGAACTGGCCCGGCTTATCACTGTGGATAAAGGCGATGTCGTGCTCTTTCATCGAGGCAGTCAGGAACTGGGCAATGCGCGTACCTTCCGGATCGATTACCTGCTCGGCCAGATGGAAGCCCAGCACGTTCACGAATACATCGTACACAGCAGCCAGGTTGGGGCCATAGAACAGGCAGTGGTCAAAGCGCACGGCTTTCATGCCCTTCAGACCGCGGGGCCAGGCTTCCGGATTGACGTCGCTGACGCCCCACTTGCCGGTGTATTCCTTATCGGCATACAGCTCGAAAGCATGGCCGGATGCCACAGTGAACCGAATCCGGCGGCCGCAGTCTTTCAGCTCGCCTGCTGGCAGGTGTTCCACTTCCAGACCGTGGGCAACCAGGTCTTTTTCCAGCTGGTTCAGCGCGGCTTCATCAATAACCTTGAAACCCATGAAGTCACAACCCGGCTCGTCGGCTTCCCGCAATATCAGGGAGAATTTGTCTACTTCGGTCCACGCCTTCAGGTACACCCGGCCCTGGTCGTCACGATCGGTTTCGATCATGCCCAGCAGCTCGGTATAGTGTTGGACGGCTTCATCGATATCCAGAACCCGTACCTGTACGTGACCGGGACGCATTACACCTTTTCTCATGACGATTTCCTCTAGTCTTTTGTTCTTGTTCAGTCGGCAGCATTGCCGGCTTCAGAATGACATTCGATAACCAGATCCTTTGTCGGGTAGATGCGGCAAGCCAGCACTTCCCCGTTCTCCAATGCCTCAGGCGGACAGTGGCGCTTACTCATCTTTCCGCACTCATAACTGCCGCTAATTACTTTGATCATGCAGAAGCCGCAGCCTCCACCCCGGCAACCCACCGGCACACACTTGTAGCCCTTCGATTCCATGGCCTTGAGTACGCTCTGCCCTTCCTCGCAGCTAAAGCGGTCACCGGTTGTCCGGTTGTATACCTGGTAAGCAACCATCGCCCACCCTCCGGGTCAGATTTTCTTGAACAGGGCCGAACGCTGGGTCTCTTCTGCACCATCTGCCGCTGTCAGGAATTTCTCCATGAAGATATCCCGCTCAAACAACCGGCCCTGCATCAGGACAGTAATGGCGGCATCAATCATCGGTGGCGGACCACACAGGTAGGCCTTGTTACCGGCGAACCGGCCGTCAAAGTGTTCCTTGGCAGCGTCGTGAACGTAACCACGGAAACCCTGCCAGTCGGCATCATCTTCGGCCTGGCTCAAGGCCGGCACGTAGGTGAAGTTGTCATGGTCACGATCCAGTGCTTCAAACAGTTCGCGGTTGTAGAGTTCTGCGGCATTGCGGGCGCCCTGGAACAACACGATCTTGCGTTCGTCGTTCTGCTCCAGCAGGTCGAGAATCATCGATTGCGGACTGGAAAGCCCTGAACCACCCGCGATGAAGATCAGATCACCAGGCTGAGAACTGCGCACAAAGAACTGCCCATAGGGGCCGGACAGGTTCAGTTCATCGCCTGCTTTCAGCTGCTCGTGGATGTAGGTGGTTGCAGCGCCCCCTTCAACCAGGCGAATGTGCAGCTCCACTTCATCGGGCTTGCCTGGCGGGTTAGCGAGTGAGAACGCGCGGGCACCCTCAACTCCGGGCACTTCGATGTTGATGTACTGGCCGGCCTGGAAGGTCATCGGGCGGTCCAGTTTCAGGTGCAGACCCTTGATGGTGGGCGACAGGTCAACAATATCCGTTACTGTCGCTACGTAATCCTCCACCGGGTAGCCCTCGAAGTCCGGGTCGACATCGATATCGGCTTCGATGGTCACGTCGCTTTCCACTGTGGCGCAGCAGGCCAGCACCTTGCCTTCGCCTCGCTCCACGTCCATCAGGGCAAACGGTGAGGCGTCGCCAATCTCGACGTCGCCCTCAAGCACCTGCACCTTGCAGGTAGCACAGGTGCCGTGACCGCATGCAAACGGCAACCAGACGCCCTGGCGGAGCGCCGCCGCGAGGATGGTCTGGCCTTCCTCCACTTCGATCTGCTCGCCAATGGGTTCGATAGTTACGGTATGGCTCATAGCACTACCCTCAGTATCCGACGCCAGCCATGCCTTTGAGGTCAGGTGTTGTGACCGTCAGCATGCTTTTGTGATCAATGCCGTTATCTATCAGGCTGGCATCCGCATCCGGGGTAAACGGCTCATCGTTCAACAGCCATTCGGCATTCAGGAAATCCGCCTTGCTAGAATCCGGGTGCGCTGCAGTTGCCGGCTTGAGAATTTCTTCAATCAGGGCACGGAAGGTCATGTCCGGCTGAACCGACAACGCTAACGGCGCGCAGAACATCAGGTGATCAGTCCAGTAGACATACAACAGCTGCATGCCGTTAAAGTTCTCGACCTTGTCTTTGGGCTCGAATTTGTAGTCGTATAAAGCGTTTACACTCATGATGGTCACCTTGTTGTTTTTGTGGGTGGTTCGCCCGGCGCCAGTGGCTACCGGGCGACTCCCGGGTCAGTATCAGGCGGCGTCCTGGTTCTCATCAGCAGGCTTTTCGCCCTTGATGGCCATCCAGCGCTTGTGGTCCGGCGAACCGAGGTACTCGAAATTGTCCTCGCCGATGTTGATGTGGTAGTACTTCTGCACCACGGTCTCGATATCTTCGCCTTCGCAGTTACCCTGATAGATCTGATGCACCGGCAGCCAGGCCTGCACGTATTTTTCCGGCTCGTGCTTGAAGATGTCGCAGCATCCTTCGGAGCAGAAATGGTAACGCTCGCCTTCATGAACCAACTGACGATGGCTCAACTTGGTGGGCGCGCCCATTTCGGTGAACAGGTTCGGTACCTGGCACACCTGGCACAGTTGCGGCAGGGTGTTGTTGTAGAAGCGACGGCCAGCGGCGGCCTCTTTCGCCAGGAACTCGTAGCGCGGACGGTAGTACTTGTCGAAAGTGTCCGGGTACTTTTCAGACATCCAGTCCATTTCTTCCTTCTCTGGCACCCAGGTATGGAAGTTGGTGGCATAGCTATACTGGTAGAAAGTGGTCCACAGCTGGTGGCTCAGGTGATGCTTGGCATCGTTGGCCACCTCCTGGTACTTGGGCGGACGGATGCCGTAACGCTCCAGATCCTTGAACAGGGCTCCACCGTTCTGCTCGTAATACACTTCCCAGGCCTCGGCCCAGCTCATCACCTTGTTCGGCAGCATGTAGTCCATCATCAGGCTGACCAGGCTGAGCAGGCGGAATCCGCGCCAGAACCACTTATCGATCCAGCGCTGAACAATGGGCACGTTGTCTTCGTGCTGCTCCAGGATGAACTTGATCACCTCAAGGCCCAAGGTCATGTGGCGTGCTTCGTCTGACTGGGCAGAGAAGCCGAAGGTCACGGTGGCCATGTCGCCGTTGTATGCGGCGCCCGACATAAACGGAACGAACACGAGGTTAGTCAGCACATACTCGAACGAGAACGAAATGGCGGTCAGGAATTCGAACGGGCCAGCGGTGCGGGCATCGTCAAAGAACGACTTGGGCACCGACAGGAACCACACCCGGTCGTGCATGTGCGCAGCATCATGCAGGCCGTTAAAGTGCTTGTTGTAATGACTCATGGCGTGTTGCTGGGTCTGCGAATGACGCAACTCGTCAATCGACTGCATCTGACAAGCCACCCGCGCACCAGCACCACTGAACTGACGACCTGCCTTGGCATAACCCTGGTAGGCCCCATGTTCCAACGGAGATATGCCACCTATGAACAGCTTCAGGGCGTTGACGTAGCGAGCGTCTGAAATGTTCTGGTGGCCATTATTCTGGGCAAACGCATCAAAAATGGCGTACAGCTTCTTCTCTTTTTCCGCCTGATACTTCCAGTACGAATCCATGGTCAGACGGAATGGGTCTTCCCACTGAGACCAATCGGTAATCTTGATACCTTCAAAGTCCTCGTGCGGAAAAATGTCTTCTTTTTTCTGGTAGGTAGGCTCCCAACTCATGTCGCGGGTCAGATACTGGTATTTGTCTTTGAGATTCAATTTCTTGTTTTGAACAGCCATGATGATTCTCCCAATTAATTCCACTCAAGAATAAAATGGTCATCGTCCTCATCGACATTGCCGCCGATGCTGATGACGTTTACGAGCATTTCCTGAACATCCCAATCGCGAGCCAGCTTTTCTTCCATCGTTTCCCGGTTTATCACCAGGCGCTTCTCAGCCTGGATCCGGATCAACGCAGGCTGGTGCTGTATTTCCGCATGAGGGTTATCCTCCATAACCGCTTCGGCGAGGTAGCGAGAGTCGTCGTTGTCCTGAAATACAATGAATACCAACTGGCTCATGCTGAGACTCCCCTACTCTGCAGTCCGAATTTCTTCAGGCGGGTAGAAAGCTCCGCCCGGGCTTCGTCCAGAGCGTCAATACCCACCGAGGCTTCTGCCAGTGGTTGGAGAGCGCTATAGACCTGCGGCTCCCACTGATCGATCCAAGTCTGGAGCAGTTCGCAATTGGCTTCGCTCTCACCGGCGACGGCTTTGATCATGGCGTTGGTCCAGCGAAGGGATTCTTTGTACCAGTCGCGCATGAACTCGGTGAGCATGGAAACGTCTTCCGCACCCTGAGTCGCAAGCCAGGCATCCATTTTGTCGTACACCAGGGTGTACATCAGTCCATCCAACAGAATGTTTTGAACCAGGGTCAGTTCGAACCAGTCATCAACGACCAGGGTGTCCTCCACGAGTTTGCGCATGGGCTGCCACAGCTCGTCATCCATCCAGTAGCCTTTGGACTCGTCCAGTGCCTTACCGCTACTACCGTCAATCAACAGAGCAATGCGAGACAGGTACTGACCAATGCCCAGACGATCCATCGCGGCGTAGATGTGCATCTGGGAAACAGTGGTGGCTACAGCGTCACCCGCGATCTTGCTGTTGTTCATGTTGGCGCCCAGTTCCACATGGCGCAGGGGCACCATCAGGCGCAGCAACAGCTTCTGGGTTTCTTCGGGCAGGCGGGTCAACAAGTTGCGCTTGTCGCAAAAACCAAAGCTGGTCTCGGCGGACTCCTGCATTTTGGCCCGGTTGCCTACGTAAACGCCGTAGTAGTACTGACGGGGATCAGACACCGCGTACCAGTCGTCCATGCGGATGGCGGTACGGCGATCATCATTGAGCTCGTATCGGGAATCCCATTGGGGGCGATAGTGGAAGTTGGTTTTCGCCTCCAGGTCGTAGCTCGCCTCCTGATAGCGAGTCGCCGGCTTGTCACCAAATCGGCGCGCAATGTGACTGTAGGTGTGACGAATGGGCTCCACCGAGGTGGTTTTGATTTCGATACTCATATCAACCTTTCCGTTTTGTTTTTGTGGATCAGATTGTGGGTGTTGCTAATATTCAGTAACGTTGGCCGCGCTCTCCGAAGCGCCACTTGACCATGTCTTCGTCGATCTCGCGGATCATTTCCGAATCCATGTGGACTACGTTGTTGTGCTTGCAGAAAATTTCGAAAGCTTCTTTGGGTAGCACCAGTTCAACGAATAACTCCGGATGACCAATGGCAAAGTCAAATTCCACGAATTTGTCGCCGGGCTCGCTGCGGACCCGGATATAGCGAGTCATTTCGTCAAAGGTTTTTTCGTTGGTTGCGTTAGTCATGGTTAGCCCCGATTGTGTTTTTTGTTGGCTGACAAGTATTGAGCAACGCCTGTGCCACTTTTAGTCTTTGTGCGGAAACACAATCACAGGAGACTGATTCAAAACACCTTTTCTATTCACAGAAAATTTCTACGCTGAGACCTAGGGACATCAGGCCACCCAAACCACCGTCGATTTTTCATCAAATGATCAATAAAAGGAGACACCTCCGCAAATGGTCGACTAACCGCCAATTACCATTTCAGCTGCCAATTTTTACTATTTGGTTGATTTTTGACTTCGATCATGTGCTAGATGATCAATTAATGAGCTCCACCAGAGCCGCTCCCCACCCACAATAATTAACGGGGGTCTCCGACCATGGCTGTCAGTTATAAGCCACAACTGAACTACACGGACTTCAAGGATCTGACGGAGCAGATTCATTTCCACAGCTCGGAAGGCAAAATCTGGTTTGGCGAGCAACGCATGTTGCTGATGAACCTGACATCACTAGCGGCCTTCCGTCGCGAAATTGTCAATAGCATGGGCATAGAAAGAGCCAAGGGCTTTTTCTTGCGACTGGGGTACCTGTCCGGCCTCAAAGATGCAGAGCTTGCCCGCAAGCTGCGCCCTCACTGTAGCGAGCTGGACATTTTTCTTGCAGGCCCCCAGCTCCACTCCCTCAAAGGAATGGTGAAAGTTGTTCCCCTGGAGATTGACCTTGACCAGGAAGCGGGCGATTTCTATGGCCGGCTCGAGTGGATCGACTCCTGGGAAGTTGAAATCTGCAAAACCGAACTCGGCCAAATGAAGGAGCCCGCCTGCTGGGTCTTGCTGGGCTATGCCTGCGCGTACACTTCCTCGTTTATGGGGAGGGAGATCATCTTCCGGGAAGTCAGCTGCCGCGGCTGCGGTGACGAAACCTGCATAATAGAGGGAAAGCCCGCGGAAGAATGGCCCGACGCGGAAGAGTTCTCCCGTTACTTCAAAGCAGACCCAATGATCGAAGAACTCTACGACCTTCAGGTACAGCTGAACTCCCTACGCAGCACGCTGCAGAGACAACAAGGCCAGTACTACGGTATCGGGCAGTCTGCTTCGTACAACAAAGTCTGCAAAATGATCGACAAGGCAGCACAGGGGAAGGTTTCAGTGTTACTGCTTGGCGAGACAGGGGTTGGCAAGGAGGTCATCGCAAAAAGCGTCCACCTGCGCAGCGAGCGCTCTGATGGCCCCTTCATCGCGGTGAACTGTGCAGCCATTCCACCAGACCTGATCGAAGCTGAACTTTTCGGTGTAGAGAAAGGTGCATACACCGGAGCCAATCAGTCCCGGGAGGGCCGCTTTGAAAGAGCGGATGGCGGCACGATCTTTCTGGACGAGGTCATTGAGCTAACCCCCCGGGCACAAGCCACGCTTCTTCGGGTACTCCAGGAAAGCGAACTCGAAAGAGTCGGCGACAATCGTACCCGGAAGGTAAACGTCCGAGTCATCGCAGCCACCAACGAGAGTCTCGAACAGGCGGTTGAAGACGGCAGATTTCGGGCAGACCTGTTTTATCGACTGAACGTGTTTCCCGTACACATTCCACCATTGCGAGATCGGCTGGAAGACTTGCCACTCCTGGCCAGCCACTTTCTGGAGAAGTTCCATGCCCAATACGACAAACGAACGCTGGGGCTCTCAGACAAGGCCCTGGAGCTGTGCATGCAATACCGGTGGCCGGGCAACATCCGTGAACTGGAAAACGTGATCGAGCGGGGCGTGATACTCACTGACAACAACGAAACTATCAGTCAGGATGCGCTATTCGTAACTCCACCTCATGTCAACCCGGACTCTGTCGAACACATTGATAATGACGGAAACATGCGTGCCGGAGAGCCAGGCGACTCGCGCAGAAGCTGGTCAGACCAGGTTATCAAACAGGGCATCAGCCTTGATCAAGTTGAAGAAACATTGATGAAGCAAGCGATGGAACAAGCCAACCAGAACGTTTCAAAAGCTGCGAGACTGCTGGGGCTTACCCGCCCGGCACTTGCCTATCGCCTGAAGAAATCGGGTATTCTCGCTGAGGACTAAGTCCGTTTGAGTGCGACACGGATGTTGCTGCTTTCGTAAACTGATCAAATCAGCAACTGGAATCTGGAATTTATCACTTGATAAAAGTCAACGCTGAATATGGTCATCCACACAATCCTTTAGATACCACCTTCCCCAGAAAACCCCCTGTTATTCAGTATGTTAAAAAATCAATAATAATCTGGCACAGGCATTGCTGAATCACCGTCAGTCGCTTTACTTCACAAAAACAAAGACGGTGACAGAACAATGCAAGAAGCCCCTATGCGCTCTTTGCGCACCTCCGGCGTTGCACTGGTGTTTACCAGCGCCACGACACTATTGCTGACAGGATGCGAAGCCCCGCTCAACCTTGAAGCGGTTAGAAGCATTGAGAATCAGCCCACCAAAAGAACCGATTTCTATCAGGCCATGGCCAGCAACCGGAACACTATTGTTGTTGCTGGCAACGATGGCGTTCTTCTCTCCAGCAGTGATCAAGGGAAGAGCTGGAAACGGCAACCTGAAATCACCGGGAGCAGCTTCCTGTCGATTACATCGTGTCCTGATCAAAGCTTCATTGCGCTTAGCTTTGATAACACCGTCTGGCACGGTGACGCATCCGCCAAGAACTGGGTAAAGCATGCCCTCCCGAGCCAGGAACAGATGATGACTGTTGCCTGCTCGCCTGATGGCAAGTGGGTGACTGCAGGGAGCTTCACAACGTTTCAGCACAGTGCAGATCAGGGCGAATCATGGAACGAGGCTTCCCTTTACGAAGATGCCATCATCAATAACCTCCAGTTCATCAACCAAGATCAGGCCATTGCAACTGGTGAATACGGGCTTGTTCTGAAGAGCGAAGATGGTGGTGAGAATTGGGATATTGCCGGGTATGCCCCTGACGAATTCTACGTTCACACCAGTTACTTCGAGGACGCCGATAACGGATGGATTGGCGGCCTTAGCGGCTTCATCTACCAGACCAACGACGGCGGTCAGAACTGGGAACAGATGTCGACAGCAACCAATGCTCCGATCTTCGGTTTCATAGCTGGAGACACCAGCCTTTATGCGTTGGCAGACAACGCCACTGTACTGCAACTGCAGCAAGATACCTGGAACAAGATCTCTGAATCCGAACAGCCGCTCTACCTCAGGGCCGGGCTGGCTCTGCCTGACCAGCGTCTTCTCATAGCCGGAGGCCGAGGCCTGCTATTCGACATTAAACCCCAAACGGCCCTTGCCGCCAGCACAGACTGAGGTAACTGACCATGTCCAAACTGCATCGCTTCACGCACCTGATGCACCTGCTGGAAGTGTGGATATTCAACAACCCACGCAAGGTGCTTTCACTGATTGCTATTCTGACCCTGGTTTTCGCCCTGCGAATTCCCGGTTTGAAAATATTTACCGACTTTGCCGACCTGCTGCCCCAACAACACCCCTACATTGAACTGCACAACTCCATCAAAGACAGTTTCGGTGGTGCTAATGTGTTGGTGGTAGGGGTTGAGTTTGAAGAAGGCGACATTTTCACGAATGAAAATCTCGCTCGCATCGATCGAATTACTCAGGCAGTCGATAGCCTGCCGGGCGTCAACCACAACCTGGTATCCAGTGTCACCCATCGAAACTCCCGAAAAGTATGGCTCACCGAAGTAGGTAGTATTAACTCCGAGCCCTACTACGACTCCACTCGCGGTCTGTATTCCTCCGAAGAACTGGAATCCATGCGCGCTGATGTTGCCGCAAACCCGCGGGTCTACGGGCCTCTCGTGTCACCCGATTTGAAGATGGCGCTGGTCAAAGCGCAGCTGATCGAAGGCAAACTGGATTATGAAACAACGTTTGCCCAACTCCAGGAACTGCGAGCTGAAGAGGCGTCGGAAGGCGTTACCATTTATGCCACAGGCCAGCCGGTATTAGTGGGCTGGGCCTACACCTATATGGACCAGATCCTGCAAATTTTTGTGTTCACTGTGCTCGCCATGCTAGCGCTGCTCATCTTCCACTTCCGTAAAGCGTACGGTGTGCTCATCCCCCTAGGCGGCGTTCTTGTCTCCACAATATGGGGGCTTGGGATTATCAGTTTCCTGGGTTACAACCTTGACCCTCTCGGCCTGGTAATCCCCTTTTTGATTGCTGCGCGAGCCATGAGCCACGGGGTTCAGCTGGTTGAGCGCTATTATGCCGAAACCCAGGAACTGGGTAACGGCCCGAAAGCTGCCAAGGCAACCTTTGACAGCCTGTTCCGTCCAGGATCACTAGGGGTGGTGTCTGACGCCATCGGTCTATCCCTTATCGCCATTGGCTCCATCCCTCTCAACACCCACCTTGGCATTTATGCCTCCTTGTGGGCCATCACCGTGGTATTTACCGTTCTGATAGGTGTACCACTGCTGCTCTCCATCCTGCCAACACCCAAGAACCCGAAAATCCGGGAAACGGTGTTGCGCCATATTGGTAGCACCAGTTCGCGCATGGTCACCAAACCGGGTTCTGCCCGAGTCATCCTGGCCGTAGGCGCCATTGCGATGCTCGGCGGACTCTTGGCCGCATCCAATGTCCAGATTGGCGACTCCGAGCCCGGTTCTCCAATTCTCTATCCCGATCATGACTACAACGTCTCGTCCCGGATCGTGAACGAGCGTTTCCCTGGATCAGAAGAACTTTATATCGTTGCTGAAACCGATGAAAAAGGAGGGCTGAAACGCCCGGAGGTACTGACAGCGTTGGCCGACTTTCAGGCCCATATGCTGACTGACCCGGAGGTAGGTGGCGCCAAGGGACTGCCCGACCTGATCAAGCAGGTTAACCGCCTGATGCACAACGACGACCCCCGCTGGTACCAGATTCCCCACGATGCCGGCTACGTGGGCGGCCTGATGTTCACCTACATGGCTTCCAGCCCGGTTCCCGGTGCCCTGGACGAGTTCAACGATACCGACGACCGTGTTGCCAACCTGGTGTTCTATTACAAGGACCGCCAGGGCGAAACCATTCGCCGCGCCATTCACATGGCAAAGGAATGGATTGCAGAGAATGGCGATAGCGTAGAAGGACTGACCATTCGGCTGGCCGGGGGCACCCTGGGCGTAGCGGCCGCAATGAACGAATCAGCATTCGAGACCAATGTAATCGTTCTGCCGCTTGTATTCCTGCTGATCTTCGCTTTCGTCATGCTGTTCTACACGTCATGGCACGCCGGCCTCATGATGTTGATGGCTATGCTGTTTGCCACCACCATGACCTACGCTTATATGGGCCTGAACAGCCTGAGTATCGACATCAACACGGTGCCGGTAATCGCCGTGGGCATAGGTGTCGGTATTGATTACTCCATCTACATGATGGATCGCATCCGGGAAGAAATGGCCAAGTCTCAGAACCTCCGGGAAGCTGTGCAGCGTTCTATTTCTACAACCGGCATGGCAATCAGCTTCACCGCACTGACACTGATGGCAGGAATCATCATGTGGGTGATCTTCTCTGACCTGCGTTTCCAGTCCGATGCCGCGTTATTGCTGTGCGTAATGATCATCATTAACGGTCTTGCCGCAATGCTTCTGGTGCCCTCATGGGTGCTGGTCTTCAAGCCACGCTTTATCACCGACGTCTATGCCGACGAAGACGGCATTCTGCATTCGGATCATAGAAAACCGAAATCAACTCCGGCTGCTGCTCCCGCCAGGAAGCAGGAGGACGGATTTGTGCCAGGAGAACCGTACCGGGCGTAACCCGGTACGAAACTCCAAAAAAACCTGTAACGAGGACAAGCCATGCAAATAAAAACAAAAGGCCTGAGGCTCTGGTGCTACACCCTTGCGGGTGGTGCCTGCCTGGCGCTGACTCCATTGACCACAACCGTAGCGGCAGAAGATACCCGCGTTAACGGTTACGTTGAAAACGCCACCTACGGCCGAGAAGGCGTGGGGCTTTCGAAATTCCGCAATACCTTGCAACTAGAGCTGGAGAAAAAAGCCGGTGATGTGGGAATTTTCAGCAATGTGGGCTTCAACGCCACACTCCGGGGAAGTTATGACGGAGTTTATGATCTGAATGATGATGAGTATGGCCGGAATGCTGGCGGCCCCGTTGAACTGGAAGGCGTGCAAGGCAACGTTCCTCACGGCGGAGGACTGACAATTCCCGGAACCCTCTTCGGCATTGATACTGGCCAGAATCCCAATGATGGTATGGTGGTTTTGGGAGAGCATTTGCATTCACAGAATAACGGTGTCGCCTTCGGCGTTCCGGTGCGCCCCTGTGACAAAGACGACCGCGGCTGTATCAACGGATATCTGGACAAAGACTCCAACGACCTGAGATTCCAGGAGTTCAACGATCGCGCCGACTTCATCCGGGAACTCTATGTCGACTTCGATATTAACTTCGATAACGGCAACATCCTGAGTACACGACTGGGTAAACAGCAGGTTATCTGGGGCAGAACGGACCTGTTCCGGGTACTCGATGTCATCAACCCGGTGGATTACTCCCGGAACAACATCTACGACGAACTGGAAGATATCCGGATTCCCATGTGGATACTGCGGACTGACTACCGCATGGGCCCCACCGAAGTGTTCGACGGTCTGGCATTTGATGACCTGAACTTTCAGGTGGTGTGGAACTTCGACAAGTTCCGCCCCCATGACATTGGCCAGTGCGGCCAACCAAACGTGATGCTGGATGCCGGCTGTTTCTTCCGGGGCATGAACAACCTCTGGGAAAATGGTGGAACCGTGGCAAACTTCGCGGGGGCTACTCCTGACGGGGGCCTCGCAACAGACTTCGGACCCGGCCAGATCGGTATCCGCAAGGCACACATGCCCAGCTGGAGCCTGTCAAATACTCAGCTGGGCCTGAAGCTTGAAGGGGTTTATGGTGATCTGGGCTTTTCTCTCAACGCACTTACCTATCGATCCCAACTACCCTCGCTCAGAGGAGGTATTCCTGCAACCAATCCGTTCACCGGAGAGACTGCCGTCTGGCCGAGCCTGATCGCTTTCGACATCCACTTCCCGCGCGTGAATCTCGTTGGTGGCTCTCTGGACTATTACTCTCAGGGAATTGACACGGTATTCCGCGTAGAAACGGCTTACACCTCGGGTGAGGAATTTGCCAATACCCTTCGCAAAGAGCTCTATTCCGAATCAGATGTACTCCGTTACGTAATCGGCGCGGACAAAAACATCTTCATCCCGGCCCTGAACGAAAGCCAGGCCTTCCTGTTCTCCGGACAGATTTTCGGCCAGCACATTCTGGACCACGAACGTGAGCAGAGAACCTACGGCGAAGCTGGCATTCCAGATTATGAACACAACTGGACCGCCACCTTGTTGATGCAAGGGTTCTACATGAATGGTCGCCTGACCCCGAAAATCATTACAGCCCACGACTTCCGCGCTCAAGCCACCGCTATTGCACCTTCAGTTGACTGGCTGGTTAACGACAATTTCAAGCTGACTTTGGGCGGAAACTTCAAAGTGGGCAACGGTGCCCGTGAATTCGACGATTGTCGCTCCTGTAATCCTTGGGATCCGTTCACCCAAACACCGGGCGTTGCGGGCCATCAACCAGGAGAGTCTGCCGGTCTCGGAAGTTATGAGCCTCTCGGCCGCTTCAAGTCCGGCCCCATCGGTATGGCCCAGAAAGAAGACGAAATCCAGCTGACTGCACGTTACAGCTTCTGATAACAAGAGGATAAAAACATGAAACCAACAACAAAACCGACAATACTGTCACAGTGCCTCGCAGCTGGTCTTGCTGCTGGCATGTTTGCCACTCAGGTGCAGGCAAACGAGGATGTTATTCAAAACTCCTTCTTTCCCTACGAAAATGAAGTTCCGAGCCATGAGGGCCTCGACGTTGGCATGACCATCGACCAATCCAACGTGGCCCAGTTCAAGGATATCATCGACCCTGCCTTCTACACCTTTATCGAAAATGGCTGGACATCGATCACCGTAGGCGAAACCACTTCTTTTGGCCTGAATGAAGGCTACGTAAATGCCACTCGTGATTCTCTGGGTAAGGTATCCCTGGGCGACCAGGTCGGTGAGATCAACGGATGGCAGGCTGGCAGACCATTCCCTGAGGAACCGGATGAAAGTGACCCCCGGGCCGGTGAAAAGCTCGCATGGAACTATAAATATGGCTACAACTGGGGCGACAGCGCTGCCGTAGCTCCATTTTACTGGAAATACCGCGACATGGATTCCGGCAAGGTGGAACGTACCATCAAGTTCAATTTCCATTTCCTGAACTTCAAGGGCCGAGTGAACCAGGAACCAGTACCAGAGATTACGCCAAACCCGTCTGACCTGTTCCGCGCTATCTACGTGCAAGCTTTGGATCCGGCTGATGTTCGCAACACCCAGCTGTTGATCCACCGCGCTTCCGACGACCTCAAGCGGGACAATTCATGGCTGTATCTGGGCTTCCAGCGTCGTGTACGCCGTCTGGCTACCGGTCAGGTTACCGATGCGTTCCTGGGTTCCGATCTGATGATCGAGGACTTTGAAGGTTATAACGGTCGCATTTCAGACATGAACTGGACCTATAAAGGGACCCGTCACATGCTGATGCCCTTCTATAACCACAATGACATGAAGCTCGATACAGAGACTCACCAGGATGACGATGGCTACCAGGTTGTTGCCTTTGATGGCCAGGGTGGTTGTTTCCCGGAAATCACCTGGCAACTGCGCAAGGTGTACGAGGTGGAAGCCGTTCCGGTGGATGACAGCCACCCGCTGCAGAAGCGCGTTCATTATATGGACGCACAGACCTTCACTATTCCCCGGACCGTGTCTTATGACCGCAAGGGCAGCATGTGGAAAACCTTCACCATTGGCCAGGCGCATCCGGACCATCACCTGCCCAAGAACAAGGGCAGCGGCGTGTCTATCGATGACAGCTTCAGCATGATCGATGTTCAGGCCAGCCACTGCACCACCGGCCAGTTCAAGGGCCAGGTTGACCCTAAACTGTCACCACCACAAATGTTTAACGTGCAGCACATGCGCGCAACAGGCAGCTGATCGGCAAGTCGTAGTTGCTCTCCTTTGGGCCCGCTGTGCGGGCCCCTTTTTCATTTCGGAGGATGAAAAAAGATGTCCCGATATGAACCATTACCAGGGAACGCGCAGGACCAGGATCAACTTCTGGTACTGACCGATGACAAAGGCAGAATCACCTACGCAAGCAGTGCTTTTTGCCGGCTGTGCGGCTTTGATGAAGACACGCTGAAAGCCGAAGGGTTCAGCCAGCTTCGACACCCGAACATGCCCAAAGGCCCACTGAATGATCTGTGGGAAACCCTGGGGCGGAATGACTCCTGGATGGGTATGATCCGGAACCGCAACGCCCGCGGCAACGATCTCTGGCTCGATACCTTTGTCACTCCAATCTCGGACGAGCACGGTCAGGTTGTCGAATACCAGGCCATTTATCAGGTACCGGACGGTGCCACGGTTCAGCGCACCCAGCAGGTTTACCAGGCCCGGGCCAGGGGCAAACAACCACTGGCCCTGAAGCTTCCCGGGCTGGCGCCGGCCACTCAGCAATGGCTTCTGGCAACGCTGTTGTTCAGCCCCCTGTTGATAGCCGGGCTGATGGCCCAACCCGCACTGTTCGCCGTTCTGTTTACCCTCAGCAGCGCCCTGTGTGGCCTGGCGCTTTTCCTGCTGAACCGCCCCTTACAAGCGCTGTCCCGGTACTGTCAGGGCATTGTAGACCACCCCATCAAACAACTGGTGTACACCGGCCAAGCCGGCACCGTCGGCAAGATCCAACTGGCCATGCGACTGGTGGAAACCCGGCTGAACGTGATGATCGCCAGGGTACGGGACAGCGGCAGCCAGATCGAAGGCTATGTCGGCCAGGCCAATACACTGTTGCAGGCCAGCACCCGAGCGTCTGAACAGCAGCTCTCCGGGTTGAGTACCGTCGCGGCCTCGGTGGAAGAGTTCAGTGCCACCATTCGGGAGGTGTCCGAAAGCACCCATCAGGCCGCCCATCTGAGCACCCGCAACCGGGAATCCGGTGACGACAGTGCCCGCTCCGCCGCAGCCGCACAGGAAAGTATTCGCACCCTGGCCCGGGAACTGGAAGAGGCCGGCGATATTGTCCAGGAGCTGGACCAGAACAGTCAGGCCATCGGGCGTATACTGGATGTGATCAATGCCATCGCCGAACAAACTAACCTTCTGGCGCTTAATGCGGCGATTGAAGCCGCCAGGGCAGGTGAAAACGGGCGAGGGTTTGCGGTGGTTGCCGATGAGGTTCGATCCCTGGCCAAACGAACCCAGCAATCCACCGATGAAGTTCGCGAGATGATCAGCGCCCTGCAGGAAGGGTCTGCCCGGGTGGTTGAATCCATGGAAAAAGGCAAGCGCCAGTCAGCGGCCAGTGTTGAACAAGTATCCGCCAGCGCCGAAGCGCTTCAGGCCATTGTCGCCGGCATTAACGAAAGCGATGGCCTGAACCAGCAGATTGCTGCGGCCACCGAGCAGCAGAGCCAGACCGTCAGCCAGCTGAGCCAGGAGATCCACACCATCCACCAGCTCGCCAGCCAGACCTGTCACCAACTGGCAGATACGGTAAACGCCGGTGAATCCGTTGGCCACCATGTGTTCCGCCAGAAGTTTCTGATCAAACACCTGATGCCCGCCAGCGCCAGCAATGCTCGGCAAGTACAGCTCAAGGAGAAGGTATCGTGACAACGCACACCAACCAGGACACCCACACTCCCCTCACGGTGGTGGTTTCCCGCCGGGTAAAAATAGGTGAGGAATCGGCCTTTGAGCAACTCAGCAGCCAGATGACCGAAAGGGCCGCCAGCTTCCCGGGTTATCTGGGTGCCACCATGTTCCGGCCCTCCTCGCCGGATGACCCGGAATACCGGATTGTCTTCAAGTTCCGGGACCGGGACACCCTGACCGCCTGGGAAGACTCCCCCGAAAGAGCCGAACTGCTTGAGCAGATTGAAGCGCTGCTGGCAAAACCCAGTGAGCGGGAAGTCACCTCTGGCATTGTCACCTGGTTTACCCTGCCCGGTCAGAACCCGGTCAAACCGCCACCCAAGTGGAAAATGACCTTCGTCAGCTGGCTGGCCCTGTATCCCGCCGTTACCCTGGTGTTCCTGCTCTTCGGCGACCTGCTGGCACAGATCCCGCTGCTGCTCCGCACCATGGCGGTCACCATCGTGGTCATGTTGCTGATGAGCTACGTGCTGATGCCATGGATGACCCGGTGGTTTGCCTTCTGGCTGTTTCCGAAAAAGAACCACGATGTTCGTTAACGGCGAGAAGGATCTTACCCGGCAATGACCAACCTGCCTGTTAGCCGGTCTCAGTGGCTCGCGCTGGCCCTGATTCCATTATTGTCTGCCGGGTTGCTGTTCAGCCCGGTGGCGGGTTGGTTTGACGGCCCGCAACTGCTATCGGCCTTGCTGGTGATGGCCGGGCTTGTGCTGTTCGCCACCGGCGCCTTGCCGGAGTTTGTCACCGCCCTGCTGGTGCTGACCCTGGCCATGCTGTTGTCGCTGGCCCCGGCCGAGGTGGTGTTTTCCGGGCTCACTTCAACCGCCTGCTGGCTGATTGTGTCCGGGCTGGTGATCGGCATTGCCATCTCGGAAACCGGCCTGGCTCAGCGGGTGTCAGACCTGTTTACCCGCCACCTGGATGCCAGCTATACCCGGTTGATCGCCGGCATCGTGGTGATCGGCATTGTGCTGGGCTTTGTCATGCCGTCCTCGGTGGGGCGTATTGTTCTATTTATTCCCATCGCGCTGACCATCGCCCACAGCTGTGGCTTTGAGCCTGGCAGCAATGGCCAGAAAGCCGTCGGGCTGGCGGCGGCCTTTGGCAGCCATCTGCCCACCTTTGCCATTCTGCCCGCCAATGTTCCGAACATGATCATGATCGGCTCTGCCGAGAAGATTCATGGCTGGAGCCCGATGTTCGGGGAATACCTGTTGCTGCACTTTCCGGTGCTGGGCATCCTCAAGGCCATCCTGCTGGTGGTTGTGCTGGTGCGGCTGTACCCGGACAACCCGAAACCGGTTCCGCAAGCGGGCCCAGGCCGGCCTTTCAATTTCACGGAATCGCGGCTGATGATGATTCTTCTGGTGACCCTCGGATTCTGGCTGACCGACACCTGGCACCAGATCTCGGCTGCGTGGATTGGCCTGGCCGCAGCCACCCTGCTGCTGATGCCCGGTATTGGCATGATCTCCACCCAGAGCTTCAACCAGAAAGTGAATATCAGCTCGATTCTGGTGGTGGCCGGCCTGCTGGGCATTGCCGGGCTGATCAACCATCAGAACATCAGCGGCATTCTGGGCGGCCATGTACTGGCCTGGCTGCCGTTGGAGCCGGGGCGGGATTTCGCCAACTTCCTTACGTTGTCACTGGCGGCGACCGCGACCGGGATGGTCACCACCCTGGCCGGCATTCCGGCAACGCTCACCCCCCTGGCTGGCGCCATGAGCGAGATGACCGGTTTCAGCCTGGAAGCGGTACTGATGACCCAGGTTCTGGGCTTCTCCACCATCATCTTCACCTACCAGTCCGTGCCGTTGATGATGGCCATGCCCCTGGCCGGAATTCCCATGCGCCATGCCGCCCGGTTGTGCCTGATACTGGCCGCCCTCACCATCGTGATTCTGTTTCCGCTGGATTACCTGTGGTGGAGGTGGCTGGGGTGGATCTGAGGCGACAGCGCGCCCCAGCCCCGGTTCTGGTTGTCCCTACAGGTGGTTCATCAGTGCCCGCAATTGTGCGTTATCGGGGTATCGTTGCAACAAGGCTTGGGTCACTTGCCTGGCTCTGTCCTTCTGGTCTAACTGGAACAGTGCAACCGCGTACCGGTAGCCAAACAACCACTGGCCGGGCGTCAGCTCATAGGCCCGTTCCAGATCAGCCAGCGCCGCCGGGTAGTCTTGCAGGCGAACGCGGATCAAGCCCCGCAGGTGAATCAGTTGTGGTTCGTCAGGGCTGTGTTCCAGGGTTTGATCAATGGCCCGGACCGCCTCCAGATTGCGGTCGCCGGAACGGAGAATGTCGGTCAGCAGGATGGTGGCCGGCACGTAGCCCGGGTCTTTGGCCAGAGCACGGTTGAGTTGCTGCTCAGCCTTGTAGACATAATCCCCGGCCATCAGGTATCGGGCTTTCAGCACATTGCCTGCGGGCAGGTCTGACTGCATATCAACGTAGTGCTCGTATTCTCTCTGAACTTCGCCCCAGCGCTCGGGGTCCGGCAGGATGCCGGACCACACCATGGATTCAAAGGCCTCCAGCCTGACCGCCAGGGAGTCATCAGCCAGACCATTTTCAGCAAGCTCCCGGGCCTGGCTCATGTTGCCGTGCCTGAGCACACGATAGGCGCTTTCGCGAATCACAGCGTGACTGCTCTTCGCCAGCCGCGCCAGAACTGCCGCATGCCCCGCGGCAAGCGCTTCCCCATGCTGTTCCAACAATGTTGCTCGACGAAGGGCGGGTTCACGCTCATCTTCAAGGTAGGCCAAGGTCTCTGTCAGGTTTCTCTGCTGAACATGGTGCCAGGTATCCGGCTGATACAGGTCCGGATACCAGCTCTCGACCGTTTCTACCGACCAGGCACGATCCTGGTCCGTGTGGCACGCCAGGCAAACATCCGGGCTACCGGATTCCCTCGACACATCGGGCCGGGGCACCATGAAGCTGTGCTCCCGCCGGTCGTCGATCCTCATAAACGTGGCTTCGGGCATGTGGCAACTGACGCACTGCGCACCATCACTGTTACGGGGGTGATGGTGATGATCCGGGGTATCGTAATCACCGGCATTGTGGCACTGGGCGCAAACAGCATTGCCCTCGATCTTCAGTTTTCCGGTATGGGGGTTGTGGCAATCCGAGCAGACAACTCCAGCCTGGAACATCTTGCTTTGCTCAAAGGAGCCCAGCACAAACACCTCTTCCCGGACTCGCCCATCGGAATAGTAAAGTGGCTGATCGAGCCGGCTCAGGCTGAACTGGTTATGTACCTGGCCACCGGCGGAATCCGTCAGGCTGGTACGCAGGGAATGGCATTGGCCGCAGGTGGCAACTTGTTCGGAACCGGATTTGGCACCCTGCAGGCGGGGTGGGCGCTTTCCCTCGCTCACCAGCCAGGCGCCCACCGCAGCCAGTTGCACCCCAGCGGCCAGGAAGTCTCCGCTACGCTGCGCCGAGGCATGGTCCAGAGCCGCATCATGGCAGGCGGTGCAACTCACGGCCACGTGCTGCCACTGGGTATGGTAACGATCTTCCACCGGGTCGTAGTGACGCTCCAGCCCGGTGGAGTGACAATCGGCACACTGGTTATTCCAGTTCTGGTAGATGCCGGTCCAGTGCATGGCGTCGCCGGGCCGGTTTTGCCCGGGCTCATCCAGCCGGAACCAGCGCTGACCTCCCTCGGCTTTGGCCCGGGTATCCCAGGCGATATTGAAAGCCTGAAGACGGCCGTCACCAATATCTAACAGGTATTGCTGAAGGGGATAAACCCCGAAGGTGTACCGGACGGCCCACTCGCGCTTGTCGTCGCCCTCCCGGGTATGAATGAGGAATTGCCCATCTTTCTGCAGGAATTGAACGGCGAGGTCCGGATCTTCATAACGGGCACCAGAGAAGTCTCCCGCGACCGACTCCGGCGTGGCTTCAGCCATGGCAACCGCATGCTGGGAGCGGGACCACTCTGCAACTTCGCTGGCATGACATTCGACACAATCGGCAGGATTGGCCAGGGCTTTGCCACCGGCCAGCACCAGCAGACAGAGGGCTAATAGCGTCCAGCGTTGCTTCATCATATCGTTCAATTCCATGTTACTTATGCACTCATTTCACCAGATCATAAACCCGAATTCGCGGAATACCCTTCTGCCACACCCTACAAGACCTCAACCTGCAAGGGCTGGCCCAACTTTTGGGATATGGCCTGCCACTTGCTTGAATTATGATAAAGATCGTGATGATTCATAGGGCTGACCACACAACAACAACGACTCCGCCATGAACGAGAAACTGGTTCCATTCCGATACAACGTGGGTGTGCGCTCTCCCGATTTTGAGGAGGCGAAGGCGTTTATCAATGCCCACATCGAAGACCGGGAGGTTGCCCCGCTGTCTGGCAGTGGCCGGGCCGAAAACCTGCTGACTCTGCAGCCGGTGGGCAGCAGTTCACTGTTTGGCGCCATGTGGTCCGAGAAGGTTCACATTCAGTCAGACACCCAGCAAACCTTTCATGCGGTTCTGGTGCTGTCCGGCAATATTTACTGCAAATCCCTGGATACCCATGTGCCGGCCGACAGCCTGGTGCTGACGGCACCGGGCAAGCAGGCAGACCTGATCTGGGAAAAGGGCACACGGGCGGTGGTCATGAGCCTGGCGCGCCAGAAGCTGATCGATACCCTGGGTGTTCCGGACCTCAGCTTTCTTCGCGAAACCAATGCGTTTATACCTGGCAATCACCAGGACGCTCAGGTTTTGAGAAATGCCATCAGCTGCCTGGCCCAACAACACGAGATCTGTGAGGGGCGAATCGACCCTTCGGTTCAGTCCCAATGGGAGGGGTTACTGCTGTCACAGTTTGCCAACCAGTTACACCGGGAAGGCCTGGAAAACCCGTCGATACTTCCTGGCCGGATTCGACTGGCAACGGAGTGGATACTGGCCCACATTCGCGACCCCATATCAGTCTGTGACCTGCTACGGATCACCGGCGCCAGCCGGCGCTCACTGGAGTCCGGATTTCGCACCTACCTCAACACCACACCTGCCAGGTTCATTCTCTGCCACAAGCTCAAAGGCGTTCGTGAATTACTCAGAACCAGCCCTGACATCACCATTGGCGATGCAGCGTTTTCCTATGGATTCAACCACCTGAGCCACTTTACCCGCCAATATCAGGAAGCCTTCGGCGAGCTGCCTTCGGAAACCCTGCGGCAATGCCGGGCATCCCGGGTAGTGGTCAGCAAAAAGGCCCGGCTCGATTCGGTTTGATACCAAATCTTGCCGGGCAAGACGCTTTCAGAGTCAGAAGGTTACGTTAAAGCCCACGGCGTAGTTGGTATCCATAACCAGTGCCCCCTGCGGGCTTGCAACCGGTTTATCGAACTGCCCGGTCTCCGCCCATACTTTCACCTGAGGGGTAATCCTCTGCTCAAGTTTCAGGGTATAGACGAAGTTATCCGCCGCATCATAGTCATGATCCTTTTCCTTGTAGCCGACCGCTACGCCCGTGCCACCCTCGGTGATGTACTGGGCAGAGACACCGTAGGAATCAAAGTCGGCCTTGCCTTGTGGGTCCAGCGGGTAGGGTGCGTTCCGGTTGTTTTCCCAGACCGCACCCAGGGCCAGGCCACCCAGCTGGTAACTCACGCCAGCGGCAGAGATCAGGTAATCATCCGTGGCAAACGGCGGCAGCTGTTCCTGCACCAGCTGGGTCGTGCCAATGGCAAACCCAAGATTGTCACTCTTATGCACCAGGCGAACCGAGCGGCCGTCGGCATCCTTGCCGTTGCTGTCATTCAGGGTGATGGCTGCAAACACCAGCTTGGTCTTCATAAACCAGGGGGTGTGATAGGCAAAGGTACCTGATGTCCGATCCGGCTGGGCGAAGATGCCATCGGGCCGTGGGTCCGCCCGGGACACGTTGTATTCGTAGTGGTTGATGGGCCCGTAGATATCCGACCACTGGCCACTGGTGCCCCGGGGCGCCGCCACAAATAGGCCATAGCGGGTTGGCAGCCAGAATTTGGCTTCTTTCACGTGCACATCGGCCTCGCCATCACGGCCGGTGGTAGGGTAATCGGCACTGTTGGCGGCCCATGCAAGGTCCACTTCCACGGCGTAGTTCAGGTTCAGGCCTTTATCGATAGCCGCTTTGCCTTGCAAACCGAGCTCCAGCTTCAAGGCTTCCGCTTCGGCATCTTTACCTTCGATTTTGAGGGCGCCGGCACTCAGGTGCCCATAGAAGTCCGGTTTATCCAGTTCGACCGCGAGGGCCGGGCTGGCGACTGCGGCAGAGACCGCAGCAGCCAGGAGTGTCTGTTTCAGCTTCATGGGGTATCTCCTGTTCTCGAACATGGGGTCGGCTTACTCAACACACTTGTCGAACAGACAGGTGGTGAAGCTGTATCCAACTCTCCGCATGTCGGCAGGGTCAGCCGCGATAACGCCATTGCGTTGAACGTACTTGTCCCACTCAGCCAGCAGTTGCTTCAGCTTTTCAGGTTCCTTGCTGGCCAGGTCCGTGGTTTCAGTCGGGTCTTCCGTCAGGTTGAACAGTTGCCACTCGCCGGGGCCATAAGGTGGCTCCATCAGTCGAATTTTCCAGTCACCCATGCGCACGGCGGAGCGGCCATACAGTTCCCAGCCAACAACCCGGTTTTCAGGGGCGTTGCCATTCAGGCCTGGCACCATGGAGACACCTTGCACTTCGAAGATCTCACGGCCGTTGTAGGGGCTCTTGGGTACATCAATACCGGCCAGTTCCAGGAAAGTCGGCATAATGTCCATCACATGGAAGAATTCGTGGTTGATTTCGCCTTTGGCGTCTTTACCCGGCAAGCTAAGGATAGCCGGCACCAGCAAACCACCCTGGGTTGGGTAGCCTTTCCACATAGGCCAGGGCGTGGCACTGACCTGCCCCCACTGGGCGCCATACCAGATGTAGGAATCCGGACGGCCCATATTGTCGAAGCTGTTATCGTACTCAGCGGCAATCCATTCCTTGTTGCGGGGCAGCACTTCCGGGCTGTTGCCATCTGCGCCGTTATCCGACATGAACATAACCACGGTGTTGTCGAGCTTGCCGGTCTTTTCAAGGTGGGCCATCACCCGTCCAATGTTCTCATCCATGTTGTCCACCATGGCGGCGTAGACTTCCATCTTGCGGGCTTCGATCTTGCGCTGCTCATCGGTCAGTTCATCCCAGGTTGGCAGCTGGTCAAAGGGCACGTTGGCGGCCAGCTTTTGCCCTACCAGTCCCATCTCCTGCATCTTGCCAAGGCGCTGCTGACGAATGGCTTCATAGCCTTCGTTATAACGGCCCTCGTATTTCTTGATGTAGGAATCCGGAGCCTGCAGGGGCCAATGGGGTGCCGTGAACGACAGCACATGGAAGAACGGTTTGTCGCCGGCTGCGTTTACGTACTCAATGGCTTTGTCGGCGTAGAAATCGGAAGAGAAGAAGCCTTTGGGCACCTCCACCTGTTTGCCGTTCTCCAGATAGATGGCTTTCGGATCGACACCGATAATCGCCCGGCCATCATCAAAGTGGCTGGCGCCGCCCTGAACCAGCACCCAGGATTCGTCGAATCCACGGGCATTGGGGCTCAGCTCCTCGGTGCGGCCAAGGTGCCATTTGCCAGTGGTGGAAGTGTGGTACCCGTTATCCCGCAGCACCTCAGGCAGAGTCACCACCAGATCATTCAGGTGCCCCTCATAACCTGGCTGTCCCTTCTGTTCCGGAGTGAGCAGCTCGGCCATGTTGCCGATGCCAGCGCGGTGGTTGTCGGTTCCGGAAAACAGCATGGACCGGGTCGGGGAGCAGGTGGGAGCGGTGTGGAAGTTGGTCATCCGGATGCCTTCGTTGGCCAGGGCATCCAGGCTCGGGGTTTCAATCTCACCCCCGTAGGCACCAATGTCTGAATAGCCCAGGTCATCGGCAATAATCAGCAGAAAGTTGGGTTTCTCAGCCTGGTTGGCCGATGCCAGCGTAGACGCTGCCACCAACCCCAGAGCCAGCCCCAACCGACGAAGCAGCGTGTTGTTTTTGTACATGCTATGCCCTCAATCAGTTCGTGGTTGTGCCACCAGTGTGTGGTCAACATCATTCTGCTGAGGGTTTATGGGTAGGGGTTATCCCGTATGCGCAGGCGTTGTCATAAATGCGCAACATTCTCTGAGACGCAAAATACCCGATTACAATATATAGTGGTGATAGTCGTCCGCATTGCACGAGGAGTCTTCATGGAACTGCCCGCCTACCTGAAAGTCATGGCCGACAAGGGTGCCTCTGACCTTTTCTTTTCTACCGGTTCACCGGTGATGATGAAGGTCGAGGGCAAAACCGGCCCGATCACCCAGAACCCTCTGTCTTCCGGCGCTGTGAGGCAGTTAGCCTACTCGGTGATGAACGACAAGCAGCGGGCTGAGTTCGAGAAGAACCTGGAACTCGACATGGCGGTTGGCGTGAATGAAGTCGGGCGCTTCAGGGTGAATGTCTTCTGGCAGCGCGGCGAAGTCAGCATGGTGATCCGCCACCTGCGTAACGAGATTCCGTCTATTGAAAGCCTGGGCCTGCCGCCGGTGTTGAAGCAGCTGATTATGGAACCCAGGGGGCTGATACTGGTGGTTGGTTCAACCGGCTCCGGTAAATCCACCACGCTTGCGTCCATGATCGACCATCGTAACAGCTGCCAGTCTGGCCATATCCTGACTGTAGAAGATCCTATTGAGTACACCCACAACCACAAAAAAAGCGTGGTCAACCAGCGGGAAGTGGGCGTTGATACCCGGTCCTACAACGAAGCCCTGCGCCGGGCCATGCGTGAAGCACCGGATGTCATCATGATTGGCGAAATACGCGATCGGGACACCATGAAACACGCCCTCACTTATGCAGAAACCGGCCACCTGTGCATCTCCACCCTGCATGCGAGCAACGTGGACCACACCATGCGCAGGATTGTGAACTTCTTTCCAGAGCACGCCCATAAGGAACTGTTCATGGACATGAGCATGCACCTCAAAGCCGTGGTGGCTCAGCGCCTGTTGAAAGGCAAGGACGGTAAGCGAGTGGTGGCGGTAGAGGTGATGCTCGCCAGCCCCTACATCCGGGATTTGATCTCAAAGGGCGAGATTGATGGCATTGCAGACATCATGACCCGCGGCGGCGAACATGGCATGAAAACGTTCGACCAGGCGATATTCGAGCTCTACGACCAAGGCAAAATCTCACAGGAGGAGGCCCTGAGCAACGCTAACTCAAGACACAACCTTGAAGTCAGGATCCGCCTCGCCAGCGGTGGCTTCCGGTCACCCAGTGACCTGTTGAGTATTGACGAGAGCTGAACGGCAATCGCCATCGTGGAAAACACTATGGCACCTTTGTCCTGTTGCGACTGTCCTGATGAGCAAGCTATCGTCTTCGTTTATCCGCAACAGAGAGGCTCTATGAATCCGACGATCGAACTCCTGAAATCTCACCGCTCCATCCGGAAATTCAAGGATCAGAGAATTCCCCCGGATCTGTTTGAAGAGCTGATCCGAGCCGGGCAATGCGCAGCCACCTCCAACCACGTGCAGGCCTACACCATTATTCATGTGGTCAATCCGGAGAAGCGAAAGAAGCTGGCTGAACTGGCCGGCGGCCAGGCCTATGTAGAGACCTGCTCGGATTTCCTGGTGTTCTGCGCCGATATGAAGCGGGCCACCGAATCGGCAGAGAAAGCCGGAGCGGATGTGATTCGTGGTATGACCGAGCAACTGCTGGTGGCCAGCATTGATACCGCCCTGATTGCGCAGAATGTGGTGGTCGCGGCTGAATCGGAAGGACTGGGTATCTGCTACATTGGCGGTATTCGCAACAACCCGCAGGAAGTGAGCGATCTACTCAAATTACCGGAACATGTGTACCCGGTATTTGGTCTGTGCCTGGGCTATCCGGACCAGCAACCGGAAGTGAAGCCGCGCCTGCCCCTGGCAGCCATTCTCAAGGAAGACAGCTACGACGACTCAACTGACGAGCGGCTGGTGGCCAGCTTCGACGATACAATGGCCCGCTATTACCGCGAGCGCACCGGCGGCAACAAAGACACCAGCTGGTCCGAACAGCTCAAGCCGCTGTTTACCAGCAAGCTCCGGCCGCACATGAAGGAGTTCCTGAATAAAAGAGGCTTCGGCCTGAAATAGGTCGGTTTTTTCGATCCTTTAATACCAAGAAACACGATTTTTACGAACCAGACGTTCGACTAAAGTATGCACCCTTTTATTCGTTTGCTACCGAAAGGGTCATACTATGGCGAGCTTCGATACAGATGTACTTCTGATTGGCGGCGGCGTAATGAGCATTACGCTGGCGTCTCTTATTTCACAGCTGGACAGCTCGCGCTCGATGACACTGGTCGAGCAGGGCCGGCAATTGGCCGGCGAGAGCTCCGACGCCTGGAACAATGCCGGAACCGGTCACGCCGGCTACTGCGAGCTCAACTATACCCCGGCACAGGGTGATGGTAGCGTCGCCATTGACCGGGCTCTGGCCATCAATGAACGGTTTGAAATATCCCTTCAATTCTGGAGTTCACTCGTCGAAAAAGGCCTGCTGCCGGGGCCTGACGACTTTATCCGCAGCGTTCCTCACCTCAGCTGGGTGCAAGGCCAGGACGACTGCCGGTTCCTGCGCGCCAGGCACCGCGCATTGCAGGCTCACCCACTTTTCCAGGGTATGGAATTCACCGATCAGGATTCGACACTCTCAGACTGGCTGCCTCTGATCCACGGAGCGCAGCAAACATTCACACCCTCGGCAGCCACCCGCGTACCGCATGGCAGTGATGTCAATTTCGGCTCGCTGACCCGCCTGCTGGGGCGTTCACTCACCCAGTCCGGGGCCTGCGATATCCGCCTTCAGCGCCGGGTGACGGGACTTCAACGTCACAACCGCGGATGGCGGGTGACGCTTGCCAATCATGAGAGTGGCGAACAACAGGTTCTCACGGCCCGCTTTGTCTTTATCGGCGCCGGTGGCGCCGCGCTGCCCCTGTTGCAAAAAGCGGGGGTTCAGGAAGCCCGCGGGTATGGCGGCTTCCCCGTTTCCGGACTATGGCTGGCTTGCAATGACCAGAGCCTGGCGCTCCAGCACAACGCCAAAGTCTACAGTCAGGCCCCGGTGGGTGCTCCGCCCATGTCTGTTCCGCACCTCGATACCCGTTTTATCAACGGTAAGGCTGCTCTGCTGTTCGGTCCCTTCGCCGGTTTCACAACACGCTTTCTCAAAGAAGGTGGCGTGATGGATCTGGTTCGGTCAGTAAGACACCACAACCTGAAGCCGCTGCTTGATGTGGCTATCCACAACTGGCCACTGACCCGCTATCTGATCAAGGAGTCGCTCAGCCCGAAATCATCGCGCCTTGAGCAGCTGCAGCGTTTTATCCCGGACATTGATCCCGACGCCTGGAAGCTGGTGAGAGCCGGGCAACGGGTGCAGATCATTAAACCCGATAGCCAGGGCCGCGGTTCACTGGAGTTCGGCACGGAAGTCCTGAGCACCAGCGATGGCAGTCTGGCAGCGCTGCTGGGCGCCTCCCCCGGCGCGTCCACCTGCGTCGCCGCCATGCTCGATGTGATAGAGCGCTGCCTGCCCGAACTGGTTCAGGGCGCCTCCCTACAAACCCTTCAGGCACTGATTCCCAGCTATGGCCAGTCGCTGCAGCAGGATCACCAACTTCTGGCCGACATCCGCAAGCACACTCTCAGCGCGCTTGCGTTGGGTAACAGCATGGAAAACACTCAAACTGAACGGAGCCTTTACGCATGATGATTGGCATACCCCGTGAGCGAACCCCTAATGAAAACCGGGTCGCCATCATACCAACCGGTGTTTCAACGCTGCTCGAAGCTGGCTACGAAGTCATCGTTGAGAGCGGCGCAGGCTTGGCCGCGCACTTTACCGATGATGATTACCGCCATGCCGGCGCGATCATCGCGGACGATGCCAGCGCACTGTACCGTCAGGCATCGATCATTCTCAAAGTGCTGGCTCCCACCACTGAGGAAGCCGAGCTTATTCAGGAAGGGAGTACGCTGATCAGCTTGTTGAACCCCTGGTTCAACAAGCCACTACTGGAGCGGTTTGCCTCCAAAAACGTACAGGCGTTTGCGCTGGATCTTGTGCCCAGAACAACCCGGGCGCAGCCGATGGATGTGCTGAGTGCCATGGCGGGTATCAGCGGTTACCGGGCCGTCCTCAGCGGTGCCATGGCACTGCCACGATACTTCCCGATGCTGATGACCGCTGCCGGTACCATTCACCCGGCCCGGGTACTTGTCATCGGTGCCGGCGTTGCCGGATTGATGGCCATCGCCACGGGCCGGCGCCTGGGCGCCGTTGTTGAGGCTTATGACCTGCGACCGGAAGTAAAAGAGCAGGTTCAGAGCCTGGGAGCCGATTTTATCGAAATCGAAGTGCCGTCATCAGAGACCACCGGCGACAGCGGCTATGCGAAAGCCCAGAGCGAAGCCTTCTATACGGCACAGCGGCAGCAACTGGCGGATTGTGTTGCACGGGCAGACATGGTGATCACGACCGCGGCGGTTCCGGGCAAGCAGGCACCAAAACTGATCGACAGCGATATGATCCATCGCATGAAGAGCGGCTCGGTGATTGTCGACCTGGTGGCCGATAAGGGCGGCAATGTTGAAGGGACCGTGCTGAATAAAAAAGTCGTTGTGGATGGTGTCACGGTTGTCGGGCATGCCAACCACCCTTCCCGCGTGCCGGTTCATGCTTCCCAACTGCTGACCCGAAACCTAACCGCCTTCCTGCTCAACATGACCGAAGCCGGGCAGCTTGTCCCTGACCCAGAGGACGACATTGTGTCGGCAACCCTGGTCACCCGGGGCGGACAGGTGCTTCACGACGCCAAGCCTTCCGCCCGGAACACCGAACCCACCGAAAACAAGGAAATCGCCTGATGGAACTGTTTGTCCTCAGCTTCACCATCTTCATCCTGGCACTGTTTGTTGGCATTGAACTGATCAACAAAGTGCCGCCAACACTCCACACACCCTTGATGAGTGGCACCAACGCCATCTCCGGGATTGTCATCGTGGGTGCCATCATCAGTGCTGGCAGCTCAGAACTCTCCCCCAATGTTGCCGGGCTGCTTGGCTTTATTGCCGTGACACTGGCAAGCATCAACATCGTAGCCGGTTTTATGGTTACAGATCGCATGCTGAATATGTTCAAGCGTAAGGGATAATCATGTTTGCACTCATCAACCTGTCTTATCTGGCTGCGGCGGTTTGCTTCATCCTTGGAATTAAAGGGATGACCCGCCCAAAAACAGCCGTGCGCGGCAACCAGATCGCCGCCATCGGTATGCTAATCGCCGTTGTTTCCGCCCTCTTGCACCAGGGAATCATCAACTACACCGCTATCCTCGCCGGTATGATCCTAGGCGGCAGTATCGGTATCTGGCTGGCCCGGCGCACCGCCACCACCGAAATGCCTGAACTGGTGGCCAGCCTGAACGGTATTGGCGGTGGCGCATCTGTTGCGGTGGCTGCCAGCACCTGGATGCAAACTGTTGCAGTGTCCGGCGCTGGCAACAGTGGCTGGACGGCAGCGATCCTTGCCTCAATCATCATTGGTTCCGTCACTCTGACCGGTTCGGTTGTGGCGGTGCTGAAACTGAAAGGCAACCTTGGTGACAGCCGCAATAACCGTCTTTGGCACAGCGTCACCCTGGTCACACTGGTTACCGCACTCATTGGCGCCGTGCTTTTCACGGCTGAAGCCAGCACCAGCCCGCTGGCACTGGCCGCACTCATTGGCCTTTGCCTGCTGCTCGGGGTTGGACTGGTACAGCCCATTGGCGGTGCCGATATGCCGGTGGTGGTAGCTCTGCTGAATGCCTACTCAGGGCTCGCCGGCGCTGCAACCGGTTTTGTGCTGGGCAACCAGGGGCTGATCATCACCGGGTCTCTGGTGGGCGCCTCGGGGCTGATTCTGACCGCCATCATGTGCAAAGCCATGAATCGGTCCCTGCCCAACGTTTTGTTCGGTGGCGTCTTCGGCGCCTCTGGCAACAGTGCCAGCAAGCAGGACGAGGGCGAGTTCTACGATGGCAAGGTAAAATACGCCACCCCCGATGATCTGGCCCTGTTGCTGGACGGCGCCCGCAATGTCGTCATGGTACCGGGTTACGGCCTGGCGGTGGCGCAGGCCCAACACGCGGTCAAGGAACTGGCCAATCAACTGGAAGGCCGTGGTGCGAAGGTCAGCTACGCCATTCACCCGGTTGCCGGGCGTATGCCGGGGCACATGAACGTGCTGCTGGCTGAAGCCGAGATCCCCTATGGTCAGCTCAAGGATATGGACGCGATCAATCCAGAGCTGCCACAGGCCGATGTGGCCATCGTACTGGGGGCCAATGACGTGGTGAACCCGGCCGCCGCCGAAGATCCGAGCTCACCCATCTTCGGCATGCCGATCCTGGATGTTCACAAGGCAAAAACCGTGGTGGTGGTCAAGCGAAGCCTGTCCGCTGGCTTCGCTGGCATTCCCAACGGCCTGTTTATTCGTGACAACAGCCTGATGGTGAAAGGTGATGCCAAGGAAGTACTTCAGGCAACCACCGCCGCAATCAAGGATCTCTGATCAGGCATCCTCAAGGATGAGGACCACCAGCTCTTTCGGGCCATGGGCACCGTACGCCAGCACCTGCTCGATATCCGCGGTTTTGGACGGGCCGGAGACCAGCAACAGGTTCGTGGGCAAACCCGCGGACCAGTGGTGTTTCTGCATCATGCCGTACAGGTTATCTTCCACCTCACTGGCCTTGAGCAGGGCAATGTGCAGCGGCGGCAGCAGGCTCATCAGGCGCGGCTCGTGGCGGTCCGGCCAGAGCACCAGGGAGCCGGTGGCCGCAATACCGCCGGCGGTGCCGGTGATGCTGGCATCCACTTTCCAGAACAGCTCTTCCTTCCATTCCTCGATGGGGCGGTCGTAGACCATCAACTGCGATGTCGCACCGTTTCTCTGCCAGTGTGCCGCCAGCTGTCTGCCATGGGCGGTGCCTGGAGCGTATAGCAGATTGCCCAAGCCCCGGCTCTCCAGCAATTCCTGCACTTTGGCAGGCCACTGGGCACTGGTGACCTGATGAACCTCGGTGTGTACCGCTTCCATCAAAGAGCGCAGGCGGGTAATCCGGTCTTCCGGGGCGTACTGCCAGGGGGTGATAACCAGGCCCTCGTCAAAATCATCAGGCCGGGGCGTGGTGCCCGCCAGGCCGGCACGAAGTTTGTTGAGAATATTGCTGCGGGCGCTCATCACCGATCCCCCTGATTCAGATGGGCTTTGGCCAGATCGTGCAACGACCGGCGGGCCGGCACCGGTGCTGAGTGGTTCTCGGTCCAAGGGCCGACGTTTTTCGGTGCCAGCTTGCGCAAGCGGGTCGCGCCCCACAGGAACAACCGGTAGAACATCGGCGAAGTGTTCAGTCTGGCCCAGAAGCGCCAAATCACACGCTCTTTGCGGGAGTATTTGGCACCGCCGTCTTTCACTTCCGGATGCTCCGCCGGGCTTTTCACGTTCTCCTGCCGCAATCGCTGTAGCATCTCCGGAATCGGAATCTTCACCGGGCACACTTCGCCACAGGCACCACACAATGACGACGCGCTGGGATGATCCGGCACCTTGTGCAGGCCCACCATGTGCGGCGTAATGATCTTGCCGATCGGCCCCGGATACACCTCGCCATAGGTATGGCCGCCCACCCGGGTATACACCGGGCAATGGTTCATGCAGGCGCCGCAGCGGATACAGTTCAGGGTCTGGCGCAGCTGGGCATCGGCAAAGGCGCCGCTGCGGCCGTTGTCGAGCAGCACCAGGTGGACTTCTTCCGGGCCATCCAGCTCATCCGCCTTGCGGGGGCCGGAGATCATGTTCACGTAGGTGGTGATGGGCTGGCCCAACGCGGAACGGGTCAGCAGCGACAACAGGGGCACCACGTCCCGCAGGTTTTCCACCACCTTTTCAATGCCGGTCACGGCAATGTGCACCGGCGGTGCGGTGGTACTCATGCGGCCATTGCCTTCATTTTCCACCAGCAACAGAGTGCCGGTTTCGGCGATGGCGAAGTTAACCCCGGATACGCCCACGTCCGCTTCCAGGAACTTCTGCCTCAGGGTGCGCCGGCCAATCTGGATCAGCTCGTTTACATCCTCGGTTTCATCCACACCCAGCTTGTCGTGGAACAGTTTGGAGACCTGGAAGCGGTTCTTGTGAATGGCCGGCATGATGATGTGGGAGGGCTTTTCGCCATCCAGCTGGACGATGTACTCGCCCATGTCGGACTCCAGGCACTCGATGTTGCGCCCGGCCAGGTAGTCGTTCATCTCCATTTCTTCGCTGACCATGGATTTGCCCTTCACCACCTGAGATCCCTTTTTGGATTCGATTATGGCATGAACTATCTGGTTGGCTTCTTCGGTAGTCTCCGCCCAGTGGACTTTTACACCGTTGTCGGTCAACTTCGCTTCCAGCTGCTCCAGCAAGTCGGGCAATCGGGACAGGGCCCGGGCCTTGATGTGGTTGCCCAGTTCCCGCAGGCCTTCGCGCTCGTCTTCGTCCGGGAAGGCATCGGCGCGCTTTTTCATCAGCGAATCCATGGCCACCCGGAAGTTGGTGCGCAGCTGGTCGTCGGCCAGGGCGCCTACCGCACGGCCACGGAAACTGTCAGTCAGTTCTTTGACCGGTATACGCTGGCTCATGATGTCACCTCGCCACTGACCCGCTCCCACAGGAAACTGGCCAGATGCCGGCCCCGGAAGGCCTGTTGCTGTTTTTCCAGGGAACCATTGATGTTGAGAAGGCAGCCGCCATCGGCGGTGATCATTTCCGCCGCGCCGGATTCCCGCAGCGAGCGGGTTTTGTCCAGTACCATGGCGCCGGAGACTTCCGGCATGCGCACGGAGAAAGTACCACCAAACCCGCAGCACTCGCTTTCATGATCGTGGTCCAGACGCTCTACGTTCGCCAGCTTGCCCAACAGCTCACGGGCATGCAGGTGGGTGTTCATTTCCCTGCGGGCAGAACAGGAGGTGTGCAGGGCAATCTGCGTGGGCTGGCCCAGGTCCTGCCAGTCCACTTTACATACGTGCAGCAGGAATTCGGTCAGCTCGAACGTGCGCTCGGCCAGGCTTTCAACACGCTTGAGGGTATCCGGTTCTTCGGCAAACACTTCATGATAATGCTGCCGAAACATACCGGCACAGGAACCGGAAGGCACCACCACCGGCAAGCCATTATCCAGCAGGTTGAGTTGTGCCCGCGCCACCTCCCGGGCCTCGTTCACGTAACCCGAAGTCCAGGCGGGCTGGCCGCAGCAGGATTGCTCCTGGGGAAAGTGCACGCGAATGCCTTCCCGTTCCAGCAGGCGGATGGCATCCAGACCGGCTTCGGGGAAGAACAGATCCACCACGCAGGTACCAAACAGCGTGACCTCCGTCGGCTTGGCCGGGTAACTCCGAGGCTTGGGGCGCTCCGGGGCCACACGGGTGGCGTTCGGGGCGGCATCGTAGAACAGCTCACTCATCAGTCATTGCCTCCGGTCGATACGGCCATCGGCCGCTCGCCCGTCATCGTTATGTCTGCGTTACCGGCTCATTAACGGGTCCATCACACCCAGGCCATAGGCCGCCAGCAGCGCAATCAAACCGGTAGCCAACAGGTAGTATAGGGTCGGCCACACGGTCTTGCGCAGGGTCTGGCCTTCACGGCCCAGCAGGCCCACCGTGGCTGAGGCCGCTACCACGTTATGGATGGCCACCATGTTACCAGCGGCGGCACCCACCGCCTGCACCGCCACCATCAGGGCAGTAGACAGGCCAAGGCTTTCAGCAACACCAAACTGGAACTGGCTGAACATCATATTGGAGACGGTATTGGAGCCGGCCAGGAAGGCACCCAGCGCCCCCACGGTCGGAGCCAGCAGCGGGTAGATGCCGCCAACCGCGTCGGCGGCCCAGGTGGCCATGGCCAGCGGCATGCTGGGAAGGTCAGACATGTTAACGCCCGAGTTGATCAGGATCCGCACCATCGGCACCGTAAACAGCAGAACAAAGCCTGCGCTCAACAGCACACCACTGGATTCCTTGACGGCATTGCCAAGGGCACGAGCGCTCATGCGATGAATAAAGAACGTTGCCAGAACAACCATCACCAGGATGCCGCCCGGCAGGTAAAGAGGCTGAACACCGGCATTGATGCCAGCCTCACCCAGAATATTGGAGAACGATAGACCAACGCTGGTGAAGGCCTGTTTGATCGGGTCGACGGTCCGGCTCAATACCAGTACCACACCCACCAGCACATAAGGCACCCAGGCGCGGAAACCACTCATGGGCTTGGCCGCGATGTCTTCGAGCTTCATCTCGATACTGCCCAGCCACTCGGCGGGCCAGTCCTTGCGGTCGGCAAAATCCCAGGCGGTTTTGGGCATCAGGAAGCCCTTCTTAGCCGCCATGGTCACGATCGCCAGGCCAATCAGGCCACCCAGCAGAGACGGAAATTCCGGCCCCAGAATCACACCGGTCAGGGCATAGGGCACCACAAAGGCAACACCGGCAAACAGGGCGAATGGCAGCACCTCCAGCCCTTCTTTCCAGCTTTTGTTCCTGCCGAAGAAGCGGGTCATCATGGTCACCATCAGCAACGGCATGACCACACCGACGATGGCGTGGGTAATAGCCACTTCCGAGGTGATCAATTGCAGGTAGGCCTCCCAGTTGGAGCCTACGGCCTCAAGCCGCTCGGTAATCGTGGCCCGGTCGAGACCGGTGGTTACCCCAACCACCACCGGAGTACCCACGGCGCCGAAGGATACTGGCGTACTCTGCACCATCATGCCCAGCATCACCGCCGCCATGGCCGGGAAGCCCACAGCCACCAGCAGGGGCGCGGCAATGGCCGCCGGCGTGCCGAAGCCAGAGGCGCCTTCGATAAAGCTGCCAAACAGCCAGACAATGATAATTGCCTGAATACGGCGATCCGGGGTGATGTTGGTAAAGCCGGCCCGGATGGTGGTGATGGCCCCCGAATGTTTCAGGGTGTTCAGCAGCAAAATGGCGCCGAAGATAATCCACAGCAGACCAATGGTTATCACCAGCCCCTGCAGGGTAGAGGCCAGAATACGGTTCAGGGTCATATCCCAGGCGCTGTAACCGATCAGCGCAGTAACCAGGAACACCACGGGCATGGCGCGACGGGCTGGCCAACGCAGGCCAATCAGAAGGATTCCGGCCAGCAGAATCGGGGCAAATGCCAACAGGGCGAGCAATCCGGACGACATGTTTTTCTCCAGAGTATTGTTGTTGGATGCTATTTTTGGATAATTGGTAATACCAATTTACAAGGCTTTCCGAGTACGTTATTTGATCACCCTTCAGGCTGTCAAAAACAGCATCTTCGACATTCGTCTAATTGCCCGGAGTATTCATTGGGAAAACAAGGACAAAGCAGGCTAAGATTTATTGGTCAGACCAATTTATGCATCAGCTGGAGCCATACATGACCATCAATCAGGTCGCACCCAGGCGCCTCGCCGACACCATCGTTGAGCAACTGGAAACCATGATCCTTGAAGGCACATTACAGCCGGGCCAGCGGTTGCCTCCGGAACGGGTGCTGGCAGAGCAGTTTGGTGTGTCACGGCCTTCGTTAAGGGAAGCAATCCAGAAACTGGCCGCCAAAGGCCTGCTCAACAGTCGCCAGGGGGGCGGCAACTTTGTCACCGAAACGCTTGGCGCCAGTTTCAGTGACCCACTGATCAAGTTGCTGGAGACGCATCCGGAGGCCCATCGCGACCTGCTGGAATTTCGCCGCACACTGGAAGCAGACTGCGCCTATTACGCAGCGCAGAGAGCGACAGAGGTTGATCGCCAGTACCTCACACAAGCCTGGACCGCCCTGGATGCCTGTTACCGCGACAGCTCCGGCAATAACCTGGAGGCGGAAGGCGCAGCTGACGCCCGCTTCCACATGGCCATCGCCGAGGCCAGCCATAATGTGGTGCTGATGCACACCATGCGCAACCTGTTCAACATGCTCAAGAACAACATCGTGACCAATATCGGCGGTATGTATGCCAGAGCCGCCAAAACCCGGCAGGGTCTGGTAGACCAGCATTCCCGGCTGTTTCAGGCAATCATGGAAGGAAGGGCCGAGGATGCCCGGGCCATTGCCGGCCACCACATCGAGTTTGTCCAGCAGACCATCTCGGAACACTCGGAAAATGAACGGCGAAAACAGCGGGCCTTGCGCCGGGAACGGCACAACGCTGACGAACAGGCGTAAAAAAACCGGGGGAGTTCCCCGGCCAAAGTATTCACACGATGCACCAACACAATGCGTGTCGTCCTGATGAGTCTTTAAATTAACACCCGAACATGACCGTTCAGTGACAGCGCTCGTCAGGCCGGCAACTTTTCCCAGATGGTCAGTTCGGAAAAGCTGTGCTGGAATTTGTTGCGGGTTTCCCGGATCACGAACGGCAGGCTCCTGGGCTCGCCCAGCAGTCTGAAATGAGGTGCCAGCATGTCTTTCAGGCCATCGAGCGTGGTGAAAGGCTCGCCATTTTTCAGGTAACCGCCCACCCACTCGGATTTTGGCGTGTAGTCTTCCAGCCAGGTGTAAGGCGATGCGATCACCAGCAAACCCAGATCATTGATCCGCTCGTGGATGGTTTCAAGAAACAGGGACGGCTTGTATAACCGGTCGATCAGGTTACCCGCCAGTACCAGATCATAATCCCGGTAGCCCTGCCCCAGATCACAGGCATCTCCCTGGTGGAAAGCGACGCGTTGAGCCGCTTCTGCCAGACCCAGTGCCGCCAGTGAGCGCTCCTGATAACTCACCAGCTCACCCTCTTCGGGCCTGGCGTAACGGGCCATACCGCTGGCCACAACATCCCGGCAGGTGTTCACAAAGGTCTGGGAAAAATCGACGCCATCGACATGATCAAAATGGCGGGCCAGTTCCAGAGCGGTTCGCCCCACCGCACAGCCGATATCCAGCGCCCGGCAGGTTTCACGCCCGTTCAGTGCCTCAAAAGCAGCATCCGCCAGCTCTTTCGGGAAATTCGCCTCGCCATGCCAGGCCTCACCATAGTGAAACTCCAGATACTGGGCCAGGGTGGTATCGCTTTCATAGTAATCGCTGGGATTGTTCACCTGTTTCTCCTCTGCTCGGTTCGCATAGCGCGGCTTCACTGTAACGCGAATTCTCGATACTGACAGCCTGGGGCCGGAATCCCGTTCGTCGTGCTCGCCGAACCCTTGTCACTATCCGGCAAAACACCCTTCACACAAATCACACGCCATCGTCACAGATGTTCGCCAGATTGTCCGTAGCGGACTTCCCGCTAACCAACAATGACTCAGGGACAGAACCATGACGATGAAGCATACACTGCTGGCCACTGCCATCAGCGGCTTTCTGGCCGGCCCGATTCATGCAGGGCTGGTTATCAGCGAATACGTTGAAGGCTCCAGCAACAACAAAGCTATTGAGTTACTGAACACCACCGATGCCAGCATTGATCTGGCGGCCTGGGAACTCCAGGTTTACTTCAACGGGTCGGACGTGGCTGGTCAGACCTTCGACCTGACCGGCAATGTGGCACCGGGCACCAACTTTATCTTCGCCCATAGCAGTGCAGACCCGGCGATTCTGGCAGTGGCCGATCAAACCACCGGGGCAGGGCTGTTCAACGGCGACGACGCAGTCGTGCTGCTAAAAGGTGGCGCTGTGGCAGACAGTATTGGCCAGGTTGGCTTCGACCCCGGCAGCTATTGGGGTACCGGGGATATCCGAACACAAAACCGCACGCTGCGCCGGAAGGCCAATGCCCTGCCAGACATCAATCCTTTTGATGCTTACGATCCTGCCATCGTCTTCGATGGCTTCCCACAGGATGATTTTTCAGATCTCGGGCAAGCCAGCGTTGGTGGCGATGGACCGCTGGAACCAGACACTCCGGATCTCACCTGTGGCGCTGAGGTAACCCGTATTTCCGATATCCAGGGCTTTACGGACCAGAGCCCGCTGGCTGGCCAGACGGCGGTTATTGAAGCGGTCGTCACCGCCAGTTTCAACGGAGACGGACAACTGGGCGGCTTTTTTATGGAAGAAGAACTGCAGCACAGGGATGACGATCCGAGGACATCCGAAGGCATTTTCGTCTTTGCACCCAATCTTGCAGTAGAGGCCGGCCAACGAATCCGGATCGCCGGCAAGATACTGGAATATCAGGGACTGACCGAGCTGACCGACATCATCGACAGTACCCTCTGTGGTTCCGGCGAGCTGCCCCCGCCCGTATCTTTGACCCTGCCATGGCCGGATCTGGATTATCCGGAAGCCTTCGAATCCATGCGCGTCGTCTTCAATGAAGCGCTGGTGGTTAACGACAACTACGATCTTGGCCGATTCGGCAGCCTGACCCTGGGCAGCGGACGGCACTTCATTCCAACCAACGTAGCGCTGCCAGGCCCAGATGCCGCATTAGTCGCCGAAATGAATGGCCTGGACAGAATCGTTCTGGACGATGGCAGTAATCGACAGAACCCCGCCACCGTGCCTTACCCTTCACCCCAGCTCAGTGCCAGCCAGACGGTTCGCGCCGGCGATACGGTAAACGACCTGCAAGGCATTCTGGATTACCGGTTCTCCGAGTGGCGATTGCAACCAACCACCGCTCCCAGCTTCAGCCAGACCAACCCACGCCCTACCGAACCACGGCTTGAGAATCGGGGAAACCTGCTGGTGGCGTCGTTCAACGTGCTGAATTTTTTCAATGGTGACGGCATGGGCGGTGGTTTCCCGACCGCCCGTGGTGCCGACAACCCGGAAGAACTCAGCCGGCAGACTGCCAAACTCGCCAGTGCCTTAACCGCCCTGGATGCTGACATCATCGGTTTGATGGAAATCGAGAATGACGGCTACGACAGCAACAGCGCCATTGCAGAGCTGACGGCGACCCTGGGAAGCCAGTGGCAATATGTGAACCCGGGCCTGACACAGTTAGGCGGGGATGCGATCGCCGTGGGTCTGCTTTTCCGGGCAGACCGTGTTGAGACAGTAGGCAGCGCCGCCACCATCGCCGCCGCTCCGTTCAACCAGCTGAACCGTCAGCCGCTGGCTCAAACCTTCCGATTGATCGGATCAGAGGATGGCCTGACCATCGCGGTCAACCACTTCAAATCCAAGGGCTGTGGTAACGCCGACGACGCCAATGCCGATCAAGGCGATGGCCAGGGCTGCTGGAACTCCGAGCGAACCCAGGCCGCCAATGCGCTCGCGAACTGGCTGGCTAACGATGCCACGGGCACCGGCGAACAGGACGTGCTGATCATCGGCGACCTCAATGCCTACGCCAAGGAAGATCCGATTCGCGCCCTGAACGAACAGGGATATCAGGACCTGGTGGCCATCCACGAGGGCGAACAGGCTTACTCGTACGTGTTCTTCGGCCAGGCTGGCTACCTTGATCACGCCCTTGCCAATGAAGCACTGGCAGGCAAGGTCAAGGACACCAGCATCTGGACCATCAACGCTGACGAACCCCGGGCGCTGGACTACAACACCGAGTTCAAAACTCCTGAGCAACAGGCCAGCTTCTATGCCCCGGACCCCTACCGCGCCTCCGACCATGACCCGGTGCTGGTGGCGCTGGAGATGGACACCCGCACCGCGGCCGACCGGGCAGACCTGAACGGCGACGGCCGCGTGAATGGCCGCGACCTCGCCCGCTTTATTCTTGCAACCCTGTTCGGTAAGGCCCCGGTGCCAACCTACGACATAAACGCAGACGGCAAAGTGGATGGCCAGGACTTCCTGGCTCTAGTGCACGCCATCCGAGGCCGATAATCCGGTCACCCAACAAGGAGTTCAGGCATGATTCGCAAAACCCTATGGATTGCATTACCCCTGGTCGCACTGGCCGGTTGCAACAGCGACAGCAATAACAACACCCCGGAAGCCAGCAGCTTTACCGCCAACATCCTGCACATCAACGACCACCACTCCCATCTGGAAGAGGGCTCCCAGTCCATGATGATTGCCGGGCAGAGCACGTCCTTTCCGATTGGCGGCTTTCCACGAGTGGCCGGGAAGATCGCCGAGCGTGAAGCGGCCCTGGACAACGTCCTGAAACTTCATGCCGGCGATGCCATCACCGGCACCCTGTACTTTTCATCGTTTGAGGGAGAGGCCGATGCCCGACTGATGAACCAGGTGTGTTTCGATGCGTTTGCACTGGGCAACCACGAGTTCGACCGGGGCGATGAGGGGCTGAAGACGTTCCTGGATCTGCTGGATAGCGGAAGCTGCCAGACGCCGGTACTGGCCGCCAACGTCAAGCCCCAGGTTGGCACGCCCCTGGCACCGATTGCCGAGGATGACTACATCCAGCCCTACGTCATCAAATCGGTCGGTGGTGAGCAGGTGGCCATTGTCGGCATCGACATCGCCAATAAAACCCGCAACAGCTCCAGCCCGCTGGAGACCACCGAATTCCTCGATGAGATGGAAACGACGCAGGCCATGATTGACGAGCTCGAGGCGGCCGGCATCAACAAGATTGTGCTGCTAACCCATTATCAGTACGACAACGACCTGAACCTGGCAGCGTCGCTGTCCGGTGTGGATGTCATTATTGGTGGTGATTCCCATAGCCTGCTCGGAGACTTCGATGCCTACGGACTGTCTGCTGCAGGGCCCTACCCAACTCAACTGACCAATGCCGATGGTGACAAAGTATGCGTAGCCCAGGCGTGGCAGTATTCAAGAGTGGTTGGCGAACTCAGCGTTACCTGGGACGAAAACGGCGTAGTGACCTCGTGCAGCGGCACGCCCCACCTGCTCCTGGGTGATAACTTCACGCGCAAAGACGCCGAAGAAAACAACTACCAGCCGGAAGGCAGCGAGCGCGCCGACATCCTGGCGGCCATCGACGCCGATGACCAGCTCAGCCTGGTAGCCCCAGACCCGACATCCGCGCAGCTCCTGGCTTATTACACCAACCAGTTGGATGACTTCCGCAACCGGATCATCGGAACCGCCACCGAAGATCTCTGCCTGGCCAGAATTCCCGGTCGGCCCTATGGGGATGACACCTGCACCGGCGAAGACCCCAACCGCGGCAGCGATATCTCCAACCTTGTCGCCCAGGCCTTCCTGTTCCTGAGCAAGAACGCCGATGTGGCCATCCAGAATGGTGGTGGCGTCCGAACCGACCTGTTTGCTGGCAGCATCACGATTGGCGACGCCTACACGCTTCTGCCGTTTGCCAACACCCTGACGGACCTGGCCATGTCTGGCGCGGAAATCCGGGCGGTGTTGAACGAAGCCGTTGAGTTTGCCCATGTTGAGGGCGGCTCCAGCGGAGCCTACCCCTACGCGGCAGGGCTGCGCTGGGAAGTGGACATGAACCGGCCGGAAGGCGAGCGCTTGTTCAACATTGAGGTCAACCCGCGCAATTCGGCCGGATGGCGCGCCCTGGCCGATGACGAGGAGTTGAACGTGGTCACCAACAGCTTCACCGCCGGCGGCCGCGATGGTTATGTGACCTTTGGCGCCGTTTCTGACGACGGCCGGGCAACCGATACGTTCCTGGATTATGCCCAGTCGTTTGTCGATTACGTGCTTGAGGTAGGCTCCCTGAGCAAGCCGTCCGCAGACGAATATTCAACCCAGAATTATGTACCTGCCCTCTGAAGCAGCGCCCTGGTAACCTCCGGCCAGCCATTCCCGGCTGGCCGGGCTTCGCCTCCCCCGTAGCGTATTTCTTCGCTATCCTTGAAATAACTGACCGGCAACGCCATTGTTGCGTGCTCGCTTGTTTTCAGTGATATCGGAGAACCATGACCACTCTGCCCGACTTTTCCCTGCTCGAACTGGCCTCCGTCCGCGAAGGTGATTCGGTGAGCACCACACTGGCAAACAGTGTTGCCTACGCCCAACATGCCGAAACACTGGGTTTCAAACGGTTCTGGCTGGCCGAGCACCACAACATGGAAGGTATCTCCAGTTCCGCCACGTCTGTGCTGGTGGGTCATATCGCTGGCCGAACCAACACCATTCGGGTTGGCTCTGGTGGCGTGATGCTGCCCAATCATCCACCCCTGGTGGTGGCCGAACAGTTTGGCACCCTGGAATGCCTGTACCCCGGGCGCATTGACCTTGGCCTTGGCCGGGCACCGGGTACCGACCCGATCACGGCCAGGGCGCTGCGCCGTGAAGGCCTGGGTGCAGAACAGTTCCCGGAAGACGTGGCCCGCCTGCAAAGCCTGCTCGGCCCTCTGCAACCGGGCCAACCAGTCAAGGCGATTCCTGGCGCGGGCACCGAGGTGCCCATCTGGCTCCTGGGCTCAAGCCTGTTCAGCGCCCAGCTGGCAGCAGCACGGGGCCTGCCCTACGCGTTTGCCGGGCACTTCGCCCCACGGCTGTACCGGGAAGCCCTGAGGGTTTACCGGGATAATTTCCAGCCTTCCGCGCAACTGGACCGGCCCTACGCCATGCTCGCCATTCCGGCCATTCCGGCCGACTCCCTGGATCAGGCAAAGTTTCTGGCCACCACCAGTTACCAGCGCATTCTGTCTCTGTTCCGTGGCCAGCCCCTGTGGATGAAACCGCCGGTTGAATCCATGGATGGCCTGTGGAACGCCGGTGAAAAACTCAGCGTGCTGGATTTCCTGGCGTTACAGGTAACAGGCAACGCCGGTGATATCCGCCAACAGCTCGATAACCTGCTGGCGGACATTGAAGTGGACGAACTGATGTTCACTGTCGATATCTTTGACCCGGCAAAGCGCCGCCACGCCCTCGATATTCTGGCGCAAACCCGGTGTCAGAGTACCGCTTCGATGGCTTCCATTAACTGAGGATCGTCCGGGCGAATCTGGCTGGGGAAGCGGGCGGTCACCTCGCCGTCCCGATCCAGTACGTATTTGGTGAAGTTCCAGCGCGGCGGCTGGCTCTGACGGTTGATCTCGCGAAACACCGGGTTTGCCTGGGAACCGGTCACCGGCCCGGGCGCGATCATGGTGAAGGTGACGCCAAAGTTGACGAAACAGACCTCGGCGGCTTCTTCTTCGGTGCTCGCCTCCTGCCGGAAATCATCGCTGGCAAAGCCCACCACAACCAATCCCTGGTCCCGGTACTTCTGATGCAGCGTTTCCAGCCCCTCAAACTGCCCGGTGTAACCGCAGCGGCTTGCGGTGTTCACCACCAGCATCGGCTGGCCGGCGGCCAGGTCACACAAGTTGACGGAATCCCTGGAGTGCAGCTTGCGCTGGTCATGGTCGAGAAAGGCGGGGCACTCGGCGGCCCATGCTGGCAAGGCGGCAACCATAAGGGCGATCAGCGACCACCGCTGCCATAGTGTCATGTGCATTGTTAGACTCCTGTTCTGCTGACAAGAAAGAATACGATTGCGAGTGGCAATCCGCTCATAACCCGACTTAATGCCAAAGTCCCTGACCAACCACCGGAGTAAATCCCGTGTCTGCACCCGAAACTTTCGTTTTTCTTTCCCATGGGCTCGAAAGCGGCCCCGGGAGTACCAAGATCCAGGCTCTTAAAACGGTGGCGGAGTCGTTTGCCGGCGTCCACGCCGAAGCCATTGATCATCGTAGCACCAAAGACCCGGCCCAGCGCCTTGGGCAAATGCGCGATGCCATGGCGGCAGCGGGTGCCGACCCGGCCCGGACCATCCTTGCCGGTTCCAGTATGGGCGGCTGGGTGTGCGCGCAGACCAGTGCAGACACACCGGTACTGGGGTGCTTCCTGTTGGCGCCAGCCCTGGCCCTGCCCGATTACCCCCAGAGCCGGCCACGCATTCAGGCCCGGCATACCCAGATCATCCATGGTTGGCAGGACGACGTGGTACCACCCATGCCAGTTGTCGAACTGGCCCAGGCACAATGCCTCCCAATCCTGCTGCTACCCGATAACCACAGACTGGAACACAGCGTTTCCCGGGTTGCCAATGAGTTTCGGGCCTTTCTTGTTAACAGCGGGTTAGGGCACAGCAATCATTGACAAAAGTCATCCAAACGCCCGGCGTCGCCGAATCATTTTGTTAGGGTAGTTGTGCTGCCCCGGCCGTTGCCAGAGACCCGGTTCGGGCAGGGCAACAAATTCATGATGAGAGAGGAGTTACCAATGAGCGATGTGAATAAAAGTCGACGGGTATTCCTGCGTACCGCGGCCTTAAGTGTTGCGGCTGTGCCGCTTGCTCGGATTGCCACCCACGTTCCCGCAGCCCACGCCGAGAAACCGAAAGCCGAGGATGGCCACGCACTGGATTACGTGAACGATGCGACCACCAGCGAACATGCCAGGTATCAGGAGGGTAGCAAGTGTTCCAACTGCGCGTTCTGGTCAGGGGAGGAATCCGGTGGCTGGGGCGGTTGCCGCCATCCGCAATTCAGTGATGTGCTGGTCAATGCCAATGGCTGGTGCAACACCTGGGTACCCGGTGGTTGATCCCTCGTTACAGGCGGCCTGTTGCGGCCGCCCGTTCCTTTTTTTCCAACCCTAAAAAAGCCCCTCCCACCCGTCGGGTCTTGGCCTGACCGACGAATAAATCGAATTTTCATGGACTTGCGACTCCCAAGAATCTGTCGCCTTCATTATCTGATTTTGGTCATTTCCTTGCGAAAACCCCCATGTTTTGCCAGTCTTTAATAATGTAACAAAGGATTTCAGCAAAAAAACAAACGGAGACAGCGCGATGAGCAACACAAGTAAATTCAGGAAACTGGCCGGTTTTTCGGCGTTCGCCTTTGCAGCGATCACTGCGGCAAACTCGGTAAACGCAGCTAACTGGCGCTATGCCCATGAAGAATACGAGGGTGATGTTCAGGACGTTTACGCCTACAAATTCAAGGAATACGTCGAGGAGAATTCCGACCACACGGTCCAGGTGTTCCGCTTCGGCGAACTGGGCGAGTCTGATGACATCATGGAGCAAACCCAGGCGGGCATTCTCAACTTTGTAAACCAGTCCCCGGGCTTCACTGGCTCCCTGATTCCCGAAGCCCAGATTTTCTTCATTCCCTACCTGATGCCGACCGACATGGAAACCGTTATCACGTTTTTCCGCGAGTCAAAGGCCATCAACGAGATGTTCCCGGAACTCTACTCTGAGCAGGGCCTGGAACTGCTGAAGATGTACCCCGAGGGTGAAATGGTGGTCACGGTGGACGAGCCAGTCACCTCACCGGAAGAATTCCGCAACAAGAAAATCCGGGTCATGACCAACCCGCTGTTGTCTGAGACCTATTCCGCCTTCGGTGCCACACCCACTCCGCTGCCCTGGGGTGAGGTATACGGCGCCCTGCAGACCAACATGATCCAGGGCCAGGAAAACCCGATTTTCTGGATTGAATCCGGCGGTCTTTACGAGGTATCTCCGAACCTGGTATTCACCGGCCATGGCTGGTTCACCACTGCGATGATGGCGAACCAGAATTTCTACAACGGCCTGTCTGACGCAGACAAGAAACTGGTTCGTGATGCCGCGGATTACGCCTTTGAGGAAATCATCGTTCATATCGATGGTCTGGCTGATGAAGCCCTGGAAAAAATTCAGGCAGCCAGTGACCGGGTTACCGTTACCCGCCTGAACGAGGAGCAGATTGAAGCTTTCCGTGCCCGCGCCCCGCAGGTGGAAGAGCGATTCATCCGAATGACTGGCGAACGTGGCCAGCAGCTGCTTGATCAGTTCAAGGCCGACCTCGAAGCCGTTCAGGGACAGTAAAACGGCAGGATTCAAGGGGTGGCATTAGCCACCCCTTGATGTCCGGCCCTGGTTTAACCCCCGCCCCGCCGGGGTCTTTGCCCGCCGGGAGCGAATGATTCTGGAGTGGAATCCATGTCTGAACATCCCCAAGAGGTTGTTGAAGACGATACCGGCAGCTATGAGTCCGGTTTACCGGGCTTTCTGGGCACCATTGATGAATGGATCGCCAAGATCGAAGCCGTCATGCTCGCCGCCGGTGTCATCCTCATGGCTATCAACACCTGCGCCAACGTGATCGGGCGTTTTGTGTTCGGAGAGGGGCTGTTCTTCTCTGGTGAAATCAACCGCATCCTGATCATCCTGATCACCTTCGCTGGCATTGGCTACGCCGCCCGCCATGGTCGCCACATCCGGATGTCCGCAGTCTACGACGCCCTGCCCGCCAAAGCCCGAAAGGTACTGATGATCTTCATCGCCCTGTTCACTTCGGTGGTTATGTTTTTCCTGTGTTACCACGCCTACGGCTACATCGAAACCCTGTACGGCCGTGGTCGCATTCTGCCCGCCCTGGGCATACCTATCTGGATCATCTATATATGGGCGCCCATCGGTTTCGCCATTACCGGCATCCAGTATTTCCTGACAGCCATCAAGAACCTCACCAGCAAGGACGTCTACCTCTCGACCGGCGTGGTGGATGGCTACGCTGATACCGAGTCCGAGGTCTGAGACAGCCGTAACCCGATAAGGAACAGGAAGATTACTTATGGCAACCATTCTGATGTTGATCATGATCGGGCTACTGCTGCTGGGCTTCCCGATGATGATCCCACTGACCACCGCGGCGGTGGTTGGTTTTGTGATGATGTTCGACGGCTTCGGCCAGATGCAAACCTTCATCCAGCAAATGATGGGTGGTATCCGGCCGGCGTCGTTGATTGCGGTACCCATGTTTATCCTGGCCGCCGATATCATGACCCGGGGCCAGTCGGCCGACCGGTTAATCAACATGGTGATGTCGTTCATTGGCCACATCAAGGGTGGCCTGGCCATCAGTACCGCCACCTCATGCACCCTGTTCGGCGCGGTCTCCGGCTCCACTCAGGCCACCGTTGTTGCTGTGGGCTCCCCACTTCGCCCGAAAATGCTCAAAGCGGGCTATTCGGACCCGTTCACGCTCGCGCTGATCATCAACGCCAGTGATATCGCGTTCCTGATTCCCCCGAGTATCGGGATGATTATCTACGGGGTTATCTCCGAGACCTCCATTGCCGAGCTGTTCATTGCCGGTATAGGTCCGGGCGTTCTGATCCTGTTCATGTTCTCGTTGTACTGCCTGTTCTACGCGTACAAGCACAATGTCCCTACCGAAGAGAGGGCCACCTGGAAGCAAAGGGCGCTATCGGTACGCGATGCCTCCTGGCCGCTGATGTTCCCGGTGATCATCGTTGGTGGTATCTACGGGGGTATTTTCAGCCCCACCGAGGCAGCTGCCGTTTGCGTACTTTACGCCTTCCTGCTTGAGTTCGTGATTTTCCGCTCCCTGAAACTCAAAGACGTTTACAAGATTGCAAAATCCACCGGTCTCATTACCGCGGTGGTCTTCATTCTGGTTGCCGTGGGCAATGGCTTCTCATGGATTATCTCCTTCGCCCAGATTCCACAGGCCATTCTCGAAACCGTCGGTGTGAACGAAGCGGGCCCTGTAGGGGTACTGATTGCCATCTGTATCGCCTTCTTTGTTGCCTGCATGTTCGTTGACCCCATCGTGGTCATTCTGGTACTGACCCCCATCTTTGCCCCGGCCATTCAGGCCACCGGGCTCGACCCGGTTCTGGTAGGCGTGCTGATCACTTTGCAGGTAGCCATAGGCTCTGCCACGCCGCCGTTCGGCTGTGACATATTCACTGCCATAGCCATCTTCAAGCGGCCGTATATGGAAGTCATCCGGGGAACGCCTCCGTTTATTTTCATGCTGGTGGCGGCCGCGGGGCTGATCATCGCGTTCCCGGATATTGCCCTGTTCCTCAGGGATCTGGCTTACCGCGACTGAGCCGGGGTGCCCGGCCAGTAACAGGAGAGACCTATGTTCAAACGGATTCTGGTAGCTGTAGATGGCTCAAAAACCTCGCTGAAGGCGCTGGATAAGGCGATTGACCTTCAAAAACTGATCCCGGATGCCGAAATTCTCATCCTGTGTGTCTACAAGCACCACAGCCTGTTCGAGGCCTCATTGTCGATTGGTCGACCCGACACCATGGATATTCCGGACAAGGTGCTGTCGGACTATGCCAAGGGTGTCGTTAACCATGCCAAGGAACTGGCTAAGGAACATGGTGCCACCAAGGTACGCGGCTTCGTAAAAAGCGGGCGCCCCTCCAAGGTGATCATAAAATTTGCCCAGGACAAAGAGGCTGACCTGATTGTAGTGGGTACCAAGGGCACCAACAGCGACAAAGATGGCATGTTTCTGGGCAGTGTCTCGCATCGGGTAGCATCGCACGCAAAATGCCCGGTGCTGGTAGTCTGAACAGCCATTAACACCACAATCCCGGGCCGGCGATACAGAACGCCGGCCCTCTGGCAATCACGGATTTCCGCAGTCTGATCAGATTTTCACCGTGCTAGACTCCCCCGCCTTGCGTTACTTTCAATTCACACATTCAAATCACAAGGCGTCTACCCATGACTGCAATTGTCGATTTTCTCAACTCGATTCTATGGGGTTATGTCCTCGTCTACGGCCTGCTGGCCGTCGGTGTCTTCTTCACCATCCGCCTGGGTTTCCTGCAATTCGTTAATTTCGGTGAAATGGTCCGGGCCATTCGTGGCTCCCGTGAAAGCGATGTTCACGGCATTTCACCTTTCCAGGCCCTTTGCACCAGTCTGGCGTCCCGCGTCGGCACGGGGAACCTGGCCGGCGTAGCCGTCGCCTTGTATCTCGGCGGTGCCGGCGCGATTTTCTGGATGTGGATGGTGGCACTGGTTGGCATGGCCACGGGCTATGCCGAAAGCACCCTGGCGCAGCTCTACAAGGTGCGTGACGGCAAAGGCCAATACCGCGGTGGCCCGGCTGTGTATATTGCCAAAGGCCTGAAAGCCCCCTGGGCAGCGGCTATTTTTGCGGTATGCCTGATCATCTCCTTCGGCCTGGTGTTCAACGCCGTGCAGGCCAACTCCATCGCCGATGCCATGGAAGGTGCCTTTGGTGCGCCCAAGCTGGGGGTTGGCGTCGTTATCGCCGTGTTTGCCGGCATCGTGATTTTTGGTGGTCTGCGCAAGATCGTGCGTTTTGCGGAGTTCGTGGTGCCGTTTATGGCCGGCGCCTATGTGCTGCTAGCTCTTGGCGTGATGGCCATGAACATCACCGAGGTGCCGGGCATTCTGATGATGATTGTGAAAAGCGCCTTTGGCCTGGAAGAAGCTGCCGGTGGCGCCGCCGGCTCGGTGACCGCGGCAATGCTTAATGGCATCAAACGGGGCCTGTTCTCTAACGAGGCCGGCATGGGTTCTGCCCCCAATATTGCAGCCACCGCCACACCGGCACCACACCACCCTTCGTCACAGGGCCTTGTGCAGGCATTTGGCGTGTTTGTCGACACCATCATTATCTGTACCGCCACAGCGGTCATGATTCTGCTGGCCGGCGTGCTGGAACCCGGTTCCGGTATCACGGGCACGCAACTGACCCAGCAGGCGATGGAAGTCCACCTGGGCAATTTCGGTGGCTACTTCATCGCCATTGCCATCCTGTTCTTTGCGTTCACATCCATTGTGGCCAACTACACCTATGCTGAGAACGCCTTGATCTACCTGAAAGGCGGAAACAGCGTCGGGCTTACCCTGCTTCGCCTGGCGGCGCTGGCCATGGTGATCTGGGGTGGCTATGAAGCCGTGGTTACGGTATTCAACGCCGCGGATGCCTCGATGGGACTCATGGCGGCCATCAACCTGGTGGCGATTGTGCTGCTGTCCGGCACGGTAGCCAAGTTGACCAAGGACTACCTGGCCCAACGAAAAGAGGGACTGGTACCCCACTTCAAGTCAAAGGACTACCCGGAGCTGCACGAGAAAATCGACAGCAACATCTGGCATTAAGCTCAAACACTGGCCGTAACCACCCGGTTGCGGCCAGCGGCCTTGGCCTGATAAAGCGCCCGGTCGGCTGCCCGGAACAGCTCGTCGAACTCCGGGCTGCTTTCCGGCCAGCAGGCAATGCCTGCCGATATCGTCAGATTGCCCAACTGCTTTCCATGGTATTCAACCTGGGAATCTGCGATGGTTTCCCGAAGATTTTCCGCCCGCTGACGGGCTTCCTCCCGTGACGCCCCCGGCATCAGAACCGTAAACTCCTCTCCTCCATAACGGCATACCGTATCGCTCCCGCGAAAGCAGTTCTCAAGGACTCTCCCAACCATGCGCAAAACCTCATCGCCGGCATCGTGGCCATGACTGTCATTGAAGCGCTTGAAGTGGTCGATATCGAAAATCAACAGGCTCAGCGGGCGCTCTGAGCGAATGGCGACTTCCCGTTCATGTCGGAATAACTCATCAAAGTAGCGCCGGTTTTTTAGACCCGTCAGGCTGTCCTCATAGGAAAACCGTTGCAATTCGGATCGCAGTGCCAGCCCTGACAAGGTAATTCCGATCTTCTCGACAGACTGGTACACCCAGGCAACCACCCTGGCGGTGCCATAATCCTTGACGGCGTCTGGCAGATTCGGTCGTTCCAAAAGCAACACGCCCTCAGGAACATTCCCGAACTGGGCTGGTTCAATCCGGAGCAGGGAACACAGTTGTTCAGGTATGTCCTGACTTCGCACCGGCAACGCGGTCTCCTCCAGACCTGAAAGATCCCGCTCCAGCTTGGGCGGAAAGGCATTGGCAGCGGATCCGCCCCAGAGACTGACACGATCGTAGCTTCCCCCCGGGTTACGCCGGTAGAAACAGCCGGCGATCGGCAAGTAAAGTTGCGGCAGTGCCTGAAGCAATGGCTGGAAAGCCTCCTCCACACCTGCGCAATCCTGGAGGGTGGCAATGGTATCCGCCAACGTCTGGCTTTTCTTGCTCTCCAGCGCCAACAGCCTTGATCGCGCCACCTCTCTCTCTGCCAGAGCTTCAGCACGGGCAGTGCGCTCAGCCACTTTCTGTTCCAGCTGAACCGTCAACTGGTGCAGCGCCTGCTGGGTTTTACCGTAATGCCACACCGAAATACTGATCAGTGCCAGTGAGAAGGCCAGCGCTCCCCAGCTGACCGGCACCCGCTGCCAGGGGAGAAAGCCGTGGGCAACCGCCATATCCAGAATCAGCAGAACAATAAACACACCACAGGTAAACAGAAACACCTGCTGTTCCCGATACAAGCTCCTGAAATTCCTGACCACGACCGCTGCCATCAGCGCCAGGGAAATCAACAGAATACCGTCAAACACCGGGAACGTGGAGGACAGATTCACTAATCCGAGCAGCGCCAGCAACAGGGCCGACGCCGCAAATACCAGATGCAGCCACATCAGCCAGCGAACCAGACGGGGGCGCCGGGCGTCCAGCCACTGGCTCAGTAACAGCGCCAGTGCAACCGGAATCAAATAATAGGAACCCGCAGCCAGATAGTCCCACAACAACGGCTGATACAGGATCAGCAAACTTGCCTGGCTCTCCGCCAGCAGCATTACGCCAGTCAGGAATGCAAACAGGGCAATGCTGGCGAAACTTCTCTGGCCTCGCTGGATCAGGGAAAATATCAGGGCAAGCAGGGCTATCAGCGCTGACAGCGCTGCAATTACCAGGCTCTCGGCGGACTTGCCCACGATATGCAACACCAGGTCCGGGTGGTCCAGAATGGCCACCTCACCCCATAACCCGATATCCGTGTAATTGGAGAACACACGGAAGTACATGGTTTCGCCTTCGTAGCCATCCGGCAACGGAATCTCGTGCCAGGGCCAGCCTTCAAATTTGCCGCGGCCGCGCTCGTCGAAGCTGCCGTACTGATACAGCAACTCGCCCCGGAACCAGACCTGAAAAATGATATCGACGCTGTAAATATAAAGGGCGGGCGCATACCACTCCCCCTCAGGAAGCGTGACACGAAACCAGGCATGCTCCTGACCCATACGCCCTGGCGGATTGGATGGAAAGGCAATGTCATGCCAGTGTTCCGCGCTGTCCGGTTCGTCCAGCCAAAGTGGTGTGCCGTCGGCGAGGAAAGGGGAGTCGCCCCAGCGATACTGCCAACCCTCGTCCAAAGGTTGCATGGCTGAGGAAACAGGGTGGGACAAGCTCAGCCCCAACAGGAGAGTGACCAGCCAGAACACGGTGCGAAAGGAAGAAGTGTGCAAAGCTGTACCTGCTGTTGGGCATGATTTATTCAGTATAAACCGTATACAGCGGTTACAGAACAACCTATCGCTGTCGACGCTGGCAAGCCGCAATCAATGGCCGTCGAGTGCCAGAATGTCACCATTCCGGACGGCACTGCTGCCGCCCGGAATGACCGACCTCACCGGCCAGACTTCAACATTTCCCAGTACCTGGCGTAAATCTGCAGGGCATCGTCGCCGATATCCGCCTGGAACTCGGCATTTTCCATGTCCTCGTCGGTCGGGTAGCTGGTGCGATCATTGGCCACGGATTCATCGAGCAGATCCCTGGCCGCCTGGTTCGGCGTGGCGTAGCCGATGTCCTCGCTGATCAGGGCAGAGATCTCCGGCTGCAATACAAAGCTGATGAACTGGTGGGCCGCTTCCGGGTTGCGGGCATTTTTTGGAATCACGAAGCTGTCCAGCCAGGCGATAATGCCTTCTTGTGGATAGACATACTCCAGGCTCGGCATGGTCTCCTTACCCATCACGGCCTCGCCGTTCCAGATCATGCCCACGTCGGCTTCGCCTTCCAGGTACGGCATGCGGGGCGCGTCGGAGTTAAAGGTGCGCACCGACGGCATCAACTCCGCCAGCTTTTCGTAGGCTTGCTCGATTTCCTCCGGGTCGGTGCTGTTACCGGAGTAACCCAACACCCGCAGGCCCACGTGGAACACTTCGCGCATGTCGTTGGTCAGCATGACTCGGCCCTGGAAGCGCTCGTCCCACAGGTCTGCCCAGGCCGTTACCTCGCCCTCCACATCATCGGTGTCCACGGCTATGCCGGTGGTGCCCCACAGGTAAGGAATGCTGTACTGGTTGTCCGGGTCAATATCCAGGTTCACCAGATCGTCGTCCAGGTTACCAAAGCCTTCAATCTTGCTGCGATCAATGGGCATCAGCAGGTCTTCCTGGCGCATCTTGCTGACATAATAGGTGGATGGCACCGCCAGGTCGTAGGCCGCACTCTCGTCCAACAGCTTGAGGCGGGCATACATGGCCTCGTTGCTGTCGTAAGTAGTGTAAACCACCTGAATACCGGTTTCCTCGGTGAACCTGTCCAGGACTTCCTGAGGCATGTATTCAGACCAGTTGTACAGGTTGAGCACCTTAGGATCTTCGGAACTACAGCCCGTCAGGCCCACGGCCAGCAGGCCGGCCAGCGCCAGTTTTTTCATCGTCTACTCCTTAGCAGTATCCATTGAGACAAGATCAGCATGAACAGTGAGAACACCAGCAACAGGGTGCCCAATGCATTCACTTCGGGTTTCAGCCCTACCCGCACCATTGAGTAGATGCGCAGGGGCAGAATTTCATAACTCGGGCCGCTGACAAAGGTACTCACGACCACATCATCCAGTGACAGTGTAAACCCCAGCAGCCAGCCTGCCACCAGCGCCGGCATAATCACTGGAATCAACACCGTCCGGGTCATGGTAAAATCGCTGGCTCCCAGATCCCGTGCGGCTTCCGGCAGGCGTTCGTCAAAGCCGCTGAGGCGCGCCATGACGGTAATCACCACGAACGGTAAGCAGAAGGTGACATGGGCCAGCAGCAACGACACATAGCCCAGTTTCAGGCCCACCAGCAGGAACAACGCCAGCAGGGAAATGGCCAGCACGATTTCCGGTGACATCATTACGATAAAGAGCATGCCATTGAGCAGTTTCTTGCCCCGGAACCGGTAGCGGTGCAGGGCCAGGGCCGTCAAGGCCCCAATCATGGTTGAGACGGTCGCGGCCGACAGGGCCAGCCACAGGGAGTTCCACATGGCCTGAACCATGGCCCGGTTGTTGAACAGCGCCTCGTACCAGCGCAGGCTGAGCCCACCCCATTCGTAGCCACTGCGGGAATCGTTGAAGGAAAACACCACCAACACGACGATAGGTACGTACAGCAGGACATACACCAGGGTCAGGTAGGTGCGGGGTAACCAGCGGCTCATACGCCGTCCTCCCCGATGCGCCGTTTACTCAGGCGGTGGGCAAACATCAGAAACGCCATGGCGAGGGTCAACACGATGCTGGCAGCGGCGCCGAAGGGCCAGTTACGGGCATCCAGGAACTGGTTCTTGATGACGTTACCCACCAACAGGTTGCGGGAACCGCCAAGGATGTCGGGCACAAAAAACAGTCCCATGGCTGGCAGCAGCACCAGCATAACCCCAGCCAGCACCCCGGGCAGCGTCAGAGGCACAATCACGTGGATAAAAGTGGACAGACGGCCAGCGCCGAGATCGTGGGAGGCCCGCAGCAGGTCTTCCCTAAGGTCATCAAAGACCGCGTACAGCGGCAGGATCATGAAGGGCAGCAGCAGATAGACAAGTCCGACAATGACGGCGCCTTCGGTATAGAGCATTCGCAAGGGCTGATCGATGATTCCCAGGGACATCAGCGCGTTATTGATCAGGCCATTGGTGGCCAGCAGCAGCTTCAGGGCGTAGGTACGCACCAGGGAATTGGTCCAGAAGGGCACGATCAACAGGAAGATCAACAGCATCTGGCGCTGCTTGCCCACCTTGGTCAGTGCCCAGGCGAAGGGATAGCCGATCAGCAGGCAGATCAGTGTCGTCATGGCCGCCATGTACAGGGAGTGCAGGAACACGTCCAGGTACAGGGGGTTCATCAGTTGCCGGTAGGCGTCCAGGTTCAGGGGCAGGGACAGAAAGCTGCCTGGGTCCCGGGTCATCACACTGGCGCCCACCACCAACAGGTTCGGGGTCAGTACCAGGAACAGCAGCCAGCCCCAGACCAGAACCAGCACCGCCGTGCGGAACGGCTGCTGCATCACGCTACCCATCCAGACTGTTTTCCGCTTGAGCCTCGGCGCCCTGGCGCTCCATGGGTAGCAGCCACTCCCAGCCGTCTACCCAGCTCACCTTCACAGGCTCACCAAGGCGGTAGTCAAAGGTAGGGTCGTCTTCATCGAAGAACTCCGACGCCAGCACTTCAGTGCCATCTTCCAGGTGGATGACCGAATCCAGGGTGCTACCCTTGTAGTTCCGTTCCACCACTTTGCCGGCCACACCGTCCTGGTCCTCCGGCGCCAGGACACGGATGTCTTCCGGGCGCAGTAAAACGTGCAGATCCTGGCCCTCAGTTACCCGGAAGTCAGGTTTGCGGAACGTTCGTTTCAGGCCAAAGACATCCACAGTAATGGTGTCATCGCCATTGGCTTTGTCGATGCGGCCCGGAAAGAAATTGGTTTCGCCCACGAACCGGGCGGTGAACAGATTCGCCGGCCGCTCATAGACTTCCCGGGGCGTACCCAGTTGCTGGATCAGGCCATCCTTAAGCACCACTACCCGGTCGGACATGGACAAGGCTTCCTCCTGGTCGTGAGTCACGAACACGAAGGTAATCCCAAGTTCCCGCTGCAGGCGTTTAAGCTCCACCTGCATGGTACGCCGCAGTTTGTAGTCCAGGGCTGACAGGGGTTCGTCCAGCAGCAGCATCTTCGGCCGTTTGACGACCGCACGGGCAATCGCCACCCGTTGCTGCTGGCCTCCGGAAAGCTGGTGAGGTTTACGTCGGGCAAACTCCTCCAATTGAACCATGGCCAGGGCTTCGTCGACCCGCTGGCGGATTTCTTCCTTAGGGCGCTTTTCCATTTTCAGGCCATAGGCCACGTTGTCGAACACCGACATATGGGGAAACAGCGCGTAGTTCTGGAATACCGTGTTAAGCGGGCGTTTCTCCGGCGGGGTATGGGTCAGGTCCTGGCCGCCCAGCAGGATGGTACCGTCATCCGGATGTTCGAAACCCGCCATCAATCGCAACAGGGTGGTTTTGCCACAACCAGACGGTCCCAACAGGGTGATGAACTCGCCATCAAAGATCTCAAGATCCAGCGAATCCAGTACTGTTTTGCCGTCAAATTGCTTGGAAAGGTTGCTCAGAGATAGCAGTGTCTGTTTCATCGGCCCTGCCCAAAGAATGAGCGACCTATTTTTCCAGAAACAGGGGCAAACAGAAAGGGGCGTCGGGATAATCCGCAATCCCGGCGCCCCTTTATTTCAGCTCACTTTGGCAGGTTTGCCAAACGGCGGCTCACTGGTCTGCAACACTGTCCAGGTAGGCTTTGTCCGAAATATTGGTCCAGGGCCGCACCTGGCTGAGATAGTCGCGTTGCGACGTAATGATCTCACGGGCCAGTTCATCCTTCTCTGCGAACTCGTCCAGCAGGCGATTGGTGGTGTCACGCAGGGCATTGATTACCTCTGGCGGGAACACTTTGTGGGTCACCTCCGGATAATCCTCAGTCATGCGGCTCCAGGCAACACCGCTTTCGTGCGTACTCTGGATGTACATGTCATAGGCCGCCGTGCGCATGGATACCCGCAGGATTTCCTGGAGATCGGCCGGCAGTGAATCCCAGGTTTTCTTGTTAATCAGGAACTGCACTTCGGCGTTGGGCTCCTGCCAGCCGGAATAGTAATACTTGGCGATCTGGTGAAAGCCCATCTGCAGGTCCAGCGCTGGGCCAACCCACTCCACGGCATCAATGGTGCCCCGCTCCAAAGCGGTGTACAACTCGCCTGGCGGCAGATTGGTGACGGCCACCCCCAGCTCTGCCATCACTTCACCAGCAAACCCGGGCGTCCGCATTTTCAGGCCTTTCAGGTCGTCCAGGGAGTTGATTTCCTTGCGGAACCAACCGCCCATCTGGTTACTGGTGTTGCCGCCAGGGAAGGACAACAGGCCAAAGGGCTCGTAGACCTTCTGCATCAGCGCCATGCCATCATCGTGATAGAACCAGGCATACATTTCCGGCGCGATCATGCCAAACGGTATGGTGGTGAAATACATGGCATTGGGGATCGAGCCCTTGTAGTAATAGGAGGCGGTGTGACCCATGTCGTACTGGCCGTTGCGCACCAGGTCAAAGATGCCGAAAGGCGCCTTGTGCTTGTTGGAGGAATCAATCCGGAACTTCAGGCGGCCGTTGGACATCCGCTCCGCCATTGCGGCCATATTGCGAGGCGCCTCACCGAGAATTTTGGAGTTAGGGCCCCAGGTTTCAGCCAGACGGATGGTGTAAGTTTTATCGGCCGCCGCAAAGGGACTGCCCAGCAGGGCAAACGTCGCAAGGGCCGCCATGAAAATTCTGCGCATTGACATGGTGTTGGCTTCCATTGTTATTGCTTTGAAGGTAAAACGAACAAGTAACGGAAAGCCATGATAACCGTGAAGGCCCGCCACGCCAATGCGGCAGGCCGGCCCTGGACAGACTCAGACCTTGAATTGGCCCACCAGCTCCCGCAGGTGTTCGCCCAGACGCGCCAGCTCGTGACTGGCTTCATTGGTCTGGGTAACGCCGGTATCGCTGCGCTGGGCGGCGTCGACAATGCGCACCACGTTCTGGTTGATTTCCTCGGCCACCTGGCTCTGCTGCTCCGCAGCCGTGGCAATCTGGGTCACCTGGTCATGAATCTGGGTGACCGAGGTCACAATGGTGTTCAGGGCACCGGTGGCGTGATTGATGCGTTCAACCGTCGCTTCCGAGCTCTTGCGCGAGTTGTTCATACGCTCCACCGAGGCCTTGGATTCCGCCACGAAGCCATCAATCATTTCCCGGATCTGATCCGCGGACTCAGCAGAGCGTTTGGCCAGCTGCCGAACCTCGTCCGCCACCACCGAGAAGCCACGACCGTGCTCACCCGCCCGTGCCGCTTCGATGGCCGCGTTCAGCGCCAGCAGGTTGGTCTGTTCGGTAACCGCGTGGATAACGTCAAGCACCTGCTGGATGTCATTGGACTTCTCCGCCAGGGCATTGATGCTGGCGGCCGTGCTCTCCATTTCTTCTGACAGCTGGTTGACGGCACCTTGCGCGCTGGTGATGGTTTCACCACCCTCACGGGCCATGCGGTCGGCGTCTGAAGCGGCGCTCTCCACTTCATTGGCATTGCCGGAGATCTGCTGAATGGTCGCTGCCATCTCGTTGATCGCCGAGGCAATCTGGTCTGTTTCCGAGCCCTGTTCCTGAACCGACTGGCGGGTTTCGTTGGCCACACGGCTCAGCTCTTCGGCGGCCGAGGCGACCTGATCGGTGGTCGTGCCCACTTCACGAATGGTGTCCTGAATCTTGATCACGAAATGATTGAACCGTCGACCCAGCTCTGACAGCTCATCCTTGCCTTCTTCCGGCAAACGCTGGCGCAGGTCGCCATCACCGTCGGCAATTTCCTGCATGATATTGCTGACTTTGTTCAGGGGCGCTGTCACGGTGCGGCCAATCACCAGGCCGATGATCAGGGACACGGCAACCACAATGAAAGTCACCAACAGGATAAAGCCCATGGCAGACGAAATAGTTGAATCGATTTCCTTTCTAGCCTCAACCAGAACCCGCTCGATGTCGGTTACGTAGATACCCGCTCCGATCATCCAGTCCCAGCCTGAGATAATGCTTGAGTAGGACACTTTGGGTTCCACCTCGCCCGAGGCGGGGTTTGGCCAGTCGTACTCATAGAAGCCGTCGGTTCCCGCCGCTGAGAACAGGTCCCGAACCAGTTTCTGAGTAGCAGGGTTGGTCGTCGGCCCCTCACGGGAAGGGTCCGGAGCATAGGCCAGATTATCCAGATTACGGGCGTAGGCAAACACGTAGTTATCCTTCCCGAAGGTGATGGAGCGCAGCCTTTTGCGGGCTTCCTCCCGGGCTTCCCTGTCGGACAACCCGGAGTTGTTCTTGGCATCCATAACCACTGCCCGGGCCGTTTCCACGAGATTCTTCAGACCTTCCTTGTGGGCATCCAGAAGTTCCTCCCCCAGACGCTCCAACTCCGCCTCACCGTTTGCCCGAATCTGGCTGGCGGTGATCCAGGCGATAGTGCCCGCCGTAATCAGAACGGGCACCAGTACGCCGATCAAAAGGCGGGCTCGTATGGTCAGGTTGCTCATAAATGCCATGATTGTGCTCCGGATTGTCTGCTCAGGACTCGGGATTATCCACAGTGCAAGGCGTGAAGCTGTTCCAGTTTGTTAACGCCTGTATACCAATACGTCAGTATAAACCTGTCGACTTTATTGCCAGGCCTGATGCATCAGGCCCTTCGAGTAATTCGGGTATCGGCCGTCATGTAAACGACTTGAGCTTGTGTCAGACTAAAGTTTCATGTCAGACGTGCCGGGGAGAGCCCACCGTGAAGCACCTTTTTCTCATCCGCCATGCCAAGTCCAGTTGGGACAACGAAAGCCTCAGCGACAAGGACCGCCCGCTTAACCATCGAGGCGAGCAACAGCTGGCACCCCTGAGGAAGGCATTACTGCGGTGCGGAGCCTTGGCCGGAGACATTCACGCCAGCCCGGCCCTTCGCGCTCAACAAACACTGCAGGGCATTTTGCCCCACCCCGATTCCGAAACGCGGGTTCATACCGACCCGGCACTCTATAGCTTTGATTACCGGCGTCTATTACAGTGGCTGCAGAACTGTGACGACCAGGCGAAAACCCTCGCCATTGTCGGGCATAATCCAGCGCTTCTGGAGCTTGCAGCCACCCTGGTGCCCCACGCCCCCTTTGAACTCCCTACCGCCAGCTTCATTCATATCCGCTTGCCGATCAAACACTGGCGCAAGCTCGGCAAGCGTGAGGGGCGGCTTGAAACCTTCCTGACCCCTGTTGACTTCAGTTACGAGGCGTTCAAACGCAAGAATCAGAAACGGCACAAGATCGCCGGCACAGCGAGGATCAAAGACCTTCCCTCGGCGCTTTCAGAGCAGGCCGAGAGTCTTAATCAATTGCACAGAGGGGTGGTGCTCGGCCTGGATGATGAGTTTCTGCACCAGTACCGCATTGCCCTTCGCCGCAGCCGGGCCGTGGCGGAATCCCTGGCGGAGGTGACGGGCAGTAAATCCTTAAGGGGCCACATTTCCCACCTGAAGCGACATGCCCAGGCCACCAGTGCGCTCCGAGACCTGCACGTATTCCAAAAGGCTCTGCCGAAGCTGTGCGGGGGTCAGCCTGAGCTGTGCCAGGCACTGGCCCAGTGGGTCGGCGAACGGGTGGAGCAGGAACAGAAAAAACTGGCGAAACGGCTCAGCAGCAAACGTTACCGGCGGAGTCTGCACAGCTGGGAAGATGAATTGCAGTCCCGGCAGTTCCGCAAACTGATCGACAAGCTCAGCACCAGAGACATTCAAAAGAGCGTTGAACACCGGCTGAGAATATTCAACCGGAAGACCGCCGAACTGCTGCACGACGCTCCTGACGAAGACATCCATAATCTGCGCAAGCTGCTAAAGCGCATCCGCTATCTGATGGAACTGGACATCGACAGCTGGAAACCGGCCCTCAAAATCCTTCGACAGCGCCAGGATCTCTATGGCCGGTTTCAGGATCTGCATGTCCAGATTGAGTTGGTCAACCGGTTCGCATCAAACCATCCGGACCAATCAGATGGCGCGATTCAGGCACTGTTGGACTACCTGGCCATCGAAAAGGACGACACCCGTCGACTGATTTTGTCCATCGGCGGGCTGAAGGCTGGCTGATGCCAGACCACCAGGTTCAGATTCTGACCATACGAGCTTCCAGAAGCAGATTGGGGCCCAACTTCGCCACCTTCACCTGGCCTGGATTCAAGCCAAGGTCTTCCAGGGTTTCCTGAATATTGTCCATGGCGTCTTCCGGGGGTGCCGCCAGCAGCAACTCCCGCACCGACTCCAGAATCATTTTTACCGGCACGGTCATGAAATATACCGAGATCACCAGCATCATCACCGGGTCTGCGTAGACTGCCAGTTCTGACCACTGGCTTTTCTCCAGCATCCAGGCGGCGGCAAAACCGATCATCACGGCAGCACTCAGGGCACTGTCCATCAGCCACTGCCGCTGCTCGGCCCTGACCAGCCCGGAGTCGTTCTGAAAGCTGGACCAGCGCAGGTAGACCCACACGGCCAGGCAACCCACCACGTTCACCGCACCAAACACCATGGCCATATCGGCGGCCACCGCACGGCCACCCTGCAGCAGCGAAACCACCGCCGAGGCCAGCGAAAGCACACACACCAGGGCAATAACCAGGCCTTTCACCGCAATCACCAGCGGCTCCACCGCACCCAAACCAAATGGATAGTCTTCTGTTGCTGGCCGACGCACCAGGCGAGCGGCATAGAGAGAAAGCAGAGACAGCGCCAGACTGATCAGTGAATAGGCGCCATCAAAAAGAATGACCAGGGAATCAACCCAAAGCCCCCAGCCGATACCGACGACAGCAAACAAGCCCGCACCGGCCGCAGATAATGTCAGCGCCATATTTTCCCGCGCCAGAGAAGTAAACATTTTGACCTCCTGAGAATTGCCGGCCATATTATCGGCATCACCACGAAGCCGTGAGTCGCTGAGCGACGGAAAATCCGGCGCTACGAGACAAGCATGAAAACTTCCCAGATTAAAACCTTTCTATCCGTAGTCCGGAACGGCAGCGTTGCCGCGGCCGCCAGGGAGCTGAATCGCAGCCGCACCACCGTGAGTACTGTGCTGGCCTCGCTGGAGGATGAACTGGGGGTTGAGCTGTTTGAGCGCAGCGGCAACCAGCTGCATTTGACCGCCATCGGCCAGTCCATTCTCACCGACTGCCGGCGCTTTGATCAGGTAGCCGGGCAGATTCAGGCCCGCTGCCAGCACCACCTCAGCGGTGCCGAATCGGTCTTACGCATCGCCCGGGACGACGCCATACCGGAAAACGTGTGGAGGGACATCCTCCGACGCCTGAAAGAACGCTTTCCGCAAACCAGCCTGTCGATCTACCTGGCACCCCCTCGGGAGCTGCCGTCGCTCGTTCGCAACCAATCAGTGGATGTCGCCTACGGGCTGATGCCGGAACTGATGAATGAGGGCTATCAATGGTTCCGCGAACTGGCCGACGTGCGCATGCTCACCGTGGCGGCGCCGGAGCATCCGCTTAGCCAGCTCAAACGGGTAACCCAGGACGACCTGATCAGTCACACCGAAATCACCATTGCCTACATGCAGGATTCAGTGCTGGTGGCGGACTCACCGGAAACCGCCAACTACCTGGCGTTTACCCAGTACGAGTTGATCCGCGATGCGGTGATGGACGGCGCCGGCTGGGCGGACCTGCCGTTGCCATTGATTGCTGAGGCACTGAGGAAAGAGCAACTGAAAACCATCCACCACCGCAGCGCACGCTGGTGGAAAGTGTTCAGCGCCCTGGAATCGGAACAGGCCCAGGGCGGCGCCGTGGTAGGCTGGCTGGCCGACGAACTGGAAGCCTATCTGGAGACGATGGCCTGAGGGCCTGGCTGCTCATCGTCTTAGTGATAGCCGGTGATACCCTGCTTCATGATCTCGCCCTTTGACCCCAGGCCGACCAGGAATAAATCCCCAGCGCCACCCAGATCATGCCAAAACTCACCAGTTTTGCCGTGCTCAGGGGCTCGTGGAATACAAAAAGCGCAATCAGAAACTGGATGGTGGGGTTTATATACATCAGAAACCCCACCGTCGAGAGTTTCAGCCGCCGGGCAGCACCGGCGAAGGCCAGCAGGGGAATGGCAGTTACCGCACCGCTGGAAAGCAGCAAAAAGGTACTGTAGCTGGTGCTGCCAAAGTGAGACAAACCCTGCGATAACAGCCAGGCCAGGGTCAACAGCCCCAGCGGCAGCAACAAGAGCGTTTCCACAAACAGGCCAGACAGCCCATCCAGCTCGACTTTCTTTCGCAGCAGTCCATAGGTGCCGAAGCTGAACGCAAGCACCAGGGTAATCCAGGGCAACTCTCCCAGCAGGATAAACTGGTACAGAATCGCCACCGCTGCGAGCACCACCGCAACCACTTGCAGGCGCGAAATGCGCTCCCCCAGAATCAGCAGCCCCATGGCCACATTCACCAGCGGGGTAAGGAAGTACCCCAGACTGGCCTGCAGCACGTGCCGGGTTTCCACGGCATAAATGTAGACGCCCCAGTTAACGGCAATGAACAGCGCACAACCGAGCACGAACCCCAGTCTCTTCGGCTGCTTTAAGGCCGCCATCACCGTAGACCATCGTTTGAGCAGAGAAATGACGATGGCGAGAAACAGGCAGGACCAGATCACCCGGTGAATCAGGACTTCCCAGGCGGGAATGCCTTCAAACAACGCGAAGTACAGGGGAAAACTGCCCCATAGGGTATAGGCAGCCAGACCATAGAAAACGCCTTTGGTGGTTTCCTGGTTAACCGGAGTCTTTGAGTGCATAGGTTCCTCATCACTGAACGAGATAATCTAGCACAGCGAGGGTGACGGGAAGCCATGATTTGCCTTAACCTGACACGAATGTCTGAATCGCTAAGGAGTTACCATGAAAACTGCCCTTGATCTGGTCACAGCCGCCAAGAAAGAAATCAAGGAAGTGCCGCTGGCCGATGCCGACACGGCGATTCAAAACGCCGATCTACTGCTGGATGTGCGGGATGGCGAGGAGTACCGGGCCGGTCACTTGCCCGGTGCGGTCAATGTCTCGCGGGGTTTGCTGGAGTTCAAATTCAGCAACGATCCGGCCTTCGACAACCGGCAGATGAACATCGTGCTCTACTGCAAGAACTCCGGGCGCGCGGCGCTCAGCGCCAGGGCTTTGAAAGAAATGGGCTACCTGAATGTGCTGTCCATCGAAGGCGGTTTTGATGCCTGGGCTGAAGCAGGCAAACCCGTAGTAAAACCGGAGCTGCCTGAATTCGAGTGATCACCCCTTCAGGCAACAGGCTTTGTACTTTCTTCCACTGCCGCACGGGCAAGGGTCGTTGCGGCCGGGTTTGAGGGCACCCTCGCTCGTTTTGCCGGCGACGTAAAGCCAGCGGTCGCCTTCCCGCACAAAGTCCGAGATTTCCTCGAGATAGCCCCAACCGGTTCCCGCCCGGTAGACCGCACGGAAGTGAACGCGCCCACGGGCGCCCTGTTCACTGGCATCCAACACCTGCAACGACACCCACTCCGGAGAGCTGTCCAGCCCCAACTCCCCGGGCCGGGTATCCGGGTGCCAGGTGGCCAGCAGGTAGTCTGGATTGCGCAGCACAAACGCCGCATAGCGAGAGCGCATCAGCGCCTCAGGGGTAGGCGCCAACTGCCCGGAATGCCAGGGCTGGCAGCAGTCGTGGTAGACCTTGCCGCTGCAACAGGGGCACAGGCTTGATGATGTCATCGTGGTCATGGTGACAGGCTCATGAGGACCGGTTTGCGGCAGTCTAGCAAGCTGCCCCCGGCCTGTCCCGCCGGCCTTCAATCTGCCCACAGCCTGGCGCGAAACCCGCTGCGCCGCCACAGCAACGCCAGCCATAGCGCATGCAAATTGATCAGCAGCGCCAGCACCCACTCGAAGGCATCGTCTTTCTGGCTGTACCAGTCCGGCACCACTGCCGTCAGAATCACCGAAAGAATACCCACTGCCAGCGTCAGCTGGCAAAGACGCAACAAACGCAGACCGGAGTCATACCATCGGGGGTGGTTCATCAGGCAGGCACTGACCAGCAACTGACAAAGGTAGGTGAACGAAAAATAAAGGACAACGCCAATACGGCGAGTCAGGTTAAAACCGTCTCCGGCATGGCCCAGCGCCAGGGTATAAAAAGCAAGCGCAGCACAGGCAATAAACCCCAGCCATGGCACCCAGGCAACACGCCGGGCCCGAACACCAAGCTGGCGCAACCAGAGACCGTTCAGCCACCAGAATAAAATACCAAGGATTGCCGCAGGCAGCATAGTCCCCTTAAATATGAAATAAGCGGTACCGTGACGCCCGGTGCGGCTGATGCTGGTGCAGCTGTCCCAATACGGCACACACCACGACACATACCCTTCTGCCACCGACACCGCAAAGGTAAGGTGGATGGTAATCATGGGAATCAGCGCCGCGGCGAGCCCCAGCCACCAGAGTGGCAATGATCGATGCCCCATACCCGATGCTCCTGCTAATGCTTTTTCTCTACTGAACACCATCCGAAGCCTTCTGGCAAACGTAGGTACAATCCGAAAAATACGATAACTTTCAGATGCAGGCAGTGGCGGAAGACGCCATACTCAAAACTGCACTGGCTAAAAACCGACCTAAGACAAGAACACCAATGAAATCCAGCATACCATCCCTCAATCTGCCAGCCCGCCCGGGCAAACCGGTTCCAGATACCGGCACCTCTGCCGAAGGGCTCCAGGCTGTACTGGATAATCTCGATGCTCTGGTTTATGTGTCCGACTTCGAATCCCACGAATTGTTGTACATGAACGCCTACGGTCGGAGGATCTGGGGAAACATCGACGGCCGAAAATGCTGGCAGGTACTTCAAGACAACGACGGCCCCTGCTCCTTCTGCACCAATGACTTACTGGTCGCCAACGATGGCACACCTAATCCGCCCCACGTCTGGGAATTCCAGAACCAGCTCGACCAGCGCTGGTATCAGTGCAGGGACCAGGCCATTCGCTGGACCGATGGCCGGCTGGCAAGACTGGAAATCGCCACCGACATCACCGACCGCAAGCAGATGGAACTGGCCCTTCACAATGCCCATAAACAGGCCCGGGCAGCGGCCCTAGCGGATGAACTGACCAGCCTTCACAATCGACGTGCCTTCTTCGAGTTTGGCGGCCAGCTATTGAGCCAGGCCCACCGACATCGGACGCCCCTGGCACTGATCATGATGGACCTGGACTTCTTTAAACAGGTGAACGATACCTACGGGCACGATGCCGGGGACGAGGTACTCAGGCGAGTATCCGCTTTGCTGAAGGACAATATCAGGGAATCGGATATCGTTGCCCGAATGGGCGGTGAGGAATTTGCCATGCTGCTGCCGGAAACCGGATCTGCCAAGGCGCAGGAAATGGCGGAGCGACTACTGGGACTGCTCTCAGATCTGACAGTCTTCCACCATGGCCATTCGATTTGCCCCAGTGCCAGCTTTGGTATCACTACACTCTCCCATGGCGATGGTCGCCTTGAAGACCTGCTACACCGGGCCGACAAAGCGCTCTACCGAGCCAAAGACCTGGGCCGCAACCAGGTAAGAGTAGACACCACTCCAACGGCCTGATACGGGCTGGCTGTCAGCTAACTGCCTGTCCCTAAGTAAAGGGCGGAATATTCATCTATCAGGGCCTCCAACCGCCTCTGTTCCGTGAGCAGGGTCAAACGTTCCATAAAGGCCTCTCTGAAAGGTTCCGAATTGCACGGCGAGCCTTTCGGGAACGCAAAGAACAGCCCCTCCCTCGAAATTGGCGGGGCTAGCGCAATAAAATGATCGGCAAGCCCGAGTCTCTGAAGTTTCACCTGCCCCTGCAATTGTTCATACAACACATAGTCGACCCGGCCCGCCCTGGCCATCAGGAATGACTGATCAATGGAACGCACCCCTTCGATCATGAGGTTTGCTTTTGCATAGTTATCGAAACGCTGGCCAAAACTGTTGTTGATCAGGGTGCTGCCCCGTTTGCCCAGAAGGTCGGGCCAATGACGATACAAAAACGGGCGTTCTTTCGGCACCCACACCGTGGTAGGCAGTTGAATCATCGGCGGCAACACATAATCCATGTATCCGATGCGCTCCGACGTAATGAAGGCCCCTGCCACAAGGTCAATCTCCCCTAACTGCGCCAGGCGCTGAACCCGAGCCCAGGATCCCTTCTCACGAACCCGGACGTCTACTCCTAGTGGCTCGACAATTTCTTGCAGCAATGCCGGTACCGCACCAATCAGGCGCCCGGGCGCCTGATCCGACTGCCACAGCAACGGGGGATACTCCGGGTTACCACTCACCATCAGGGTATCGCAGGCGAAACCACTCTGGGTTTCCGCCAGGGCAGGAAAGCTGGCAGCAAGCGCCAGGGCAAGCGCGCGAAAGCATTGCCGGAAAGCTTCGGTATTCAGCGAGGATACTGACACATGGGCTCCACAGAACGGGATAACTCACCGCCGTTTTGTTGACAAAGTCAACTAATGCAGAAAGTATAACATCCCCAACGCCCACCATCCGGCTTTAATCTTGATATCCCTCAATCTTCACCCAAAAACCAAGAGTACCACCAGGACATATCAATACACTGGCGCGCAAACCCATCAACCAGGACGCTTGGTAACCGCCATTGTCAGCCTTGAGATGCAGGTCAGCTTGCCTTGCTCGTTCTCCAGGCGGATTTCCCAAACCTGGGTGGTGCTGCCGATGTGCTGGGCGCGGGCTGTGCCGTATACCCAGCCGCCGGTCACCGGGCGAATGTGGTTGGCGTTGATATCGAGCCCCACCGCCACGGTGTTCTTGTCTTTCAGACAGCAATTGGCCGCCATGCTGCCCAGAGTTTCTGCCAGCAATACCGACGAGCCGCCGTGCAGAATGCCAAACGGCTGCACCGTGCGTTGGTCCACCGGCATGCGGCCTTTCACGTAGTCGTCCCCAATTTCAAGGTACTCAATGCCCATATGACTGACGGCGGTGTTTTTACTCGCCTCGGCCATGTGTTCCAGGTTCGGGGTTACCGTCCAGATCGCCATACTCGGAATTTCTCCAGGTTGAACTTTAGTCTGTTATAACTGTCAGCAATGAGTCTATACAGGTAGCATGCTCATAACCATGCCTTTATAAAGCATTTTGGTAACCTAACCAATCAGACCAAAAGAGAGGGACCTGAGATGAAGAAATCCGGTGTGATTACCGCCGCCATACTGGCCGCTTCGTTTGCCGTACCAGCCGTTGCCCAGCTAAGCGTCGAAGACCAGATCAAAGCACGCAAAGCCGGTTACCAGTTTATGTCCTGGAACATGGGCAAGATCAAAGCCCAGGCCGTGGACGGTGACGTGGAATTCAACGCTGACCAGATGAAAGCGGCGGCCAATGCCATTGCGGCCATCGCCAACTCTGGCATGGGCGCCCTGTACAGCCCGGATTCGGCCATGGATAAAGCAGAGAACACCCGCCTGAAACCTGAGTTTTTCCAGCAAATGGATAAAGTCCGGGAAGTAGGTACCAACTTTGTTCGCGAAGCCAACAAACTGCAGGAAGTGGCCGCAACCGGCGACCGTTCAGCCCTGGCAAGGCAGTTCAGCGCAGTCGGGCAAACCTGCAAGGCCTGCCACGACAACTTCCGCGCTGACTGATTCGCCCAGCGAACCTACCAGCCCAGATCCTGGGGTGCAGGTGCGGGCGCCGGCGGTGGTGATACAAGCTCACCGCTGGCCGCCCAGACCACCGCCAGTGCAAGCACCAGAGACACCACGAATGCCATCGCACCCCCGCCTTTAGCATCTTCGGCGCGCCCTTGTGAGACCACTTTCCTACCGGTGATCATCGGTTTCACCAGATTGTCTTTCTTGACGTGGGTGTAGAACATCACCGCGGCCACATGCAGGGCCACCAGGCCATACAGATACCATTCCGTTTGCCTGTGCCAGCCGCTGAGGGTGGCGCTCAGATCGGAAGACACCAACGGGTAAAGCGGCCCATAGAAGGCGATTTCATCATTGGCAAACAGCCCGGATACCGCCTGAAAGCCAAACAGGCCAATCAGCGCCAGCACCGACAGGGCGCCGAGCGGGTTGTGGCCGACGCCCTGCCACTGGCCTTTCAGGTAGGCCAGGATGGCCCCGGGGCCACGCACAAACCGGGTAAATCTCGCATAGCTGGAGCCAACGAAACCCCAGGCAAGCCGGAAGGCCAGCAAGCCAACAACCAGCAGGCCAAATCGCTCATGCCACACCATCCAGCTGCCACCGAGCTTGGTGGTGACGATGGCACCAACCACCGCCAACACCAACAACCAGTGAAACAGCCTGACCGGCAGATCCCATAAACGAATAGTGGTCATAGTCATTCCCTTGCGTCACTCACGGATTGGCGACATAGACCATCATAAGCTTACTAAGTTCCTTGTAGCCATCAGTAGACCCTGACCAACTCCTGCTTCTGCCACCCCAGCCGTCCGGTTTCGACAACCTGGCGCCGAATACCCGGCACTGGCCGCACCATGAACAGATCGCCATTACGGCCAACCATGGCCCTGGGCACGCCTGCACCTTTCGCGAGATCGGCATGCACGTCCATGTGTTCAGCCTCACCGTGAACAGGAATGGCAATACGGGGCTGAACCCAGCGATACATCGCCTTGAGTTCATCCTGTGCCGGATGACCTGAAGCATGAATGGGCGCGCCGGCATCTTCGGCGGTAATGACGATGACTCCCAGCTTGCGTAGCTGGCTGATCAGCGTCTCGATGGCTTCTTCGTTGCCCGGTATTGCCCGGGCACTGAAAATCACCGTGTCACCGGCTTCCAGCTCAAAATCCGGGTGGCTACCCTGGGCCAGGCGCCGCAGTGCGGTTCGCGGCTCCCCCTGGCTGCCGGTGGCCACGCCCAGCACTTCATGGCGCGGCAGGTAACCCAGGTGCGAGGGGCTGATTAACTTGTCTGAGCCCGGCCAAAGCCCTGTAGCCTTGGCCGCGCCACTCATATTGATCAACGAGCGACCCAACAATCCCATGTAGCGGCCGGTTTCCCGGGCAATGCTAGCCAGCGTGTGCAGACGAGCAATGTTGCTGCCAAAGCAGGTGACAATCACACGGCCCTCGGCCACCGCAATCAGGTCCCGCAAGCCTTCGTGCAGCGCAGCCTCGGAAACAGAGTGTCCGGGCACCGTAGCGTTGGTGGAATCGCAGACCATGGCAGCCACACCTTCTTCGGCCAGGTCGGTAAACGTCGAGGTGGCATAACCGTGCCCCACCAGGGGATTGTCATCCAGTTTCCAGTCGCCACTGTGGAAAATGTTGCCAATCCGGGTGCGGATCATCAGGGCGTTGGGGTCGGGAATCGAATGAGTCAGTGCCAGCCATTGAACATTGAACGGGCCAATCTGCCGGCGCTCCCCGGTGTCCACCTCGATGATCGGCACCCGATGCAACAGATCAAACTCCGCCAGCTTTCGGCGCAGGATCTCAGCGGTAAATCGGCTGGTGTAAACAGGGCACTGCAGCAGTGGCCAGAGATAGGGCACGGCGCCGATGTGATCCTCGTGGGCGTGGGTAATGATCAACCCCGCCAGCTTGTCCCGCCGGTCGGCGATAAATGCCGGGTCTGCCATCTGTACCGGAGGTTCACCACGATGGTGCACGGTGCCATCGGCCGCGATACGCCCCGGTTTGGGGAAGGTCACCCCGCAGTCCACCATCAACCACTGGCCATCATGGCCGTAGAGGTTAAGGTTCATGCCGATTTCACCCGTGCCGCCAAGGGGCAAAAACCATAAATCGGTGTGGTCAGGGGTCATTGAGCGGGCTGTTCCAGGTACTTCAACACAAGATTTTCCTTGATACCTTCACGTTCGATCAGCTTGAGGGCTGCGCGAATGTCGTCGGCATATTTGATAGCCGGCGATTTACCCGACAGCGCAATCCAGGAACTTTCGCCCGGTACAAAAAAGGGTGAAATCTGTACCGGAAGATTCAGCTTACGAACGGTATACAGGCCCACAAGTTCCGGAGCGATCACCACATCCACCCGGCCTTTTTCCATCATCCGCATCAGGTTCTCATAGTGTGGCGCGGATTCCTTGATCAGAACCTGGTCGCGATCAAATCGGCTGAAGTAGGTGGCGCCGTCCAGCACCCCGATCGTCCTTCCGTATAGGTCGCTGTAGCGAGCGATCCGGTGTTCCTCGTCCATATAGAAGAAAAGGCGACGTTCCGGCGGGAACGCCGGCGCAACGAAGGTCATATAGTCCTCGCGCCCATCGGTTCTCAGCGGCCCCAGCATCACATCCACTTCCCCTTTTTGCAGCATCAGCAGAATACGCCGGAACGGCGCCTCCCGGTACTGCACCTTCCAACCAAGCCGATCCGCAATTTCCTCAAATATTTCCAGATACAAGCCACTTTTTTGGCCCACTTCCAGTATCCGATAGGGCGGAGAATGATTCACCCCGACGGTCACCGTGAGTGGTTCGACGGTTTCCGTGCCCTGTTGCGCCTGTGCTGACAAGGAGAACGCCAGCAGTATAGATGCCAGCCACAGCGGTGTGTTTCTCACGTCCATTTCGGCCTCAATCCATGGTCAAATGAGTGTAAAACGATGACAGTATAGTAGGCCGCAGCATCCATAACCTCCCTGTAACCGTAATCCCTGTTGAATTCTCGCCACCCCGCCACAAGGTCTCGGGTTAAGGCGCAGCAAATCCGTTTATAAAACCCGTTACAAGGATTGACGACTATGAAGATACTGATGGTACTAACCTCCCATGACCAAATGGGCGACACCGGCCACAAGACAGGCTTCTGGCTGGAAGAGTTTACGTCACCTTTCTACGTATTCAAGGATGCCGGTGCCGACATTACTCTGGCATCCCCGAAAGGCGGCCAGCCGCCGGTGGACCCGAACAGTGAAGCCGAAGACGCGCTCACCGATTCCACCCGCCGGTTCATGGAGGACACCCATGCCCGTGAAATGCTCGCCAGCACCAAGAAACTGGCGGATGTGGACATGAACCAGTTCGATGCCATTTTCTACCCCGGCGGTCATGGCCCGCTGTGGGACCTGGCGGAGGATGAAAAGTCCATCGCCCTGATCAAGACCGCCTACGAGCAGGACAAGGTTATTGGCGCTGTGTGCCACGCGCCGGCGGTATTCAAGAACGTGTTCATCAAGCCCGACCAGAACATTGTGGGCGGCCGCGAGGTCACAGGCTTCAGTAATACCGAAGAAGACGCCGTGCAGCTCACCAATATCGTGCCTTTTCTGCTCGAAGACATGCTCAAGCAGAACAACGCCCGCTACAGCCGGGGTGATGACTGGGCACCGCACATCGTGGTGGATGGCAAGCTGATCACCGGGCAAAACCCGGCCTCTTCCGAGGGCACCGCCAAGGCCGTAGTCCAGGCCTTACAGACCAACTGAGTTGTTGAGTCCATGACCATGAAAAACAAAGGGGAGGCCGGCGGCCTCCCCTTTGACGTTCTGATACGGGTGAATCCGTGGTCAGAAGTGAATCACCGTACGAATGCTCTTGCCTTCGTGCATCAGGTCAAACGCCTTGTTGATGTCTTCCAGCGGCATTTCATGGGTGATAAACACATCCAGCGGGATTTCACCTTTCTCGGCTTTCTCTACATAGGACGGCAACTCGGTACGGCCTTTTACGCCACCAAACGCTGAGCCTTTCCAGACCCGACCGGTCACTAACTGGAACGGGCGGGTGCTGATCTCTTCGCCGGCACCGGCCACGCCGATGATCACCGACTCACCCCAGCCCTTGTGGCAGCATTCCAGGGCCGCGCGCATCACCTTGACGTTACCGATGCATTCAAACGAGTAGTCCACGCCGCCATCGGTCATCTCGACAATGACTTCCTGAATCGGCTTGTCGTAGTCGTTGGGGTTGACCACGTCGGTGGCACCCAGCTGCTTGGCGATGTCAAACTTGCCCGGATTGATGTCGATAGCAATGATACGGCTGGCCTTGGCCATGGTCGCGCCGATGATCGCGGCCAGGCCGATACCGCCCAGGCCGAAGATCGCCACGGTCGCGCCCTCTTCCACCTTGGCGGTATTCATCACCGCACCGATGCCAGTGGTCACACCGCAACCGAGCAGGCACACTTTCTCCAGTGGCGCTTCTTTGGGAATCTTGGCCAGTGAAATTTCCGGCAGCACGGTATATTCGGAGAAGGTAGAGCAGCCCATGTAGTGGTACAGCGGCTGGCCGTTGTACGAGAAACGGGAAGTACCATCCGGCATCACACCTTTGCCTTGGGTGGCCCGCACCGCACCGCACAGGTTGGTCTTGCCAGAGGTACAGAACTTACACTCGCCACACTCAGCGGTGTACAGGGGGATGACATGGTCACCTACCTTCAGGTCTTTCACGCCCGGGCCAACCGCTTCCACAATACCCCCACCTTCATGGCCCAGAATCGTCGGAAACAGGCCCTCCGGGTCGGCACCAGACAGAGTGTAGGCATCGGTATGGCACACACCGGTGGCGACAATCTTCACCAGCACTTCGCCCTCTTGGGGCGGTGCCACATCCACTTCCACAATTTCCAGTGGCTTGTTAGCCTCAAACGCTACAGCCGCGCGGGATTTAATCACTTTCAATCTCCTGGTATCCGGTTGAGTCGAATTGCCTGCCAGCATTAACCTTGGACTTTAGCACGTCAGGGCCCTCAAGGCCTGAAACAGACGCCAATCCTCCGGGCAATTACTGACGTATGTTCCGGTAACTTTTTCAGAAGGTTTAATACTTTGAAAACGCTTTACTGGTTTACCCGAGACCTGCGAATGCACGACAACGCCGCCCTGCTGGCGGCATCACGCTCTGATCTGTTGCTGTGCCTTTATGTGGTGGACCCCCACTGGTTTGCCAACGGGCCGTTCCAGTGCCAGGCCATGGGTGAGCACCGCTGGCGTTTTCTCTGGCAAAGCCTGATGGACCTGGAGCGCAGCCTGCGCCCCCTGGGCCAGCGACTGCACATCGCCTTCGGTGAACCGGAGCAAGTGATCCCCGAACTGGTGCGCCAGCACGGTATCCAACGACTGATCCGTTCAAGGTTGCCCGGCACCTTCGAAGCACAACAATGGCAGGCACTCAAACAAGCGCTGCCCGACACCACGCTACAGCAGTTCGAGACCCTCAGCCTGTTCACTGAAGGTGCTTTGCCGATGCCGGTCAGTGAGTTACCGGGCACTTTCTCGCAGTTTCGGAAACAGGTTGAGAAACAGGGGGAACGCGGGCCTGAGTTGCTGCGCATTCGTACACTGACCGCCTTGCCACCCCCGCCGGGTTTTCCTGAAGATAACCGCGGCGACTGCCCGCCGATACCGGAGCCATCACCAGGTGTTGACTTCCGGGGTGGCGAAACCGCCGCACTGGAACGGTTGCAGGCGTTCACGTTTGGCAACCACGGCATTGCCACCTATAAGGAAACCCGTAACGCCCTGGACGACTGGGATTCCTCGTCGAAATTTTCGCCCTGGCTGGCCAATGGCAGCCTGTCGGCTCGGGAAGTATCTGCAACCATTGAGGATTATGAGCGTAAGCAAACCCGCAACGAATCCACCTATTGGCTATGGTTCGAGCTGCTCTGGCGAGAGTATTTCTACTGGTACGCCATCCGGCACGGCAACCGGCTGTTCTGCCGAGATGGGGTGCAGTGCAAGCGCAGGCAGGTCACCTTTTATGGCCATCGCTTCAAAGCCTGGTGTCAGGGTAATACCGAATACCCTGTCGTCAATGCCGCCATGAATCAGCTTCGACAAACCGGCTATATCAGCAACCGTGCCCGGCAACTGGTCGCCAGTTGCCTGATACACGAACTGGAGCTGGACTGGCGCTACGGTGCCGCCTGGTTTGAACAGCAGCTGGTGGATTACGATGTCGCCAGCAACTACGGCAACTGGCAGTACCTGGCAGGCGTCGGTGCTGACCCAAGGGGCCTCCGGCAATTCAATCTGGACAAGCAGGCGCAACAGTACGATCCTGATGGTGCCTTCGTTGAACGATGGCAGGGCAGGTCTTCACAACCGGTGGGCCTGCATACCGTGGACGCAGCAGACTGGCCCATTCTATGAGCACTCCAGTGGATAGCCCGGCAAAGGTTCTGGCACGAATCATCGATACCAGCCAGCCCTCAACGCTTCTGTGTTGCGGTGAAACCGCCAACGCTGTCGCGGCGGTCTGGCGAAAACAGGCTGACTGCGAGCTACTGACCCTCGACACCACGGATCCCAACGCCCACCTGCCGCCGGCCCAGACCCCCGATCTTGCACTGATCACGGACACCCTTGAACACCTGCCCTACGAAGAAGGTGCTCTGTTACTTGGCCAACTGCGAAACTACGGCGCTCACCAGATCGCCGTCGTCATGCCCCGGTCTGCTGACTGGGGATTCACCGATTTCATCGCCCTGGGTTTCCAGCGCCACGCAGAGCTGGAAACCGAGAACGGCGCACTCACGCTTTACACCTACAATCTGGATACTTACAACCATAAACGAGCCTGGAACAATCCCGATAACTGGGCCAATCCGCACATGTGGGGAAAATCGTGGTGGTAAAGAAAACAGCCTCAAGAACACTGACACCCAGCACTATCCGTATCGGCACCCGCTACCGAGCCAATCGATTGAAAGGTCCCTATGACGCCCTGGTGATTGGTTCAGGCATTGGCGGCCTGACCACTGCCGCCTGCCTGTCCAAAGCGGGTAAAAAGGTCCTTGTGCTTGAACAGCATTACACCGCCGGCGGTTATACCCACAGCTACGCTCGTAATGGCTATGAGTGGGATGTGGGCGTGCACTATATCGGCGACATGGGCGCCCGCCATACCCTCGGGCGTCGGCTGTTCGACTACATCACCGATGGCAAGCTCGAATGGGCGCCCATGGATGAGAACTACGACCGGTTCTTTCTGGGCGACAAAGTGGTCAACCTTCGTGCCGGGAGGGAAGGCCTGAGGCACTCGCTACTGGCATCTTTCCCGGACGAAGAAGAGGCTATAGACCGTTACCTGGCCCTGCTCGGCAAAGTGGCCGATGGCATGCAGTGGTATACCCTGTCCAAACTCTCGCCCGCTCTGGCAGGCCCACTGGTCTCCAGAGGGCTGAAGACGGTGCTGCCGGACTGTTTTAACCGCACCACCTATGAGGTGCTGCGGGAACTGACCGACAATGAAGAACTGATTGGCGCCATTACCGGCCAATGGGGCGATTGCGGGGTAACTCCGAAACAGTCGAGTTTCATGGTACACGCGCTCATTGCCAAACATTATCTGTACGGCGGTTTCTACCCCGTCGGCGGTGCCTCGGAAATCGCCAAAACCATTATTCCGGTGGTTCAGGCCGGAGGCGGCGATGTGTTGACCTATGCTGATGTGAAGGAAATCCTGATCGAGAAAGGCAAGGCCGTTGGCGTGCGTATGGCCGACGGCCACGACATCCGCGCCCCGCTGGTGATCAGCAACGCGGGGGTGATCAATACCTTCGAAAGACTGCTGCCGGAGTCCGTCGCTGACAGCATTGGCTATCCCGGCCACCGGGAACACATCAAGCCCTCCATGCCACATATCGGTCTGTACATCGGTCTGAAGGGCACGCCCGACCAGCTCGGATTGCCCCGAACCAATTTCTGGATTTACCCGAGCGCAGACCACGATGGCAACGTGGAGCAGTTCCTGAAAGACCCCCAGAGCGCGCCTTTCCCCGTGGTTTACATCTCGTTTCCGGCTGCCAAAGACCCGGATTACCAGAATCGCTGGCCCGACACCTCCACCATTGAAATTGTTGCCCCCACCACCTGGGAGATGTTCGAGCCCTGGCAGGGCTCCACCTGGGGCAAGCGGGGGAATGATTATGAGGCAGTGAAAGCCCGGATCACCGATCAGTTGCTGGAAGTGATGTATGAGAAGCTGCCTCAGCTCCGGGGCAAGGTAGACTATGTGGAAACGTCCACACCACTCTCTACGGCCTGGTTCTGCCGTTACGAGCAAGGCGAACTCTATGGCCTGGACCACACCCCGGAACGCTTCGAGCAACGTTGGCTGAGGCCGAAAACAGATATCCCCGGCCTGTACCTTACCGGGCAGGACATCCTGACCTGCGGCGTGGTGGGCGCCATGATCGGCGGGCTGGTGACCACCCTGGCCATACGGGGTTTGAAAGGCGCCGGCCTGGCCAAACGAATTTTTGTAGGCTGAGGTGCCGCCATGAGTTCCACACTGACGCCTGAAGACGTTTCCCGGGTGATTGAAATGGCCTGGGAAGACCGCACACCATTTGAAGCCATAGAGGCCTGCTTTGGTCTGCCGGAGAAAGAAGTCATCAGGCTAATGCGGCGGGAGTTGAAGCCGGGCAGCTTCCGACTGTGGCGCAAGCGTGTCAGCGGGCGCAACACCAAGCATGCCCGTTTGAGGCCGGAGGGTGTTTTACGGGCTTATTGCCCGACCCAGTACAAACACAGATGACGGCATCCACGAGTTTCGTTACCGTTACAGATATTGAATAACCACCGGGCAGAGCTATGGCATTCTTCTCCGAAAAAGCAGCAGCGTCGCAACTGAAACACGAGGCAGACAAGGTTGGCAAAGACGACCTGGAATCTCTGTTGGAGCGCCAGAAAGCGATTGAGAAAAAGGTCAGGGGTAGTGGCCGTTTACGCCGTTTTACCACCGATATCCGCCTGATGTTTTCATTGGTGCGGGATTACTGGCGGGGCGATTACCGGGCCATCCCCTGGAAAAGCATTGCCGCCATCGCCGGCGCGCTACTGTATGTGCTGAACCCCATCGATCTGATTCCCGACATTATCTTTGGTATCGGTTTTCTCGACGACGCCGGCGTGGTGGCGTTGTGCCTGAAACTGGTGGAATCTGATCTCCACCGCTATGCCGCCTGGAAAGAGCATCAGGAATCCAGCGATGTCACCACAGTGACAATTGATTAAGGAATAATCAGAGGGTATTCTCTCGCTCCTGTTTCCCCAACCCTGAGCAGTTAACGGAGTAACCGTGGATTTTGCCACCCTGATCGGCCTGGTCGGCGCCATCATGCTTATCGCATCGGCGGTTATCCTGGGCGTGTCTCCCGAGGTGTTTCTCAACCCGGCGTCATTACTTATCGTGGTAGGCGGCAGTCTGCTGGTGGTGCTCGCCAAGTTCAGTTTTTTCCAGTTTCTCGATGCCTTCAAGGTGGCTGCCCGGGCGTTCAAATTCAAGCTTCCGGAAACCCAGGCCAGCATTGACGAGCTGGTTGAAGTTGCCCAGATTGCGCGCAAACAGGGTGTTCTGGGGCTCGAAGGCCGGGACGTCAGCTCGCCGTTTCTGGCCCAGGGGATTCAGATGCTGGTGGATGGCCAGACCGCCGACACCATCAAGCAACTGCTCACCAAAGAGCGGCTAATGACCCTGGACCACAACCGCTCCGGGGCCAAGGTATTCAATGCTCTGGCCGATGTAGCTCCGGCCATGGGTATGATCGGCACCCTGATCGGCCTGGTGCAGATGCTGTCGAACATGGAAGACCCGAAGTCCATCGGCCCGGCCATGGCGGTAGCCCTGCTTACCACGCTGTATGGCGCGATGATTGCCACCATGATTGCCACCCCCATCGCCGACAAGCTGTCGCTGCGAATGACCGAAGAAGCCCGCATGCAGTCGCTGTATATAGATGCTCTTGTGGCCATCCAGGAAGGCACCAACCCCCGAATCATTGAACAGATGCTGTCTTCTTATCTTCCCCCGAAAGAACGCGCAAAGAACGGTGAAGCGGAGACGGCAAGCGACTGACCATGGACGAGTTACCGGAAGAGGAAAAGCGTGCGATACCGGCCTGGGTTGTCACCTTTGCCGACCTGATGTCGTTGCTGATGTGCTTCTTCGTGCTGTTACTGTCGTTCTCCGAAATCGACGCCCAGAAGTTCAAGCAGATTGCCGGTGAGCTGTCCAAAGCCTTTGGTGTTCAGCGGGAGGTTCCGGCCCTGGAAGTTCCCATGGGCACCAGCCCGATCTTCGACAAATTCTCTCCGGCACCGCCTGAGCCGACCGTGGTCAACGAGATCCGCCAGACCACCACCGACCAGCAACCGCAACTGCAGACGCTGAACAGTCCAACTGAGCAAGCGGTGCAGGACGCCATTCAGGAGCAGATGGATGCCAATATGGCAGAGATCCTGGAAGTACTGGAGCCGGCGATTATGGACGGGCGCATCAATGTCTCGGAGGACCAGCGCCGTATCGTGATCCGGGTTGAAGAGAAGGGCTCCTTCCCGTCCGGGTCCGCCCAGCTGACCTGGGAATTCGAGGGCTTGCTGCTGGAAATGGCGGCAGTGCTGGCCGACATGCCCGGCGATCTGGCGGTGGAAGGCCACACCGACAATATCCCGATCCGCACGGAAAGATTCTTCAGCAACTGGGACCTGTCAGCGGCCCGGGCCGCGGCAGTGGCCAACGTGTTGCTGGCGCGGGATCAGGTGTCACCCGAGCGCCTGCGAGTGACCGGCCTGGCTGATACCCGCCCCCGGGTGGCAAACACCACCGCAGACAACCGGGCCAAGAACCGGCGCGTGGAAATCATCATTGACCTGTCTGGCCACCTGGAAGAACAGGAGATCCGGTTGCGGGAGCTGATTGAAACCGAACAGCAAAGTCAGGAAGCCATTATTGATCTGCGGTCTGAGCAGACTTCACCATCTGGCAACCTGGTCTGGTAAAGCGCTACTGCCCGGAGTAGCCCGTCAATTCCATATACCCTACCCCTGTGTGACTGCCAGTCACCGTTACCGGGCTTTCCCAGTACGGATACAAACCATCATTGGTGTAGTTACCCGGAGGAGCCGACAGCATCAGATCGACACCATGGTCCGGTACGGTCAAGCGCCACCGGGTGGGCACAGGCCCGGCGCTGATGTCCGGGTCCAGTTGCAACTGGCCCGGAGCCAGGGCCATGGGGTCTCCACCTACTGGTATCCAGGTACCGGAGCGAAATTGACCTTGCTGCTCCCGAAGCTGGAATGCCATCAGTTTGTCGCCGGAATCCAGGTGCAGGGCAAACCAGTCCCAGCCCTGCTGGCCCGCTTTGAGAAACTGACTACTCCACTCCCGGTCGAACCAGGCCTTGCCGCGCACTGGCAGAGTTTCACGCCCTAACCTCACCTGTCCGGTCACTTCAATATCCACCAGGCTGAAGTACATGGAACCTTCGCCGCTGGCTGACTTGGCGCTGAAGCCGCTCACGCCGTGGGCGACCGGCGCACCCCGCACGGTCAGTTCAAGGTCAAACGCCCAGTAGTCGTCGGTATCAGGCTGCCCGTGACGGACCTGCACCTGCCAATCGTCCGGGGAGTCACCCGTGGTCAATTGCCAATGGTCAAGCCAGACCTGGAATGGCTCCACGGTGGCGCCGGCCTGGCCCAGATCACCCCGGGCCAGACGTTCACCGAACCAGTGCTGCTCCCGGTAGCTGACGGCAGCATGGGCCATCCAGGCCGCCTGCAATGGCCAGCCCGAGGGATCAGGAGCTTCAGTCTCAAGATCGCGGGGCTTGATGGCCTGGCGGAACTGTGTCCATTGCAAGCCCAGCGGTTCGCCAGCGTCCGTTTCCAGATTCGCGGTGAGGTACCACCATTCGATGCGGTGGGCCGGATGGGGGCCGAAGTCCCGGGGGAAAACCAGTTCCGTGCCCGGTCCCGGCTGCTCGAATCCGTCCTCGGGGCCGGCCGCTCCGCCCAGGCCGGCAAAACCTGCGTCTGTGCCCGGCTCGCTGCAACCGGCAAGCAGCCCGCAGACAAGCATCATGGTCAGCCAACGGAGCCTCATCGCTCTTCTCCCGTCACGCTGCCGGTCACCGATGGGCGAACCGCAGGGCGCCCCAACTGCCGGCGCATCAGCAAGGCAATACAGCCGCCAATCAGCAACGCCAGGGCCAGCAATTCCAACCAGAAGACCGGATAGACAGCCATCGGCAGTGACCAGCCGAAGGCCAGGGGGTTGATACGGTGCACCAGCACCCAGGTCAGGCCAACACCCAGCGGCAAGGCCAGCGCCGCTGCACTCAGAGTGACTGCCAGCGCCAACAGCAGGAGTTTCCGGAAGATCTCTGCTTTAGTCATACCCCAGACTTCCAGCAGTCGGAAGTACCACAGGCGGGTGGACAGAAACACCCAGCCCATCAGCAACAGGGCAACCGCCGCCAGGGCGAGGGTCAGCACCGTCATCGCACGGGTCAGCATAAAGGTCTGCTCAAACACCCGGTTGGCCAGATCCTGAATGGCGCGGTTGTCCCGGATGGTCAAAGCCGGCTCGCCCCAGAGTGTCCGCAAGGCGCCTGTAATGGTTTGCAAGCTGACACTGGCCGGGGAAAGCGAGAAGCTCTCGAACGTCAGGTCATAATCCGCTGGCAGGCTCTGCCCGGCAATCAGAACTTCCCCCGCTGGTCGACCGTAATCCGGGTAGATCGCCAGCACCGGCAGGCTTTGGACCTGCTCCGCTAACACCAGTTCCAGTTGGTCACCCACGGACAAATCCAGACGATAGGCAAGCTGTTCATTAACCATGATCCCCGCTCCAGACGCCAGTTTCTGCCAGGGTTGCGATGTCTGCTCCAGCAGGCCCCAGCCGGTCATCAACGGGCCAACCGGCGTTACCGCAAAGACATCCACATCCTGCCAGGCTTGCGTATACCGGAAGCGGCCCGAGCCACGCTGCACATGGTGCCAAAGCCCTTCGTCTGCGGTTGGAAGATGTTCCGTCAGCCAATTGGCAGCCAGTGCGCTGTCCGCGCCATCGGGCACCTGCATGTAGACATCCGCCGACAACCGCTGGCCCAACCAGCGATCAAAGGTGTCCTCAAAGGTAATCACCAAAGCCTGCACGGCCAACACCATGGCCAGGGAAAACTGTAACGCCACCAGGGGCAATGCCAGGCGCCGGCACAACACACCAAACTCGGCCCACCACCAACGCCAACCCGGCTGGGCGCTGGCACGCACACCTGCACCAGATAACAACGACAGGCCCCGTGGCATCAACCACCCGATACCGGCCAGCACCAGTGCCAGCGCCACAAACAGCAACCACAAGGCATCGGCCAGCCACACACCGGCCAGGCCGGCCAACACCAACAATGCAGCCGCTGCGGGCCGCAGACGGCTGCCCGGCATGGCGCACGCAGCCATCGGCATCAGCCAATCCACGATGGCCACAGCCAGCAGCAGCAAGGTCATCACCAATGCGGGCACCAGCCAGTGGTTGCCGCCAGTCGCTAACTGACGGCTATCAAAAAGCCCTTCCATGACATTAGCGAAGCCTCCCTCCAGCACCGAGGCCAGCGCCTGACCGATCCAGATACCTGGTATCAGGGTGATGGCGGCGAGACACAGAAGCTCCAACAGCAGATGCCCGCGCACCCGCCGGCCGGATACCCCAAAGCGGGTCAGGAGCGCGAAACTGTCCCGGCGCTGGGACAGGGACAACAGGTAGACACTGCGCAGGAGCAACCCGGTAATCAGCAACACCAGCACACTCAAAGCATCGAGGTTCAGCAGGAAACTGTCGCCCAACTGACCGGTATCCGGTGACAAAGCGAAAGGGGCCGTGCGATAGGCCGAGGGCAAAGGACCCTCGCCCGCCGCCAGGATCAGGAACAACTGCTGTTCGGCGGCCATTAGAGCAGCTGCGTCGGCGATATCCAGAAAAGGCTGGCCGACCAGCGGCTGGCCATCGAACGTAGCCACATCGCCCTGGCCCTGAAAACACAGAGCCGCCAGAGGGTCGACACCAATCACCCGGCGGGATTCGCCCTCCGGCAAGACCTCCAGCCAGGGCATCACGCACAGGCCCTGGCGGCGAAGCAACACAAAATCCTCTACGGTAAGCTCTGCACCGTCAACTCGTTGCACCTGTTCACGCACCTCCACCAGCCGTTCACTCTGGCCCAGGCTGTCACGGGCCTGGCTGGTAAGGTGGTGAATCCCGGTCCACAAGGCGGTGGCCAGCAACATCAGAATCGCCAGCGCGGCGCCCTGCCAGGGGTGCCGGCGATAGTGACTGAGCAATGCGGTAAACACGGTCATGGGCAGTCAGCCCCCGGACCGATGGCCAAGATCCAGCGTCTGCTGGCAACGGGCGGCCAGCTCCGGGTCGTGGGTGGCGAGAATCAGACTGCAACCGGTTTCACCCTGGAGCCTGAACAGAGCATCGGCGACGTCATTGGCTGTGTGGCGGTCCAGGCTGCCGGTAGGCTCGTCCGCCAGGATCAGATCCGGCGCCATGGCAAAGACCATGGCCAGCGCCGCCCGCTGGCGCTGGCCGCCCGACACCTGATCCGGGAAGCGGTGGCCGAGGTCACCGATCCCAAGAACCTCCAGCCAATGCTGGCAACGGGTTTCAGGCTGGCCCGCCAGCGAAGCACGAAAGCGCACATTATCCAGCAGCGACAACGTGGGCATCAGGTTGGCTTCCTGAAACACCACACCGATTCGCTCGCGACGCAGGCATGGCCAGTCAGCGGTCGAGTCGTTCTCGCCCAACAACATCACGGTGCCGGCGTCCGCTTGCTCCAGGCCACACAGAATATTCAGCAAGGTGGACTTGCCGGAGCCGGAACGCCCCATCAGAGCCAGGGACTGGCCAGCGGGAAGATCGAAGCTCAAACCGGACAGCACCGAAACCGCCGCCGGTCCCCGCCCGAAGGTCTTGCCCAAGCCGCTGACTGTCACCGCACTGCCTGTCATTGCATCTCCTCCTGGCCGACCTTGCTGAGCACGATTACCCCTGCAGCGGTTCCGGTTCTTCACCATGGCGCCGGGCCCGCCATTCCCGGAACTGCTCCAGCCACGATAACAAGGCTGGTATCACCAGCAACACCAGGAACGTGGACAACCCCAGGCCAAAGGCAATGGACGTCGCCATGGGGATCAGGAACTGCGCCTGCAGGGAGGTTTCAAACAACAGTGGCAACAAACCACCTATGGTGGTCAGGGAAGTCAGAAGGACGGCTCTAACCCGCTGCACGGCCGCCTCATTGAGGGCATCGGTAATACCCAGTCCTTTCTGACGCTGCTGGTTGTAGAACGAGACCAGAATAATCGCGTTGTTGACCACAATACCGGACAAGCCAAACAGCCCGAACAGCGACAGGATGGTCAGTTGCAAGCCCATTAGCCAATGCCCCAGCAGGGCACCGACCAGGGCAAAGGGAATGATCGCCATGACGATCAGCGGCAGGCTCCAGGAAGCGAACACCCAGGCCAGCACCACGTACATCAACGCGACCCCGATCATCAAACCCGTCTTCATGTCGTCCATGGTTTCGCGCTGGTCAGCGGAGCGGCCCTCAAAGCTGTAGCGCACGCCATGACGACTGGCAATGTCCGGCAGGGCGCCGGCCTGCAGGCTTTCCAGGACCTGATCGGTGGTGGCGACTCGGGTATTCAGGGCCGAAGTGACTTCCACCGCCAGCTTGCCATCGGCATGGCGCAGGGCCTGGAAGCCCTGGCGGTGGTCCAGGTTCATCACCTGGGTCAGCGGCACAAAGCGGCCATCGGGAATTCGTACGGTCAGTTGCTCCAGGGTGGAATAACGCTCCCTCTGATCCCTGGGGAGCTGGACCCGTACTTCGATCTCGTCACGACCGTCCTGGTAGATCTGGGCTATACGGCCATCGAATGCGGCCCGCAACTGGCGGCCCAGATCAACGGTGGTCAGGCCCAGGGCCTCGCCGTAGGCGCTGACCTGATAGATCAGCTGCTCCCGGCCCCAGGGCATGTCATCTTCGACATCCAGCACACCGGGCAGGGTACTGAGCGCCTGGGCCACTTCCTCTGCCGCGCGCTTGAGGTTTTCGGCACTGTCACCGGTCAGGCGGATATTCACATCCCGCCCCGGCGGCCCGGCCTGACGTTCGCTGATATTGAGCGAATCCAGACCGGCGGGTAGCGATAGCCGCTGGCGCCATTGTTCAATGAACTCCGGGTTACGGACATCCCGGCGGTCTGAGGGCACCAGTTCCACCAACATGGAACCCAGCTCATCATCGTTACGGGAGCTGCCCTCAGCACCCTGAGTGGCACCGTAGGTGGTCACTGCATGGAGAATCAGGTCGCCGCCCAGCGCCTGCTCTGTTTCATTCAGCGTGCGTTGCATATCGCGCATGAACTCTGCCACTACACGCTTGTCCGTGCCGGCGACGAAACTGGCATTGGCGTAGAACACCGAGGGTTCGGGTGTCGGAAAGAAATTGAAGCCCAGGCGACCACCGGCCAGCAGACCGACGGTGACGATTGCCAGAGCCAGCGCGCTGGCCACTGTTACGCCGCGGTGTTTCAGGCTGTACCGGGAAAAACGCCGGAAAGGGCCATCACGAAACGCATCGAAACGGCGCTCAAAGCCGTTGCGCAATCGGGTGACCGGGTTTGCCCGAGGTCTGACTGTCGCAGGCTTACCGGCAACGCCGGCTTTGCGTTTGAAGGCGTGGCGCAAGTGCGCCGGCAGCACAATGAAACATTCAACCAATGAGGCAATCAGCACACAGATCATCACCAGGGGAATGTCGCCCAGGATGTTGCCGATCACGCCACCTACCACCAGTAACGGCATAAACGCTGCCACGGTGGTCAAAGAAGAGGCAAGCACCGGCCAGACCATCCGTTTGGCGGCCCCCTCGGAGGCGTGAATGGATTCCTCTCCCATGCGGGCGTGGGCGTCGGCGTCTTCCCCCACCACAATGGCGTCATCCACAATGACCCCCAGCGCCATGATCAGGGCAAACAGAGAAATCATGTTGATCGAGCCACCGATCAGCCAGAGCACAGCCAACGCCGCCAAAAATGCGGTGGGAATCCCGATTGCCACCCACATGGCGACTCGCCCCGGCAGGAACAGGTACAGCAACCCAACCACAAGCACCAGACCACCCAGACCATTATTGACCAACAGGGAAATACGGTCCTGCAGCAACTGCCAGGTTTCGTCATACACTTCCATCTTGATGGACGCCGGCAGCACCGGCCGGGTATCCTCCAGCCAGGTTTCCAGAACCTTGGCGGCGGCGAGGGAGTTGCCGTTTTCCGCCCGCTGCAGTTGCAGCTCAACGGCGGGCAAGCCCTCGTTCTCCATCACCGTCTGGTTATCCCTGGCTTCCTGGCGGATGATGGCGATATCCCCCAGCTGCATTCGCACCCGGTCACCGCTCAGCACAGGAATGGTCTCGAACGCCTGAGGGCTTCGCCTCTGTTCCACCGAACGCAATTCCCGGGTGGCGTCCTGCTGGGCCATCATGCCCGCTGGCAGGTCCCGCGATAACGAGGCTACCCTGTCGGCAATCTGTTCCAATGACAGTCCGAGGGGCTCCAGCCGCTCTAGCGGCACATCAATACTGATCTGCTGTTCAGGCAGGCCACGAATGGCAATACGATCAATACCGCGATCAAGCAGCTCGTCCTCAAAGCGGTATACCAGGCTGCGCAGCTCGCTCCGGTCCACCTCACCATAAATCAGCAGTCGGGCCACCGGCTCGTAGCGCTCTAACCGCGCCACCTGAGGCTCTTCTGCATCGGCGGGGAAGTTGTTGAACTCATCCACCTGCTGACGAACATCGTCCACCGCCTGGATGGGGTCTGTTCCCTCGTGGAATTCCAGGGTGATAGACGAAATACCCTGGGCCGAGGTGGAGGTCATTTTCTTCAGGCCATCGACGCTGCGCAGCCGCTGTTCCAGGGGATCGGTGATGCCCCTTTCAACATCCTCCGCAGACGCGCCGCTCCACACCACCCGCACGCTGACAACATCCAGGGCGAAGGTGGGGAAAAACTGGATATTCATCCGGCTGAGGGCCAGCACACCGCCCAGGATCATCACCAGCATAACCAGGTTGCCAGCTACCCGATGGTGTACAAAGAAACCGATGACACCCTTTCTGCGCCTCACTCTGATGACTCCCCGTTGTTGCCCGCCACTTCAACTCTCAGGCCAGTCATGGCATTGGGAAGATGGGTAGTGATCAGCCGGGCGCCGGGCGTTAACGAGTCGCCGGCGATGAGTAACCGGCGTTCTCCATTAGTGGCTATGGCCTCGCCAATCCGCTCTATCTGCACCCGCTGCATGCGCTGATCATCGGTCATCAGATAAACGCTGTCTGCGCCGTACAGGGCACTGAATGGAACCTCTACAGCTCGCTCTCGTGCTGGTCGCTCCAGCATCAGAGGCAACAAGGCTCCGGGGCGCAAGCCGACTGACTTTTCCTTCATCACCAAAACAGCTTCGGTACCGGCGGGGTCTGAAAGCCCGGCAAAGCGGCTCAGGAAAAATTGATGCTCCCGGTCCCTGGTATAGGCGTTCAGTGATTCTCCCCGATCCAGCGCCCCGATCAGTTCCCGCTGGAATACTTCGGGCACTCGGGCGCGCACTTCCAAGCCCGCCAGCGGGTATACTGACAACAGCGACTGGTTACGGGATACCTGATCACCCACTGCCACCTGCACGTTGGTGACCACGCCATCAAACGGGGCAACAACCCGGGCCCGTTCGCTGTCTCTCTCAGTTGCTGCCAGATTTGCTTCAGCTTGCAACAACCTGGCCTGCAGGCTTTGCAGCCGTGCGGGGTGTTCATCGATTGCGCGCTCACGGCTACTGACGGTCAATTCCGCCCGCGCCAAGGCATCCGTTGCCGCCTCTAGGTTCTCCCGGGACGCCAGGTTACGGCCCACCAGTGACTCAATCCGTTCAAACTGCCGACGGGCGTTGTCCACAATGGCCTGCTCGCTGACCAGTGCCCGCTGGTCGTTGCGGTGGCGCACCTGCTCGGAGCGGATCTGGGCCTGCAGGTCTTCCACCTGAGCTCTGGCCTGGGCCAGGGCTGGCTCAATATCTGCGTCATCCAAGGCCAACAATAGGTCTCCCTGGCGCACACGCCTGCCTTCCGCGGCTGGCCGTTCGGCAATGCGTCCCGCCAGGGTGGCGGTCACGGTTTGCTGATCAGGCGCCACGACCTCCCCATAGAGCGGAAGCACCGGCACCCGGGTTCCCGGAACCACCGGCTGTACCTGCACCTGCCAACTGCGCTCTGAGGCAGAGACTTCAGGTGGTTGAGGCCGCGTCGCCTTCAACAACAGAAAGCCTGCAACGCCAATGGCCACGATGAGGAGGGGAATCAGACGCTTGTACATGGGCAAATTTCACGCTTGGAGTGGAAAGGTCGCATCACTGCGCTAAAACTACTATACAATTTCCGACATCAATCGGATTGTTGCCAGGCTACGACAAATGCTCACAGCCTGCTTGCCGCGCACGCTCAACCGGGAGTTCCGTTCCTTGGAAATCATGCACGACACCCTCTTGAACGTAACGCTACTGAACACTGCACTGGTCTGTATCGTGGTCGGTATTCACAATGAGACGCTGCTTCGCCTGAGCAGCCTCCTCGGCAAAATGCGCAGAAGTCACCACTTCCGTCTGATTGTGGCGGTGCTCGGCTGCCTGACCGCCCACGCCGCAGAGGTCTGGATTTTCGCCACGGCGTTTTACCTCATGCATCACGCTGAAGGTTGGGGCGAGCTGGCGGGCAACTTTGACGGCAGCCTGATGACCACCGTCTACTTTTCGTTTACCACGTTCACCACCCTCGGTTACGGCGATATCGAGGCCCTCGGGCCACTCCGCCACCTGACCGGAATTGAGGCGCTCACCGGATTCCTTCTAATTACCTGGAGTGCCTCGTTCCTGTTCCTGGAGATGCAGCGCTACTGGCCGACCCGGTAGAGACCATGGCCCGCTATCCAGTCCCATTAAGCTCCAGGGGAAGTATCAAGCGTAACCCGCCTTTCTGCTCAGGATTGCGGGTTGTTTTCCTGCGCCTGAGCCGATCCATCGGCCGGGGACTCCATTTCGGCCCTTAACCCTTCGTCGCCCAGATGATCATTCTCTGCCAGCAGGCGCAGCAAGCGTTCCCGGGTCATCGCTTCATGCAGCTCAATCTGCCGCTGCTCGTTACGTAGCGACTTCAACAAGGCAACTGCCATAAAGATCATCAGCACCATGAACGGGAATGCCGCCAGAATCGATATTGTCTGCAACGCTTCCAGACCGCCACTGAGCAACAATACCCCGGCCACAGACACCTGCACTATGCCCCAGGTCAAGCGGGACCAGCGTTTCGGGTTCAGCACCCCTTTACTGGTAAACATACCCAGAACAAAAGTAGCCGAGTTGGCGGAAGTAATCACAAACAGCACGATCAGCACCAGCATCAGGCCGCCAATAACGGCGGTGCCCGGCAGGTAGTCCAGCGTGGCGAACAGGGCCGAGCTCATCTCCGCCAGTACGGCATCACCCAGGGCGGCCCCCTCAAACAGCTCGAAATACAACGCGGAGCCGCCAAAGGTGGAGAACCAGACAATGCTAAGCAACACCGGCATGCCTATCACCCCGAACACAAACTCCCGGATGGTTCGACCCCGGGAAATCCGGGCAATAAAGCTGCCGACAAAGGGTGCCCAGGACAACCCCCAGGCCCAGTAAAAGATGGTCCATCGCTCCACCCAGTCATCTCCGGTGTAGGGCGTCATCACCAGACTCATGCCGACCATGTTGGCGAAATAGTCACCAATGGCATTGGTCATGGCAGCGGTGATGAAATCGGTCGGTCCCATAAAGAACACAAACACCAGCAACCCCGCCGCCAGCAGCATGTTGGCGTCACTCACATAGCGAATCCCGCTCTCCAGCGGCGCCAGGGAACAGAGCAGGAACACAACCGCAACGCCGGCAAGAATGAACAGTTGTTGGGTAACGCCGAACGCGGTACCGGCCACAGCACCCAAACCACTGTTAATCTGGATAACCCCCAGGCCGAGGGTGGTTGCCACCCCGAACACGGTGGAGACAACAGCCAGGATATTGATGGAATGCCCGATACCCGAGTCGACCCGATTACCCAGAGTGGAGCGGAAGGCTTCACTGATCAAACCCGGGCGTTGCAGGCGGAAGCGCACATAGGCAATGGCCAGACCCACCAGGGCAAAGTTGGCCCACTGGTGAAAGCCCCAGTGAAACAAGGAATACCGCATCGCCATGCTCGCGGCCTGTGGGCCACGAGGCTCAGCCGAGTCAAACGGGGGCGCCACAAAATGGCTCATGGGCTCGGCCACCGCCCAGAACACCAGGCCAACCCCCATCCCGGCGGAAAAGATCATGCCCAGCCAGGTCAGATAGGAGAACTCCGGTGCCTCACCATCGGCACCCAGGCGAATCTTGCCGTAATTGCCAGCGGCGACGGCAATACAGAACACCAGAAATCCCGAGGTCGCAAACAGATACAACCAGCCGAAGTGCAGGGTGGTGAATTCCAGCGCCTCGTGGGCGTACCGTGACAACTCGGCAGGCATCAGGCCCCCGGCCACCACGAACAGAACCAGCAGAACGAAAGAACAGTAGAACACCCAGCCGGGCCGATGACTCATAACAAACCTGATATTCCGGTGACTTTAGGAACGAAAACGCTTTCATTCTAGCCGCATCCGCACGGCCATTCCGAATCCCCGGCCGGGGCATCAAAAAAAGCCCCGGGCAGATTCGTCATCTACCCGGGGCACAATGTCACCCGCCGGCTATGAGAAGCGGGCAACCGCCATAAGCGTTTCTACCAGCGCGCGGTCAGCGCGGCACGCAGGGTGCGACCGGGTTCGTTGACCCTGAAAACACCGCTGTCGGCAAGGTTGTCCTTACTGACGTGATACGCCCAGGTGTTGTCAAACAGATTATCCACCGCCCAGGTAAAGCTCAGGTTCGCCACCAGCGGATGGGTTCCCGACAGATTGAACACGCCATAACCCGGTGAGGTGCTTGGGTCCAGGCCGGACTCCAGATCCACCCGATCCTGCCGGCGAGCCAGTTGCCACTCGGCCTCCAGGGTGTGCCCCTGATAATGCCAGCCCAAGGTCTGGATAAACTGGATCGGCGGAATTCTCGGCAGGGCCTTGTCCGCATCGCGATTTTCTCCGCGAACGGAGGCCAGCTTGCTACTGGTACTCCAGGTGCCGTTGCTCCAGCCAACCAGACCTTCCACACCCAGTAATCGAGCATCGATGTTGGCGTACCGGGTATCCACCGTGCCGTCTGGATTGCGGGTATCAAATCGATAAACATAGTCTTCTACCTGGTCCACCCAGACCGCCGGCCGCCAGCTCCAGTTGCCATAACGGCCAGACAGGCTCACGTCCAGCTTGTTGTGCTTTTCGGTTTCCAGATCCGGATTACCAATCCAGGAGCCTCGCATCGTTCTCTGGGCAACGTAGCGCTCGTTCACGCTGGGGGAGCGAACACTATGCGAAGCGGTGGCTTCCAGGGTGTTGATCGGAGACAGTCGCCACTCGCCGGTGACAAAGCCACTGACATTGTTATCGTCGGCCTTGGTGTCCGTCACGCCATAGGCGCTCATATACAGCATGGCAGGGGTCATGGTCATGGGCGCCCCGGGCATCATCCGGAAGCTGTCTCCGGCGCGAGTGGCATCCATTTCAACCCGGTCATAGCGGATACCGGCACCCAGGCGGGTATTGACCCGAATCCGGTGAAATGCCTCCACGAAGACACCAACACGGTCCCGCTCCACACCCGGCCACATCAACGACGCCGGGTTGTCCAGATTCATGCCGTTGTACATGGTGGCATCCCACTCATTAGTTTCCACGTCCAACCCAATGGCGATGTCTTTGGTAAAGTTGATGGTCTGATCCAGCACCAGACGGGCACCCTGGGTGCGGGTTTGCGAGCCGGTCTGCATTTTCATGGCAGACTCCCGCAGGCTGAAGTTATCCATCACATGGTCCACGTCTGCCTGCCAGGCCATCAGGCTCCAGCCACCCTCGGCCACCGGTGCGCCGATTTCCAGTCTATAGAGGTCAGTATCGGTTTTTGGCGCATCCATGCCACGGCCCGGGAACTTCACATCCCGCTCTTCCTGACGGCTGACCAGGCCTTTGATATAAAAGCCGTTGTCTGCGGTCCAGGCAGCATCCACCCGGCCCTCCGTGTTCTCATAGGAACTGCGAACCTTGTTGCCGTCGCCGTCCTCATAATCGTTGGCTTCGTCATAGCCTGCGGCCATCCGCAGGTAGGAGGCCTTACTACCAACCGCGACACTGCCATTCACCAGCTTGCCATCGCCATTATCCGCACCGCCCAAGGTGAGATGGCCCGTGGTGAGATTCTCGCCGGAAAATTCCGGAGCCGCCGTGGTCGCCACCACCTGCCCCCCGGCAATCGGCCCCCAGCGCAGGGTGCGATTACCGGTGCGCACCTCCAGCACCGGCGCCAGTGACGTGCTCAATCGACTGGTGGGCGGGTCCATACGGCTTGGGCAGGCACCTTCAACCCGCATGCCATCCAGCAGCACGTCTACCCGTTCCTCATTCTGGCCTCGAATCACCGGGTCAAGGCCCCGCCCTCCCATTCGAGACAGCGACACCGACGCGCTGCCCGACAACCGCTGCACCGGCTCCGAATGCACGGCGGCAGCCGAAAGCCTTGCCGCCTCTGCGGATTGCCCCTCCGTCACCCGTATCAGTAACGAATCTTCTCCTTCCATCTGGGCGTGAACGGCAGGGGTGAGGGTAAAACCAGCCAACACCAGGCTGATACTGCGAGCCAGACGTTTCTTGAGCATGCAGGGCGTTCCTTGTAACGGCGCGGTTTGATAAAGAGGAATAACGAATGTCGGAAATTCTAACGGGCGACAACACGCCTGGCTTGGGACACAATGCCGCACCCCGTTGGAGATACCCCTAAGGGTGAGGTTTGAATAAATTTTACCCGGCCATCTTGCCAACTTATGCGCCAATGTGGTGCAATCACTGCCCTTTTTTTGGGCAACCGCTTTTCGGCGGTTTTCAATACGCGTATTCCGAGGGCCTTGCCATGACAGTTAAACTCGACGAAAAACTCGAACCGATTTTCCAGGACGTTCTGCACCGTAACCCGGGCGAGAGCGAATTCCACCAGGCGGTTCACGAAGTTCTGGAAACCCTCGGGCCGGTTCTGGTGAAGTACCCGGAGTTTGCCGACAAGAAGATCATCCAGCGTATCTGTGAGCCCGAGCGCCAGATCATCTTCCGTGTGCCATGGCAGGACGACCGCGGCGAGATTCATATCAACCGCGCCTTCCGCGTTGAATTCAACAGCGCCCTGGGGCCCTATAAAGGTGGCATGCGCTTCCACCCGTCCGTGTACCTCGGCATCATCAAGTTCCTGGGCTTTGAACAGATTTTCAAGAACGCCCTGACCGGCCTGCCCATTGGCGGCGGTAAAGGCGGCAGTGACTTTGACCCCAAGGGCAAGTCCGACGACGAGATCATGCGTTTCTGCCAGAGTATGATGACCGAGCTGTACCGCCACCTGGGCGAGTACACCGACGTACCTGCCGGCGACATCGGCGTAGGTGGTCGTGAGATTGGTTACCTGTTCGGCCAGTACAAGCGCATCACCAACCGTTACGAATCCGGCGTGTTTACCGGCAAAGGCCTGGACTGGGGCGGCAGCCGCGCCCGTACTGAAGCCACCGGCTACGGCACGGTGTTCTTCACCCACGAAATGCTGAAAGCCCGTGGTGACTCGCTGGAAGGCAAAACCGTGGTGGTTTCCGGTTCCGGCAACGTGGCCATTTACGCCATCGAGAAAGCCCACGAGCTGGGCGCCAAGGTCATTGCCTGCTCCGATTCCCAGGGCATGATTGTTCATGAGAAGGGCATCGACCTGCAGACCCTGAAACGCATCAAGGAAGTGGAGCGTCGCCGGATCAGCGCCTACACTGAGTTCCATAAAGACGCCAAGTACGTGGAAGATGGCAACATCTGGAGTGTTCCGTGCGATGTGGCGCTGCCCTGCGCCACCCAGAACGAGCTGAACGGTAAAGATGCCAAGACCCTGGTTGAGAATGGCTGTATCGCCGTCGCTGAAGGCGCCAATATGCCGACTACGCCTGAAGGCATTATCGTGTTCCAGGATGCCAAGATTGCCTATGGCCCTGGCAAGGCCGCCAACGCCGGCGGTGTTGCCACGTCCGCCCTGGAAATGCAGCAGAACGCCAGCCGCGACTCCTGGACTTTCGATTACACCCAGAAGCGCCTTGAGGAAATCATGATCGATATCCACAAGAACTGTTATGAAACTGCCGCCGAGTTCGGTGCCGAGGGCAACTACGTGCTGGGTGCCAACGTCAACGGCTTCCTGCGCGTTGCCAAGGCGATGAACGCCATGGGTGTTATCTGATCCGGCCATGAGCAGCAACGAACCTCTCCAGCCTGATGACCGGGTTTCCACCGGTCTGAGCGGTTTGGATGAGGTTCTGGATGGCCTTCGAATCGGCGATAACGTGGTCTGGCGGGTGTCCGACCTGAACGACTATCGCCGATTTGTTCTTCCCTTCGTAGACGCCGCTTCTGACGCCGGTCGGCAGATAATCTACCTCCGCTTTGGCGACCATGCCCCGATTATCCAGGACCACCCGTCGGTTCGAACCATCACCATCGACGCCCTCGGTGGCTTTGAAAGCTTTACCAGCCGGGTTTGGCACCTGATCGAACAGCATGGCCGTGGCGCCTTCTATGTCTGCGACAGCCTGAGCGATCTGCTCAACGCCTGGGCAACCGATGCCATGGTCGGTAATTTCTTCCGGGTGGTGTGTCCGTTTCTGTTTGAACTGGACACCGTGGCCTGGTTTGCCCTGCACCCGGAGCGACACTCCCGGCGCACCCTCGACCGGATTCGCCAGACCACGCAGGTGATGATTGACGTGCATCGCCACGGCAATGACGTGCAGATTCATCCGATCAAGGCCTGGCGCCGGCAATCACCCACCATGTTCCTGCCGCACCGGGAGCATCGAGGCCAGTTCCAGCCCATCACCGACAGCAGCGATGCCACCCGCCTGCAGGCCAGCCTGGAACTTGAACACCTGCACCGCCAGCCCCTGTTGGACTACTGGGACAGGCTGTTTCAGGAAGCCAGCCGGGCATTGTCTGAGCACGATAATGCCTGCATAGAAGAGCTACAGGAGCAGGTGCTGCAGGTAATGATCAGCCGCGATTCCCGGATACTGGAGCTGGCACGGCGTTACCTGTCACTGGAAGATTTGCTGGGCATTCGCAGCCGCCTGGTCGGCAGCGGCTACATTGGCGGCAAGGCCACCGGCATGCTGATTGCCCGTAATATTCTGCTGAAAGACGCCGCTGAACAGTGGCAGAGCCAGCTGGAACCCCATGACTCCAGTTATCTCGGCACTGATGCCTATTACGCTTTTCTGGTCCATAACGGGCTCTGGCCGGCGATCATGCGACAACGCTCCGGGGCGGGCTACCTGAGTGAAGCGCCCGCGCTCAGAGCCGCCATTCTGGCCGGCGAGTTTCCAGACGAGATACAGGCGGAGCTGGAGCGACTTCTGGACCATTACGGCCAGTACCCCATCCTGGTGCGCTCCTCAAGCCTGCAGGAAGACGGTTTTGGCAACGCCTTTGCCGGCAAATACGAAAGCGTGTTCCTGGTTAACCAGGGGGCACCGGAACAACGGCTGGCGGCACTGGAAGACGCTATCCGCCAGGTGTATGCCTCTTCTATGAGCGAAGATGCCCTGGTGTACCGGAAACAACGGGGCCTGGACCAGCGGGAAGAGCCCATGGCGCTGCTGATTCAGCGGGTGAACGGTCGTTTTCACGGCCGCTATTATCTGCCGGATGCCGCCGGCGTGGGCGTATCCCGCAACACCTTTGCCTGGGACAGCAACATGGACCCGGAAGCCGGCATGGTAAGACTGGTGATGGGCCTGGGCACCCGTGCGGTCGACCGCATTGAAGGCGACCATGCCTGTGTTATGGCACTGGACCACCCCATGCGCCAGCCGTTTCGCAACCAGGACGAAACCTACCGTTATTCCCAGCACCTGGTGGATTTGCTCGACCTTCAGGAGGGAACACTCGATACCCGGCCCCTGAGCCAGTTGCTGGAAACCACCAATGATCTCCCTATGGCTCATCTGGCCGAGGTGGACCGGGCCGCCACCAACCGGGCCGAACAGATTGGCTTGCAGGGCCCGGTGTGGCGGCTGACCTTCCGCCCATTGGTGCGGCGCACTGCGTTTATCAGCCGGTTGTCGCATCTGCTGCAAACTCTGGAGGCGGGCTACCGGCACCCGGTGGATGTGGAATTCACCCTGCATCTGGACCAGCAGGGCAACCCCGCCTTCAACCTGGTGCAATGCCGCCCGCTGGCGACGATCGGAGAGACCGGGCCGGTAGCGATACCCGACAACCTGCCAGAGGGCAACTTGCTGTTCAGAACCCGGGGCCACTTCATGGGCGGCAACATCAACCTGGCCATCGAACGGGTAATCCGGGTGGACGCATCGGTTTACGCAGGGCTGTCCACCAGCCAGCGTTTCGACGTTGCACGCCGTGTCGGCGAAGCTGTCCGTGCGTCTTGTGCTCCCACCCTGCTGATCGGCCCGGGCCGCTGGGGCACCAGCAGCCCGGATCTTGGCGTTCCGGTTCGCTTTGCTGACATTGCCGGGGTCGCCGCCCTGGTCGAGGTCTCAGAAAAGGCTGGCGAGATGGTGCCAGACCTGTCCTACGGCTCGCACTTTTTCCAGGACCTGGTGGAAACCGGCATCGCCTACGCCGCGCTATTCCCAGACAGCCAGCAATGCCGGTATTACCCTGAGCGCCTGCCTACGCCGCCGATGTCCAGCAGCGCCGAATCTGCCGTCAACCGGGCTGTTCAGGTGCATGATCTGCAGGCGCAACACCTGCAACTGACCGGTGATGTGGTGCGCCAGCAACTGGTCTGTTATTTCACCGATTGACCCGCCTCAAACCAACGTCGTTTTCACCACCATGGCCGATGGCATGCTGCTAGAATGCCGCCTATGGAATGGCTCACACACTCTCAAACCGGTTTTCGCCAGGCCGCCCGTTATCTTCTGGGTATGCGGCTGGCCGTTATCGCTACGCAACTGGTCGCGATTGCTGTTGCTGAAACCACCGTAACACTCGCCCATCGAGCCGAAGCCCTGATCCTCAGCCTGCTCTATGGCGTTCTGGCCACTTTGGCCTGGCTGTGGTTCAGTCGTAAGCCCCCCGAAGCATTCTTACCGGTGAGCCTGACACTGGCCACAGATCTGTTCGTGATCGGCCTTTGGCTGTACTTCACCGGCGGCTACACCAACCCCTTGGTGTCGTTGCTTTTGTTGCCCATTGCCGTCGCAATCATTCTTGTCCCCAGCCGCCAGAGCATTGTTCTTACCATCTTCGGCGTTGCGGTGTACACGGCGCTGGTGCTCTGGCACACCCCGGTCATGCACGATCACCACTCGGCCGACCTGGCCCAATTGCACCTGGTGGGTATGTGGGTGACTTTTGCCCTGACCGCCGCCATTCTGCTACTGGTGGTTGGCACCCTTGCCCGCAGACTTCGCCTGCAGCAAACCCAGCTCTCGCAGTTTCGGGAAAACCGCCTGCGAGATGAACAAATCATCGCCCTCGGCCTGTCGGCGGCCGCCGTTGCCCACCGGTTAGGTACCCCGCTGAACACCATGACCCTGTTACTGGACGAAATCCGTTCCCACACCGAAGGCCAGGCCTCCATAGCACTGACTGAAGATCTCGACCTGATGGGGCAGCAGTTGAACCTGTGCGGTCAACATCTGCAACAACTGACCAAGGCGGCAATTGAAGCCCGCAATGCGCAACTGGAAGTGCTGACGGTCAAGAACTGGCTCGCCAGGCTACGGGAATCGGCCACCTTGTTGTGGCCGTCAGGGCCGGTTCAATGGCCGGGCACCCACCCCGACGTCTCGGTAGCCGTGGATGCCACTCTGGACCAGGCGGTGCTCAACCTGCTGGCAAACGCCCTGACAGCCAGCCCGTCCTGGGTCGCCGTCAGAAGCCAGCTGTCGGAATCCGGTCAGGTGGAGGTGATTGTCGAGGACCAGGGGGACGGCCTGGAAACTGCCCTTCAAGGTACGCCGGGTGAGGAGATCGTCGATTCCCGTCACGGCCTGGGAGTCGGGCTGTTCCTTTCAAACGCCACAATCCAGCGGCTCGGCGGCAATCTTCGGGCCAGGACCAGCGAAACAGGCACCACCATGGTGATCGATTTACCGGTTGCCCGGCCCCAAGGCGAGGAGACACCACCATGACACCACAGGAACCCTGGCTGCTGATCGACGATGACCAGGCGTTTCTCCAGGTGCTGGCCCGCTCGCTGTCTCGCCAGGGCATTGAAACACTCTGCGCCAGCGATGCTGACAGTGCTCTGGAGGCTATCCGTACCCGGGCGATAAACCGCTGTGTGCTGGATCTGAACCTGGCCGGCGAAAGTGGCCTGCAGTTGCTGCCGGAGTTGCTGGAACACAACTCCGAACTGGATATCCTGGTGCTGACCGGTTACGGCAGTATTGCCACGGCGGTGGAAGCCATGCGCCGCGGCGCCGCCAACTACCTGTGCAAGCCGGTTACCGTGAACCAGTTGATGAATGGTTTTGAGCCGCTGGACGCACCACCGGAGCTGAGGCCGGAACCGCCGTCTGTGGAAGAGATGGAATGGGAACACATACAGCGGGTGCTGAATGCCAACGATGGCAACATTTCCGCAACCGCACGATCCCTGAATATGCACAGGCGCACCCTGCAACGCAAACTTCAGAAACATTCCCGCTGGCGACAATGATGACGCGCCCCTCTCGTTACCATTCAAACCTTGCTTTTATTTGACATCAATCAATCGGGCACCGCTTTGGTCGAATGTCTTTACAGGCCAGATACGGTAGCATCGTGCGCCGCTGTGAGATTGCAATAAACGGATGTGATCAATCTGACGGCTTTTACGGACGTACAAATAATCAGCAGGCGATAAACTCAGCGTGTTGTCTCACAGGGAGAAGAGAAAGCCTTTAACCACCGATAGCCGGATTATCCGACACATGTCGAAAGCACCTGTACCTTGCCCAACTCCCACCGGAATCGATGCCGAGCGCCTGGCCCTTGTTGCCACCGCCACTCGTAACATGGTGCTGATACTGGATGCGGCTGGCTGCATAGAATGGGTGAACACCGCTTTCGAACAGCATACCGGTTTCACCCTTGACGCCGTGACCGGCAAACACCCTGGCGACGTCCTGCACGGCCAGGATACTGACCCTGAAACTGTCCGGCGCATCCGCCAACAGCTGCACAGGGGTGAAGTGTTCGAAGAAGACATTCTCAATTACACCGCCGATGGCAGCCCCTACTGGGTGCACACCTATTGCATGCCCGTGGGCGAGAGCGAGGGTGTTAAGCCCGGCTTCGTGGTCATCCAGACCAATATCTCCGATCGCAAGAACAGTGAGCGCGGCCTGCGCATTGCCGCCAGCGTGTTTGATCGCAGCCATGAAGCCATCGTGATCACCGATCATTTCAATCGCATCATCGATGTGAACCCGGCGTTCTCCCGGATCACCGGCTATAGCCGGCCGGAAGTGCTTGGGTTGAATCCGTCCATCCTCAGCTCCGGTCGCCACTCCCAAGAATACTATCAGTCCATGTGGACATCGATTGAGAAGACGGATCACTGGCGGGGCGAAATCTGGAACCGGCGAAAGAATGGTGAGGAATACATTGAACTGCTGTCGATCAGCCGGGTGCATCTCGAGGAGCCTGGCCGTTATTTTCATGTGGCCGCCTTCTCCGACATCACCGCACTGAAAAATCATGCCAAAGAGCTGGATCGGGCAGCCAACTATGACGACCTGACCGGCCTGCCTAACCGCCAGTTACTGGAAGAGCGTCTGCGCTCTGCCAAGGCCCATGCTGATCGCCAGAAACATTCTCTGGCCATCTGCTATCTGGACCTCGACGGTTTCAAAACCATCAACGACGAGTTCGGTCACGACATTGGCGACCAGGCGCTCAAAACCATTGCTGAACGACTGACCAGCACTCTGCGCAGCGGCGACACCGTGGCCCGCATCGGTGGTGACGAATTTGTGTTACTGCTGCAGAGCGACAACTCTGACTCGGTCTATTCCCGCATTCTGGCAGCCGTCAACGAGCCACTTCAGGCTGACAGTAACGACCTTCAGATTACCTCCAGCCTGGGCGTGACGCTCTATCCCGAAGACCACACCGACGCCGAGGGCCTGATTCGCCATGCCGACCAGGCCATGTATGCCGCCAAGGAAAAAGGCCGGAACCAGTTCCACATCTTTGACCCGGGTCTGGACGCCCATCGTCGGCAGCGACGCCATCAGCTGATGCAGATTTCCCATGCGCTGGAGAATGAAGAGTTTGAACTCTACTTCCAGCCCCAGTTACGCATGGCAGACGGCCAGGTGATCGGATTCGAAGCATTAATCCGCTGGAATCATCCAGAAAAAGGCCTGATTGCCCCCGGGCAGTTTCTGCCTGCGGTCGCCAACAGCCACCTGGAAATTCCCTTGGGCCAGTGGGTACTCAAGGAAGCCATCCATCAGATGAACCTGTGGCACGAAGCCGACGAATCTCTCGCGGTCAGCATCAACATCAGTGCCCCCCACCTGATGGACCGCAGCTTCGCCGATTACCTGGAAAGCTACCTGCACAGCCACCCGGATGTCCGCCCGGAGCAGATTACACTCGAAGTGCTGGAGTCGACCGCGCTGGAAGACACCAAACGGGCCAGCAACGTGCTGGCCCGTTGCCAGTCGCTGGGGCTGCAGGTGGCATTGGACGACTTCGGCACCGGCTTTTCGTCACTGACCTACCTGCGCACCTTGCCAGTGGACGTGATCAAGATCGACCAGAGCTTTGTCCGAAACATGCTCACTGACGCCAATGACCGCGCGATTGTGGAAAGCGTGATTTTCATCGCGCAACGCTTCGACCATCCGGTTCTGGCCGAGGGCGTGGAAACTATGGAGCATGCGAGGGCACTAAAGGATATGGGCTGCAATCTGATTCAGGGCTATGGCATCGCGCGTCCTATGCCGGCAACCAAGGTGCTGCCTTGGCTGGAACAATGGCGCAACCAGACCAAGCGCCACAAAGACCTGATGCATCAGGACGTCCTGTCCGCCGGAGTCGCCGGCGGCTGATCCACGGGTTAACGGTAACGGCGCTGGTCCAGCGTGCTTAACCTGTCCGGGTGAAACACCATCAGGCCGGTCACAAACACGCCGTTCACAAAACCCTCCGGAATCATGAACAGGGGCAGGTAACGCAGGTATTCGTGCACCAGAGTCTCGAAGCTATAGACGCCGCTGGACCACAGCATCAGACACATCAGAACACCGGCGGCGGCCACCGACAGCCCGGCGCCAAAAAAACCGCAAAAGAAGATGTAGGCAAAGAAATTGCGGAAATCCCGGCGCCGCTCCCACAGCATGATGGCGTGGGAAACCAGAGCGGGCACCATCACCGTAACCAGGCCATTGGCGGCAAACATCAGAAGAGGCTCACGGCCGGTGATGACGGTGATCACCAGGGCTAACAGGCCGCTGATAACGGCCAGTGCCCAGCCAAGCATAAGGGTGATCACAGTAATACCAAAGATATGAATAGCCAGCCCGGGCGAGATACCCGCCCGCAGCTGCCAGAGAAACCCGAGCGCCACCGCCGCACCGAACAGCGTATGCTGGGTAACGCTATCTTTGCGCAGTGCCTGCCAATCTACCGAGCGCAGGGCTGCCAGCAACACCAGTACAAAGACCACCGCGGTCAGCAGCCACTGGCTGGTCGAAAGCAGATTTTCGGTCATTCCCATCAAAGTCACCGGTTAGCAAGCCATCGGATGCGCGGGGCAGTGTTTACTGATACCCCCCGGCCGGTCAATGGGATCACATGACCCGGATCACTCCAGGGCGGTCCTCCCGGTCAGGGACTGCCAGGCCTCATAGGTACTCAGATAAACGTTACCCCCGAGATGCTGGATAAGTTCGGTACCCTTCAGCCGGTCCATGACCGGTCCTTTCACTTCCGACAGGTGCAAACGCACCCCGGCATCGGTCAGCCGCTCATTGATGGTTTCCAGGCTCTCCAGGGCTGATGCGTCCACCAGATTCACTGCGGGGCAGACCAGCACCAGATCAGTCAGCTCCGGTTCCCGGGTGACCAGATCCATCACTCGCTCCTCCAGGAAACGGGCGTTGGCAAAGTACAGACTTTCATCCACCCGCAAAAAGGTCACTTTCGGGCACAGTTCCACATCGTGGCGCAGGACGTTCCGGAAGTGTTCGGTGCCCGGGACCCGACCCACAACGGCGCTGTGTGGCCGGCTGGTGCGATACAGAAACAGGCCGATCGACAGGCCCACACCGGCAATAATACCTGCCTCGACGCTGTGGCCAAGGGTCAGCAGAATAGTGGCCAGCATGGCTCCGAAATCGGTACGGGAGTAGCGGAAGGTCCGGCCCAATGCCGGCAGGTCAATCAGCGTGGCGACCGCCACAATGATCGTCGCCGCCAGGGTCGCCTGGGGCAGCCAGGCGATGGCCGGGGTCAGAAACAACGTGGCCAGGGCAATGCCGACTGCCGTGTAAGCACCCGCTGCAGGCGTCTCTGCGCCGGCATCAAAGTTCACCACCGAACGGGAGAAGCCACCGGTCACCGGCATACCACCGGAGAGCCCCGAGCCCAGATTAGCCGTGCCCAGGCCGATCAGCTCCTGGTCCGGGTCGATACGCTGGCGCCGTTTCGCGGCCAGGGTCTGGCCCACAGACACCGACTCCACAAAACCCACCACGCTGATCAGCAGCGCACTGACGGCCAATTGGGACCAGATGGCCATATCCAGAGATGGCATGGTAAATGACGGCAATCCGGCCGGCACATCCCCCACCAGGCGCACACCTTTCTCGTCCAGATTCAGCCACCAGGCAACTAGCGCCGTGACCACCACCGCCAGGATCGGAGCCATTTTGGTAAAGATATCGGCAGTTTTGTTGGCGAGGCCAAGCCGAATCATCAAAGGTTTCAGATATTGGCGGGACCACAGCAGAAACGCCAGGGCACCGCCCCCCACCAGCAAGGTGGGCACATTGGTTTGCGGCAGGGAGGCCAGCAAAGAGCCGCCGATATCCAGCAGGTTATGGCCGGACGCCTGAATACCGAACACATGTTTGAGCTGACTGGCCGCGATCACGATGCCCGAAGCTGAGATGAAGCCTGAAATGACCGGATGGCTCAGGAAGTTCGCAAGGAAACCCAGCCGCAGGACGCCCATCACCGTCAGCATCAGACCAGACATCACCGCCATCAGTACCGCACCGGCAAGGTACTCCGGGGTTCCCATGTCTGCCAGCGGCGCCAGGGCCGCTGCCGTCATCAACGAAACCACCGCCACCGGACCCACCGACAGGGTGCGGCTTGTGCCGAACACCGCATACAACACCAGCGGCAGAATACTGGCATACAGTCCAACCTGCGCCGGTAGACCCGCCAGCAGCGCATAGGCCAGCGACTGGGGAATCAGCATGACGGTGACGATCACCGCCGCGACCAGATCACTGGTCGCCTGATCACGGCTGTATTTTGGCGCCCACTGTAAAATGGGCAGATAGTGTTTGAGGTTCATACCCGACTCAGAACCGGTTGACCGGAACTTTCAGGTACACCTGCCCGTTATCCTCGGCCGGCGGCATGTGGCCCGCACGCATATTTACCTGCACCGAGGGCAGAATCAGCTTCGGCATCTCCAGGGTGGCATCCCGCTCGGTGCGCATTTTCACAAATTCCTCCTCAGAGATACCCTCGTGCACATGCACATTCGCCTCGCGCTGTTCCGCGACCGTGGTCAGGTAATGGTATTCATCACGCCCCGGCGCCTTGTAATCGTGGCAAAGGAAAATCCGGGTCTCGGCCGGCAACGACAGTACTTTCTGAATGGAGCGGTAAAGGGTGCGAGCATCGCCACCGGGAAAGTCACAGCGAGCGGTACCGTAGTCGGGCATGAACAGGGTGTCGCCAACAAAGGCGGCATCGCCAATCACATAGGTCAGGCAGGCGGGGGTGTGGCCCGGGGTGTGCAGAACCCGGCCCACCAGGTTGCCGATGGTGAAGGTGTCACCCTCTTCGAACAGCCGGCCAAACTGGCTGCCATCCCGGGCGAACTCGGCACCTGCATTGAACACTTTGCCAAAGATTTCCTGGACATCGACGATTTTCGCGCCGATACCGGTCCTTCCACCAAGCTTTTCGTGCAGGTAAGGCGCTGCCGACAGGTGGTCCGCATGCACGTGGGTTTCCATGATCCACTCGACGGTCAGGTTATTGTCCCGAACATACTGAATAATCTCGTCCGCCGAACGCACGTCTGTGCAGCCAGAGGCATAATCAAAATCCAGTACCGAGTCGAGAATGGCGCAGGCCTGGCTGTCAGGGTCACGCACCACGTAACTGAAGGTATTGGTGGGTTCGTCGAAGAAATGCTGAACAATGGGCTGTGTCATGAATTTCACCTCTGAGATCTGACGACACTCACTCTAGATATAAGGATATACTAAAACGATATATGAGGTGAAATGCTGTTTTATTATATGCGTGATAATCCCGATGCATCGACGAGGCAGTTCCGGCCACCCTGCTTGGCCTGGTAAAGGCGCTGATCTGCGAGGCCAATCAAGGCATGGGGGCTGACAGGTTCCTCTGTAAGCTCCGCCACACATGCAGAGCCGGCACTTACAGTGATCCCGAAAGTCTCGCCACCGATCACAAACTGCTCGGCCCTGACGGCCTGCATGATTCGCCCCACCAGAGGTTCAACATTCGAATCCGCCATTTCTGTGAACACCACGAGAAATTCCTCGCCACCATACCGGGACACCACATCGGTATTTCGCGTATTTGCCAGTAGCAGCTCGGCAAATCGCACCAACACCTGGTCCCCGGCCTGGTGCCCCAGATTGTCGTTAATCCGCTTGAAGTGATCGATGTCGAACATCGCCAGGCAAAACTGTTCACCATGGCGACTGCAGGTTGCCAGCACTTCATCGAGTCTCGGCATGAGGTAGCGGCGGTTATGAAGGCCGGTGAGAGGGTCCCGGATCGACTGGTTCAGCAGGTCTTCCTCCAGCCGGTTGCGCTCAAGAGCGCCGGACAGCAGGCCGGAGACGATGATCAGAAGATCTGCCATGTCCTCCCGCCAGGGCCGTTGCGACAACGAATCAACACCAAAAAAGCCCATGACCTGGCCACGTATCCAGATGGGCACACAGAACATGGAGCTGACGCCCTGAGCTTCCAGCAGGGCACGCTCATTGCTGGCTTCGGGCGGTAACCGACGGACATCTTCAATGAAAACTACCTGATTCTGGCTTTTCATCGAGTTGATCTTCGCCTGCCACCACTGGAAGTCCTCAATCGGCACGTTTTGCTGATCCGGCATCAGGGACACCACGCCCGGCGCGCACCACTCGTGGGTGTTGGTCATTGTCAGGTGATCTTGCGAAAACCGGTAGACGTAAGCCCGGTCAATGCCAAAGAAGTCTCCAATAGCCCGGAGTAACTCGTCTATGCACTCGTCGATCGAGCCAAATCCAAGCTGGATAAACTCCCCGGACAACCGGGCGATCAGCTTCTGGAAGCCTGCCTGGAACTGGAACTCCGCCTCACTGTCCCGCAGGGTCTGCTCCAAATCCTTGTAGTGCTGTATGTTGTGAAACTGGCCATACCAAAGCGTACTGCCATCGGGCTGACGTTCAGGTACCGAGTGGGCTTCAAACCATTGATAGCAGCCGTCAAGCATCCTCAGGCGAGCCCGGTAGCGCCAGGGCTCCAACGTCTGGGCCGAATACACGATGCTTTCCACCACGCCGGTCGAGTCGTCCGGGTGAATCACGGAGAATACCGCTCCGGCATCCTCATTAAGTCTTGCCGGTTCAACACCAAACAGGTCTCTAACCTGGTCGCTGACATAAGGATAACGGTGGGACTGCCCATCCGGGCTCAGCCAATAGGTAAACAGGACGCCGGGGACCCCTGACGCCAACTTCCGGAAGAAATGGGCAGGCATGCTTTCCGGCCGGCCTGCCCCGTCTTTGCTCGCCATGAACGGCCCTTCTCCCCAGCATTGCCACTCTTGCCTCCTGAAGAGTGTAGTTCAGCCCGACCGGCGCAGCGAGCTGCAATCACAGATTCTTCAGGCGGGCCCTTGCTTCTGCCCGCCGGCCTTCGTCAGCCACCTCACGGCCAGGCCTACCCCTTGCCGCCAGTACCTTCTCGAGGTAGACACGGGCGCGCTCGGGCTCACCCTGATCCAGCAGGAAATCGCCGAAAAAATAATTAGCATCGATGCCGTCGGGGTTAATAGCGAGCGACTTTTGCAGATACTTCCGCGCCTTGTCATCGTCGCCAAAACCCAGCGGCCATCCGGGCACCTGATAGTACAGGCTGCCAAGGGAGGTATAGGCTGAGCCCTCCAGGGCGACCGGATCGATTTCAAGAGCCGCCTCCAAAGACGCACGGGCATCTTTCACCAGCCTGAGAGCCCCTAACCCGCCCTTTGCGCCAGCCCAGGTACTGAGCACAATACCCTGCCAGATCAGTGGCTCGGCCCGGTCCGGATAGCGACTGACAAAGGCATCGGCTTCCTCCGCCAGCGTTTCGAATGCTTTTTCTTTTTCCTTATCCGGCATCTGGTACTGGATCTCCGCCCAGCGTTGCTGGATCTGCGACAGTTCGGTCTGCACATCCTGGGCCCATACGGGCATGGCCAGCACACCGGCCAACACCATAACCATCCACTTCATGACACTGCTCCCGAGTCCAGAAAGCGCCGGATTACCGGCAGTTGCTTGAGCATGGCTTTATCCACGATCTTCGGCAGGATGCCGTTGATCAACACGAACAGCTTTTCCGGCCAGCCCAGAAAACGCCGGCGCTCATCTTTTTCCATAGCCTGAAGAATCTGGGCCGCGACAGCTTCCGGCGCGTCCATGGCATTGCCCAGGGCACGATTCAGCTCGTTTACCGCCGCCGGGTTCATCGCCGTGGCGGTCGCCCTCGGTGCCACATAAACCACCTGCACCGGGGTGTCTGCCAGTTCCCGGCGCAGGGCTTCGCTAAAACCACGCAAGCCGAACTTGCTGGCGCAATAAGCGGTGTAACCGGGAAAACCGATACTGCCGAAGGTGGACCCTACAAACACCAGCGCACCCAGGCCGGTTTTCCTGAAACGAGGCGCAAAATGCCGAGCCACCAGCATGGCGGAACGCAGGTTGACCATGAGCTGCGCATCCAGGTCGCTAACCGCCATGGCTTCCAGGGCAGCAAACCGGTTCTGGCCCGCGCAGTGAATCACTCCGTCAATATCCGGATACACTTCGCTCAATTGTTGCAGTTGTTGATCCAGTTCAGGGCTGGCGAGCTCCAGGTGCACCGGTGAAACGCCCGCACGCTTTTCCAGCCGGTCCGGGTGCCGGGTCCCAACGATTACCCGGGCACCGCATTCTACCAGCGGCCCGATCAGAGCCTGGCCAATGCCACCCGTTCCGCCCAGCAGCAGGAAGGTACGGTCATGCAGCCTCATGACGTTGCTCCTTGCCACCGGTCGACAGCGGAATGCTGTGCAGCATGTCGCCATACAGGCGATACACCATGCGCGCCGCCTCGATGATCGCTCGTTGGTCATCCGGATCGGTGATGTCGTTCATCAGTTTACGGAAGAATTCGAAGTGGTCCTGATCCAGGGCACCGTGGGAGTACAGATAACTGAAGGCCTGGTCAGGCAGCCCCAACTGCTTCTGGATAGCTTCGCCCAGGGGAGTGGCCAGCTCGATCGACGTCCCTTCCAGCACCAGCACCATCCCGAAAAACGCCGCCGGGTTGCCACGCTGGATACGGTCGTACAGGTAGGCCACCATCAGCTCGATGGAGGTATCCGGCTGGCCATGGCGGATGGCCTCCTTGTCTTCACCACAGGCGTCCAGGTCATTCAGGATCCACTCGTGGTGGCCGTACTCCTCCTCGATGTACTCCACCAGTGCCTTGCGTACAAATTCCAGGCGCTCCGGCAGCCGTCCGCCACAGGACATCATCAGCGGTACCGTGTGCTTGACGTGGTGGTAGGCCTGGGTCAGGAACCAGGTGTAGCCTTCAATATCAAAGCGGCCCTCGCGGATCGCCTGAATCACCGGAGCACTGGTGACATGGGCGCGGGCCTGTTCGGTTTCAGATTGCAGTCGGTCAAAAAATGCCATATTGGGGTCTCCTGGCGTTGTCTGTCGGGTAGAAGTGCCCGCAGGCACTGATAGGTTCATAAACAAGGGAAAGGCTTCGGCCATGAGCATGGGCAGGTCTGCCTGTATCTGGTGCCGCACCGGTCGGCCGTTGGTGGTGATATGGCCTTCGGCCTGGCTAAAGGGGTGCCGGCGCAGGTACACGGCCTGCAGGCGGGCATAGTCGGGTAACCCGGCATTAAGCCTCACCAGAGCCTCACGCACCGCGTCCGGGCTCCGGCCATCCCGAATCACCAACAGGGCACTGGGCTGTGGCTCGCCGTCGCCAAACACCACCGCCTGGGCAGCGCCCACGGCCTGCACCAGCTCACTTTCCAGCCACTCCGGGCTGATATTGCGCCCGAAACTGGTAATCATCAGGTTCTTGGCCCGGCCGTTGACGGCAAGAAAGCCCTCGGCGTCCAGGGCGCCCAGATCACCGGTGTCCAGCCAGCCTTCGGCTTCGGGTTCGTCGCCCAGGTAACCGAGATGGGTGTTGCCCCGCACCAGAATCCGATGCTCACTGTCCACGCGCACCTGCACGTGGCCCAGCGGCTGGCCCACGGCGCCCTCGCGCTCGGCACCCGGCACATTCAACGCCACCACCGAACCACACTCAGACAAGCCATAGCCTTCATACAGGGGCAATCCCATGGCCCGGCCCCGGGCGAGCAGGTCGGGTGATACCCGGCCGCCACCAACGGCCAGAAAACGAAACGAATCCGTGGTTAGCAACCCCTGCTCGGCCGCAGCAACCAGTGCCATGGCCAGTTCCGGCACCAGGATCACCGAATGGGGCTGGTGCCGGTTCAGCCCGGCCGCCAGCCTGGACACATCCAGCCCGCTGCTTCCGGTCATGCCCAGGGTTTGCAAAGGCGCAATGGTCAACGTTGCGCCCATCAACAAGGGCAGGTAAACCCCGGCAACGTTCTCCAGCAGGGTTGCGAGCGGCAGAATACACAGGTGTTGTTGCAGTTCCACGCCATCCAGCCGCTGCTGCAACGCATCAGTGGTAGCGGCCATCTGCGCGGCCGACAGGCACACACCTTTCGGCGTGCCGGTGCTGCCGGAGGTAAAGGTAATCTTGGCGGTCTGCTCCGGCATCCACGCCGGTGCAGACGACACCGGCAGATGGCGAAGCCAGAGACCGTGCCCAATTGGCTCAGCCGGTCTCGCTTCAACGCTGAACACCAGTGCATCCAGGCCGGCGCGCTGGATCAGGTGATCAGCCTGGCTGCTTGAGAAGAACACCGGTACCGGCACACACACCACGCCCGCAATCAGGCAGGCGAGATCCGCCACCACCCAGGCCGGCGTATTGTCGCCACACAACCCGATACGGGTGAGGCCAAGATCCCGAAACTGGCCGGCAACGGCCACCGCCGACTGCCAGAGCTGTTGATAGTTAAGCTCGGTATCCTCACCACGCAGGGCCACCCGTTCCGGATGCCGTTGCACCCGTTCATGCAAGCGTTCAGGCAAGGCAACCATAGCTATCCCCCGCATCGGTCTGGCCCGTTGTTACGGGACTGGTAACGCGCTGCACCAGCTTGAGCAAGCCCGCCTCCCGCAGCGCCGACAAGCCATCGGACACGCGGACAGCCATCACCACCGGATGGTGGTCGTAGTATCTACCCCAACCCGCGCCGCCGTCGGGCAGGCGTGCAGGGTCGGCATCGGCCAGCACCTGCGTGGCGATGCCCAGCCGATGAAAGCTGTTCCGCAGCTGATCCGTGCCCGTGCACACCACCCAGTCATAGCCGGCACCATCAAGCCAGACCGACAACGAGGCAAACAGGTACCGGCTGACCCCCGCTTCGACCCCCGCCAGATGGGCAATTTCCGCGATCCGGTCGCGCCGGGTGCCGGGTGCCGGCATCAGCGCCTCCACCGGTTGCACCAGGTAATCTTCCAGGAACAGTTTTTCCTGGCTGGCATCACGGACACCCACGGCCGCCAGCAAGGTGCCCTGCGCCGTTGTCAAAGCCAGCAGGCGAGGGATGCGCAGAGATGGCTCGGCACCGTAAGCATGCTGAAAGCGCCGCCGGATGAAGTCGGCTACCGTCTGCGCCATCGCGGTGTCCGGCCGGATTTCACAAAACCAGCGGCCAGCACAGCGGGTAGCCGGAACCAACTCCCCGGAGTCCGGGGGACAACAGGTCGACATCATTAACGCATCAGTCATGGCAGCCCTCTCTTCGCTTGCTCTGTCTGCCCCCTCGGGGGCACTTGTTCACAGCTGACAGATTAGGAGCGCTGCCTTAAATGAGTCTTAAGCGAGCCCGGCAGAAACCTTAAGGGCGCCTTAAGGTTTCTGCCGCCTGCCGGTTAAGGCTCGCTTAAGAATGAGCGCGTAGATTGCGGGCAACCTCGGGGCTATCCCGACAACACCCGACACAGACGTACGTGCACATGCTCAATGCCCATCAATGGTTTCAACGCAGGCTGCCCCGTTTTCTTGTGGCCGGCGGAATCGCCACACTGCTGCACTGGCTGATCATGTGGCTGCTGGTTCAGGCGGGCCTTGCACCGGCGTTCTCAACGGCTGCCGGCGCCACGGCCGGACTCGCATTCAACTACCTGGCCCAGCACCAATACGCATTCGCCTCTGGCCTGCCACACCGGGTCGCCCTGCCACGGTATCTGGCCGCAGCCAACCTAGGCTGGGGCCTTAACCTTCTGTGTTTCTCTGTTCTCAGCCTGGCCGGTTTCAAGATCCTGGCTGCGCAGTTCTTTGCCACAGCAACGGCCACACTGGCCAATTTCTTCTTTGCCAAGAGGTTTGTTTTCCATGAAAAACCAACGCTCAAGCTCCCCTAAGCCGATGCTGAGCATCGTCATTCCGGTGCATAACGAAGCCGAGGTACTGCCCACTCTGCTGGCCCGTCTCTGGACCACCGGGCAGCAGCTCGACGGCAGCTTCGAGCTGCTGTTTATCGACGATGGTAGCCGTGACGACTCGGTCGCGATTCTGATGGCGGCCAGGCAGCGGCAGCCGGAAATCCGCGTGTTGCAGCTATCCCGTAACTTCGGAAAAGAGGCAGCGGTCTCGGCCGGCCTGGAGCACGCCCGCGGCGAGGCCGTGGTGCTTATGGATGCGGACCTTCAGGATCCCCCCGAACTGATTCACGACATGATTGCCGAATGGCGAAAAGGGGCGGATGTGGTGCTGATGAAACGCCGGTCCCGGGCCGGCGAAAGCTGGCTGAAGCGAACCACGGCAAGCCTGTTCTACCGCCTGATCAATCGCATCAGCGATTCGCCAATCCCGGTGGATACCGGCGATTTCCGGCTGATGAGCCGGCGCACGGTCGAGGCACTGAACCGGCTCCCGGAACGCAACCGCTACCTCAAGGGTATGTTTGCCTGGGTCGGCATGCCCACCGTAACCCTGGAATTCGATCGCGACCCCAGAATCGCAGGCACCACCAAGTGGAATTACCTGAAACTCATTCACCTGGCCATGGAGGGCATTACTTCCTTCTCCACCCGGCCACTGCGACTGGCCCTGGTGTTGGGTTTACTGGCCGCCGGCGCCGGAGGTGTTGTGGGGCTTTGGGAGGTCATCCGGGCGCTGGCCTTCGGCGTTTCGACACCGGGCTACGCCTCCCTGATCACCATGATCACCTTCCTGTCCGGCGTCCAGCTGCTGTGTGTCGGCTTGCTGGGGGAATACATCGGGCGCATCTATATGGAAACCAAGCAACGCCCGGTCTTTATCGTGGCGGAAGACAGCCAGGCAACCACGCCTTACGCACAACCCCTGCTGAGAGTGGCCGGCCATGACCAGAACCAGTAACACATTGCTCTGGCTGCTGGTGTCGGTGCTTGCCGCCCGGCTCGGCTTGTCTGCCCTGTTGCCGTTCGCAGACACCACAGAACCCCGCTACGCGGAGATGGCGCGAATCATGGCGGAAACGGGTGACTGGATAACCCCGTGGTTTGATTATGGCGTGCCTTTCTGGGGCAAGCCGCCGCTGTCATTCTGGACCCAGGCACTGTCGTTCAAGCTGTTCGGTGTCAGCGAGTTCGCCGGCCGCCTGCCCTCGTGGCTGGCCAATGTCGGCATCGTCTGGCTGGTGTACAGTCTGCGGCGCTACCTGCATCCCGACCCGCTCGGCAACGACGCCAGGACCTCCGGGCTCTGGGCGGCGCTGATCTACGCCACCACCGCACTGGGCTTTCTGAGCGCCGGGACGGTGATGACCGATTCGTTCCTGGCCTTGGGCACCAGCCTTACTCTGGTGAGCCTGGTCATTCGCCTGCAGGGTGGCCCGCCGGCCTGGCGCTGGCTGTTCTTCATCGGCCTGGCTGTTGGCCTGCTGGCCAAGGGCCCGCTGATCCTGGTGTTGACCGGTTTGCCGGTGTTCCTCTGGGCACTCGCCTTCAACCGCTGGCAGACCCTCTGGCACAGCCTGCCCTGGGTTCGCGGCCTGGCCCTGACCCTGCTGATTTCGGCCCCCTGGTATGTTCTGGCGGAACTGAAGACCCCCGGTTTCCTGGATTACTTCATTATCGGCGAGCACATCAAGCGCTTTGTGGTCAGCGGCTGGCAGGGTGATCTGTACGGCAGCGCCCACGATTTCCCCCGGGGCTCTATCTGGCTCTACCTGGTACTTGCCAGCATGCCCTGGGGGGTTGCGGCGCTGGCCGGCCTTCTGCGCAACCACTGGCGCGGAGCCGCCAAACTGCAGCATTGGCACGGCGGCGAACAGCACGCCAGCACTCTGGTCTTACTGGCTGCGCTGGCACCGGCCCTGTTCTTTACCCTGGCAGGCAACATACTCTGGACCTATGTACTGCCGGGACTACCCTTTGTAGCAGCGCTCGCCTCCGGATTACTGACACCGGACACCGGCCGGCGCATTACACGCACCGCCGTGGCGGCCACCCTGCTCATCCCCGTACTGGGCACCCTGGGCGGCGGCTGGGTGAGCCTGCATCCGGAGCAACTGAAAACCGAACGGGAGCTGGTAACGGCCGCAACCCAACTTACCGGGAGCCCCTTGACCCGGCTTGTGTACACTGGCGAACCTCCGTTTTCCGCGCGGTTTTACAGCGATGGCCGGGTCGATGGCATTGACGTGGACACCCTCAGCCGCCAGCTTGCGAGCGGCACTCTGCCCCGGCCTGTGGCTGTGGCCGTGGCTAAGGGCCAGCATGACTTGCTTGGCCAATTGGAGCAGGTAGCCGACCCGGTCGACCAGAACCGCCGGTACTTTCTGTTCTTCCTCAAACCCGAACATATTAATGCCGCACTGCGGGCCCGTTCCGACGGCAAATCGCCAGCTTTCAATTACACTGAACAGCACGAGCAACCTTTGAGTTGAAACACGACCGGATACCAACTGCCAAATGCGCATACTTCTGACCGAGGACGACCACCCCCTGGCCAACACCATGTTGAGCATGCTCCGTGACGGTCACAACACTGTTGACTGGGTGGATGATGGCCAACAGGCCCTTAACGCCTTGCTGAACGAGAGTTTTGACCTGGCCATTCTTGACCTGACCCTGCCCCGCATCGATGGCCTGGACATTGTCCGCCGGGTCCGTGAGCAGGGGGTTGATGTGCCCATCATCATACTGACGGCCCGTAGCGACCTGACCGAGAAACTTCAGGGGCTGGATGCCGGGGCAGACGACTACCTGACCAAACCCTTTGCCATGGCCGAACTCAAGGCCCGTATCCGGGCCGTGACCCGCCGGGGCTCCGGCACCCGGGCCACAGGGCTGAGTGTTGGCCGGCTGGCACTGGATCCGGATTCGGGCAAGCTGCAGGTCGGCATGGAAACCTCGGTTCTGCCCCGCAGCGAACTGCAGATCCTGCATTACCTGATGCGTCACCCGGACCAGGTGGCGACGCGGCGACGACTGGAAGAGCAGCTCTATGGCTGGGACCAGGGTGCCGAGAGCAATGCCCTGGAGGTTCACGTGCATCACCTGCGCCGACGGGTAGGCAAACACACGATTCGTACCGTCCGCGGGGTTGGCTACCTGCTGGACAGCAAGGCCGCCGCAGAGGGCGACGACGCATGAGCCTGACCCGCAAGCTGATCCTGCTGATCACCAGCACCGTGTTTCTGATTACCCTGATTGCGGCCGGCTGGGGCTTCTACGTGAGTGATCATCAACTGGAGGAACTGTTCGACGCTGAGCTGGCCCAAAGCACCCGGATTGTGCAAGGCCTGGTAGAGCACCTGTCGAGCACACAATCCATCGAGCAGCTGGCTGTTACCCTGTCCAGAACCCTCGAGTTACCGGACGCCGTGTTTGAAGGTGACGAAGAGGAAGATGAGATACTGCCGGACGGCTCTGGCCACAAATATGAACGGAAAATCGCTTTTGAAGTCTGGACGCCGGACCAGCAACCGGTGCTGGATACGCTCCGGGCCAACAATGCCCGGGGTCTGGAACCGGGATTTGCCTGGCAGGAGGCGGCCGGCTTCCAGTGGCGAACCTTCACCCTCCAGGATCCGGACACCGGGTTCTGGATTCGTACCGCTCAGCGGGAGGACGTTCGGGACGAACTCAGCCAGGAGATCGCCCTGGGCAATGTACTGCCCTTCCTGTTAGCGCTTCCGCTTCTTGCGCTGGCGGTGCTGGCCTCTATCCAGGTGAGCTTCCGCCCCCTGAGGAAGCTGGAGAAGCCGGTTCGAAACATGGCACCGGAGAACATTCACCCGCTGGACGACCGCCAGGCCCCGAAAGAAGTAGCGGGGCTGGTGCACGCGGTCAACGGCCTGCTGAAACGGCTGAACCAGGCCCTGGACCGTGAACGCAGGTTCTCGGCCGACGCCGCCCACGAGTTACGTACCCCCCTGGCGGCGCTGCGCCTGAACCTGGAGAAAGTGTATGAGGACAATCCAGCGCAATACGCAGACCTGATTCAATCGGTTGACCGGATGGTGCACCTGGTGGAACAGATGTTGTTGCTCAACCGGGTAGACGCGGGCACGGATTTCGCGCCGGAATACCACAACCTTTCTGCCATACTGGAGCAAAGCATTGCCGACGTCGCCCCCCTGGCTCTCAGGAAGAACATCGAACCGGTGCTTGAGGACGACGCCAGCCAATCGCTGATCAGCTGCCACAGCGCCCTGATCAACACCCTGATGCGTTCGCTACTGGCCAATGCCATTCAGTACAGCCCCGAACACACGGTGATCACAACCCACCTGGCGCCCTCGGGCGACGGTTATGCCATTTCAGTCTGTGATCAGGGTCCAGGCATTCCCGCAGCCGAGCGGGAACGGGCCCTGAGCCGTTTTGTGCGGCTGGACCAGCGAAAAGGCGGAGGTGCAGGGCTGGGCCTGGCCATTGCCCGGCGCATTGCCGAACTCCATGGTGGACACCTGCATCTGTCAGGACGAGACGACGGCGAACCGGGCCTGTGCGTGCACGTCTGGCTGCCCGCTCGTTATTCACGATCCAGAGTCCCGTCTTAAGGTTTATTTAAGCTTACCTGCGGATACTACCCCACTGACCATCGTCAGCGATGGTGACAGCTAAACTGGTGGGAGATGGACTCAATGGCGCAAGGGCAGACTTTGTCACTGGTGATACCGGCCAGAGACGAGCAGGGCAACATCGCAAACCTGCTGACCGAAACTTTCGGTATTATGAGGGACTACCCCGGTTTTGAAGTCGTGCTCGTGGATGACGGCAGCAATGACCAAACCCTGGCAACCGCCCGGCGAGCGGCCGACGCGGTAGGAGGCAGACTTGTTGCTGTCCGGCACGAGCAAAGTATTGGCCAGAGCGGAGCCCTGGCGACAGGGGTTCGGCGCGCCACCGGTCAACTGATTGTGACCATGGATGGCGATGGCCAGAATGACCCAGCCGACATACCCGCGCTTCTGCAAAAAGCCTACAGCCTGCGCTCCCGGGACTTCTGTATTGCGGGCTATCGGAAGAACCGCAAGGATACAGCCTGGAAGCGTTTTCAATCCCGGCTCGCCAATCGCATCCGCAGTGCGTTCCTGCACGACGGGGTGCCCGATACCGGCTGTGGTCTGAAACTGTTTCCCAAGTCCACCTTCCTGAAACTGCCCTGGTTTGACCATGCCCACCGCTTTATCCCTGCATTGATCAAGGGCCTTGGAGGTGAGATTGCCGTAGTTGAAGTCAATCACCGCCCCCGGACGGCAGGGATCTCCAAATACACCGCCTGGAATCGAGCCTGGGTCGGCATTGTCGATATGATTGGTGTTATGTGGCTGGTCCACCGCACCCGTGTGCCGAGAATCCTCACCACCGCCGATCTCCACACCGGTAACAAGACAACGGAACAGGCCTGAGATGGCAAAAGGCATTCGTTGGCTGTCATTCGTTGCCCTGGTACTGGTTGGCTACCTCGCCATGCACGACGGCTGGTTCAGCTTTCTGACAGACCAGGCACGCGTGTCCGACTACCTGAATAGCCATGGCCCCGAAGGGCTGATGATCGTTACCCTGGCGGGTGCCTTGTATACCGGCATTGGCGCGCCCCGGCAGCTGTTGGCGCTGGTTCTGGGTTTTGCCCTGGGGGGTCTGCAGGGAACCATCATTTCGACGCTGGCAACCGCAGTTGGAGCCGCGGGCTGCTTCTGGGTCTCCCGCAGCCTGTTGCGGGCAACCCTTTTGCGGCATTTCGGCAAGAGACTGGACCGGTTTGACGCACTATTCCGTGAGCAGACCTGGCTTAAAGTGCTTATGGTCCGGTTATTACCGGTTGGCAGCAACCTGGCCACCAACCTCATCGCCGGCTGCTCCGGCATTCGATTCGTGCCTTTTATCGGCGGCAGCCTTCTCGGTTACCTGCCACAAACGGCCATCTTTGCCCTTGCCGGTGCGGGCATTGGTCAGACCGATGCCACCCAGATCGTGGTCAGTATCGTGTTGTTTGCGCTGGCCTCAGCCATCGGCGCCTTCCTCTATCACAGCCAGCGCAACCAGACCCTGGCCGAACCTGTGTCGGATCCATCCTGAGTTCTGTCCATGCCTGCGACCACGTTCTTACGCCAATTACCAGAAACCCTGTTCAACCTGCCGCGACACCGTCTGTTTTTACTGTTGCTCGGCTTTGCGGCCCTATTGATTCTGTCCGGAATGGGATTGCGATCACCCTGGCCCGCCGACGAACCGCGCTTTGCGGAAGTGGCGCGGGAGATGGTGGACTCCGGGCAGTGGCTGCTTCCAATGAGAGGCGGAGAGCTTTACCCGGACAAGCCGCCGGTCTTCATGTGGGCCATCGCCTGCTTCTACTGGCTGACCGGCAATCTCAAGATCGCTTTTCTTTTACCCAACGCCCTGTGCAGCCTGCTGACCCTGGGGCTGGTGTTCGATCTGGGCACCCGCCTGTGGAATCAACGCACCGGCGCCATCGCCGCCCTGCTACTGATGTTGGCACCTCAGTTCCTGATTCAGGCCCAAAGGGCCCAGATTGATGCCATGGTCGCCTGCTGGGTCATGGTGGCCTGTTACGGGCTGATAAGGCACTTTTTCGTCGCGCCGTCCTGGCGCTGGTATTTTGTGGCCTGGGCCTTCATGGGGTTGGGCATTATCACCAAAGGCGTCGGCTTTCTGCCCGCCCTGATGTTCATTCCAATTCTGGCCCTCAAATTCCGGGATCCTTCGCGGTTTCAGGGCACTCTCACCTGGCGCTGCGCCCTGGGGCCACTGGCCATGCTCGCGGTGGTGGCGGCCTGGCTGGTGCCCATGGTGCTGGCCGTCAATCATCTGGGGACTGACGAAGCCCTGGCTTATCGCAACAACATTCTGTTCAAACAGACCGGCGAACGCTACGCAGACTCCTGGGGCCACATCCAGCCCTGGTATTACTATCTCACCAGCGTGATTCCCTCGCTCTGGTTCCCTTTGCCGCTGTTACTGCTGGCGCTGCTGCAACCCGTTCGTGAAGTCCTCAGGCGCCAGCCGGAGGTTGTTGTGCTGCTGGCCTGGGTAGTGCTGGTGGTGGCATTTTTCAGCCTGAGCCCGGGCAAGCGCGGGGTGTATGTGCTGCCGGCGTTACCGGCCCTGGCCCTAAGCCTGGCACCAGCCCTGAGTGGGCAGCGCCCGGCCCGCTGGTTCGGGCCCGCCATGACTGGCTTGCACCTGCTGCTTGGGATCACCCTAGTTGCCATTGGCGCACTGGCCTGGAGTGACAATCCTCGCCTGGTGCACAAGCTGGCCGACTACACCCGGGACCCGTCGCAATGGCATGAGGCCGGCTCCCTCATGTTCACTCTGGGCCTGGTTTGGCTGGCAAGCCTGGCGGCGCTCTGGCGCTCTCATGCGCTGGGGCGGTGGTTCATCGCCCTGATGCTGAGCTGGCTGCTGTTCTCCACCTGGGGTTACCGGATACTGGAGCCCCTGCGCACGCCCCGGAATGTTATGTCTGCCGCGGAGCAAATCGTGCCCGCCGGAGGGCAAATTGGCATGATCGACTTTCGTGAGCAGTTCATCCTGTTCTCGAAGCGGGATTTCACGCATTTCAGCTTCTTCAGCTCACTGGAGCAGGAAGACCGCAATGCCTGGCTGTGGATGAAGGAGACGCTAAACAGCTACCTGATTGTGGCGGACCGACACACCCTTTCCTGTTTCAACACCGACGGCGCCGCAGACATCGGCACCGCACACCGGGACCATTACCTGTTGCTGAGCGACCAGCACATGAAGCCAGACTGCGAGGCACCAAACTCCGTCTTGCGATTTACCACTCCACAGCCGGGAACCTGGATGGAATGAACCCAATCAGCTCCCGGTGTGCTAAGTTGCATAAAACCATCACCAAGCCGGAAAATCGTTAATGGAAAATCACCGCGTTCACCGCACCGGATGGCTCAGAGCCGCCGTACTGGGTGCCAACGATGGCATTGTCTCCACCGCCAGTCTGGTACTGGGGGTGGCGGCCAGCGGGGCCAGCAAGGAAGCCATTCTGGTGGCCGGCGTGGCCGGGCTGGTGGCTGGCGCCATGTCCATGGCGGCCGGCGAGTATGTGTCGGTCAGTTCACAGGCGGACACCGAGCGGGCCGACCTTAAAAGGGAACGGCAAGAGCTCGAGACAGACCCGGAATCGGAGCTGGCCGAACTGGCTGGAATTTACCGCGCCAGGGGCCTGAGCTGGGAACTGGCGCGGCAAGTGGCCACCGAGCTAACCGCGCACGATGCCCTGACCGCCCATGCCCGGGATGAGCTGGGGATTTCTGATGCCCTGGCGGCCAGGCCCGTGCAGGCGGCGTTGGCCTCCGCGGGCACCTTTGCCATTGGTGCAGCCTTGCCCCTGCTGGTACTGGTGCTGGTTCCGGTCAGCCTGGTTCTGGGCGCGGTGTCGGTCAGTTCCCTGGTCTTTCTGGCCGGTCTTGGTGCTCTGTCCGCCAGGGCCGGTGGCGCTGGCCTGATGCGCGGGACCATCAGGGTTACCTTCTGGGGCGCCCTCGCCATGGCCCTGACCGCGGGCATTGGTGCGCTCTTTGGGGTGGTTGCCGGCTAAAACCGGCGTCCTCAGTTATCCACCGTAAACGACACAATCCGCGAGAGGTGGCTCACCGGCAACCCGGTTTCCCGGTGCCATTCGTTGAACGCCAGCTGGGCCTGTGTAAGGCCCTTCTTGCTGGCTGGCGAGGCATCTAGGATACCGGCACGGGTGAGGGCGGTGACGACATCGTGTGACAGGATAAAGCCGTCCCAGCCCACACGGCGCAGAAAATACTGGGCCGAGTTGCCACCAAGGCGCTCACCATTGCGTTTCAGGTACAGGAGCAGCCCGACCTGGTCATCACTGGGCCAGTCGGCCAGAAACTGCCCGAAGCTGCCGTGGTCTTTCGCCACATCCATAATCATCCGGGCATTCTCCGGCACGGTGCGAATCTTCTGCATGTTGCGCACAATCCGCTCGTCCGCCGCCAGCCGCTCAAGCACCTCCGGTGGCACCTGTTGCCAGTAGGCAGGGACAAAGCCCTCGAAAGCAGCTTCAAAATCCGGCCATTTATTCTCGATCACCCGCCATACAAAACCGGCCTTGAATATGCAGCGGGTGATTTCCGACAAGTAGCGATCGTCTCCCACCTCCGCCAACCGGCTTTTCTCCACCACAGGAGGCAGCAGCGTTTGCAAGGCCTGCTCACCGCCTTTGCGGGCAAGCGCGACGTTGTAGAATTCGGAAAATTTCATGGTTACTCCCGGATAGATGGTCCGCGGCTGGGCACAAAGAACGGTGCTCCGTCTACCTCCACCGTTTCCAGCTTCTGGTTATACAGCTGTTCCAGCGCCGAAGGCACCAGCATGGTTTCGGCCGGGCCCCAACAGGCCTGGCCATCCGGGTAGAGCAGGAGCAGGTGGTCGCACCAGCGGGCGGCAAGATTCAGGTCATGCAGGCACATGAACACGGCCTTACCGCTTTGGGCCCTGGCGGTGAGCAGGTTCATCACTGCGACTTGATGATGCAGGTCGAGATGATTGGTGGGTTCGTCCAGCAGCCAGATGTCCGGGTTCTGGGTCATCAGAGTGGCGATGGCCACACGCTGACGCTCGCCACCAGACAGTGTGCTCACCAGCCGATCTCGCAGGTGCGCCACATCCAGCGCCTGAAGGGCCTGTTCGGCCACGGCGATATCCTCGGCCGTTTCCATCTGCCAGGCCGACAGCCAGGGGTGACGGCCAATCAGTGCGGTTTCCAGTACCGTGGCCGGGAAGCCATCCTGCCGATCCTGGAACACCAGGCCAATGCGCTGGGACACCTGCTTGCGCCTGAGCGAAATCTGGGGCTTGTGATCCAGCAAAACCTGGCCGCTGCGGGGTGGCCGGATACCTGCCAGCGTGTGCAGCAGAGTGGTTTTGCCCACACCATTGGGACCCAGCACACCCCAAAGCTGACCAGGATGAACATGGATCCCAAGCGGGGCCCCGGGCGCCCGGCCGGGGATATTCATCACAAGTTCATGGCTGGCCAGGGTCGTCATTATCGGCTCCGGTACAGCAGGTACAGAAAAGTAGGCACACCCAGGAGTGCGGTAATCACCCCTACCGGCAGTTGCTCCGGGGCAATGACCACCCGCGCCACGGTATCCGCCAGCACCAGCAGAATCCCGCCCGCCAGGGCACAAGCCGGCAAGATAAGACGCTGGTCATTACCCAGCAAAAGCCTGAGCATGTGCGGCACCACCAGCCCTACAAACCCGACGGCGCCGGCCATGGTGACAGCGGTGGCGGTCAGCACACTGGCCAGCAAGTATACCAGCCATTCCAGGGGCCTTACCGACACCCCCAGAGCGGCCGCCTGCATGGAACCCCGGGCCAGCACATTCAGGCTGCGGCCCAGGGGCAACACCAGCAGGCACACCAGCAACAGCACTAACAGCCCTGGCCAGGGCTGGCCGGAGTGAGACAGATCCCCCATCAGCCAATAGAGCATGCCCGGCAACCGGGCTGCCGGGGTCATCGCCAGAATCAGCGTGATCAAGGCTCCCCAACCAGCCGCCACCACTACCCCGGTCAGCAATAATCGCGACGGGGTCCAGCTGCCACTGCCGTGGGCCAGGCCAAACACCAGCAGGGTGGCCAGCATGGCGCCGGCGAACGCGGAACCGGAAACCACCAAACCCGCCAGGCCCGCCAACATGGCCAGCAGGGCGCCGACAGCTGCCCCGCCAGATAAGCCCAATACGTAGGGGTCTGCCAACGGATTGCGCAACAACACCTGCATCAGGGCACCAGCCACGGCTAACAAGCCACCTACTGCGAAGGCGCTGAGCACTCTGGGCAGGCGCAGGTCCAGAATCAGGGTGCGGTCCAGTTCAGTGCCGCCACCGGCAAACACCCACAATACCTTGCCAACACCCACCTGGGCACTGCCGACAGCAATGGCAAGGGTAACGGCCAGAATACCGAGCAGTATCAGGGCTACCAGCGGCCGGAGAATGCTAGAGCCGGCCACGGGCAGTCTCCAGGGTCTGGCACAGATGACTCACACCTTCGAGCATCCTTACGGTTGGACGGGCGAGCAGATCTGGCGGTTCAAGAAAGAGATTTCCGGCAGCCACCGCCGGCAGGCTCGGGTAGGCCTGCCAGTCCGCCAGCCATTGCCGGTCATTACGCTCACGGCCGGAAGTCACAATCACCTCCGGTGCCGCTTCCAGAACCGCCTCAGTACCTATTCGCGGGACCAGCCGCGACAGGTGACCGAACACATTTACCCCGCCACAAAGCTCAATGGCCTTGCCAATCAGTTCCTCCCGGTTGATGGTCATCAACGGCTGATCCCAGATCTGGTAGAACACCCGGATGGGCTCGGCGTGCTGATATTCCGCTTTCAGTTCGCCGATACCCTGCCGGAATAAGTGCACCTCAGATTGCGCAACATCGCTAGTTCCGGCCAGGTCAGCAAGGTGCTCTATGGCCAGTGGAATATCCTCAAACTCTCTGGGTGCCAACCAGAATGCTGTGATGCCCAACTGTTCCAGCCGTTCCACCTGCTGCCGGGAGTTTCCATCCACCCAGGCCACCACAAGGTCTGGCTGCAACGACAGAATCGCTTCCAGATCCAGCCGGCTGCTGTCGCCCACCCGGGGCAACGGTTCCGCCTGCGGCGGATAGTCACTCCAGGCAACGGCCCCCACCACTTTATCGCCGGCGCCAGCCGAGAACAGCAGCTCGGTGGCGCCTGGTGACAGGGAAACGATGCGAGCGGCGGGTTCCGGCAGGCAGATATCACGATCCAGCGCGTCGCGGGCGCACAGGGGCTCTGCCAGCACCGGAAGGGATGCCAGCAGAAAAGCGACCAGAAGGGTGAGCCGATGCAACATCACGAAATTGAATCACACCTCGCCTTGAGAGGAATTACCGGCCGAAGTCGTAACGTACCGATGCCATGTAGGTTCTGCCTGCAGCCAGATAATCAAACGTTTCAAAAAACGGAGGCGCGTCAATCGACCGACCACCCTGACTGGTAGAGTAGCGTCGATCCAGCACGTTATCGATTTTGACACTGGCCGACCAGCCCGGCAGGAAGTTCCAGGCGGCCCGCAGATCCAAGGTACCAAAGCCCGGTAACAAACTGGTGTTCGCCGCATCGTTGTAGCGATTGCCTTCTGCTACAAGGCTTCCACCCACTGACCACTGGGCGAACAGGCGATCAACATCCAGACGCAGGGTCTTGCTCGCCCTGCGTGGCAGGCGTGCACCGGTATCCCGGTTTTCGGTATCAGCGTAGGTCACCGCCGCCCCGATATCCCAGTCATCGGTCTGAAAGCCGGATGCCAATTCCACGCCGCGAATCCGGGCAGTCTCAACGTTCTCCATGGTGCCATCGAATGTTGCGGGGTCGAACACATAGGTGATCAACTCGTCGACGTCATTCTGGTACAACGCCACATCCCAGAACCAGGTGTCATATCGGCCGGAAAAACCAGCTTCAACCATCTGACCTTTCTCGGGATTCAGGTCTGGATTGCCGAAGTAACTGCCAAAATCGGACGGAATCTGGAGGTACAGGTCATTGAAGGTAGGGGCGCGGAACGAGGTCGCATAACTCAACCGAACCCGGTGCGAGCGGTCAAACTGGTGACCAAACGCAATACCACCCGTCTCTTCTTTACCGTAAGCCTCATTATCATCGAGGCGAAGACTGAGCATCAAATCACTGGCGCCGAAATTCAGTCGCCCCTGGCCGAACACCGCTGCGTTGGTTCGACTGTTCTCAGCGAATTCGTCACTGCCATCCACCTCATCAACCATCACCTCAGAGCCCAGGACCAGCTCATGTACGCCGGCTGTCAGGGTATTGTCCCAACGGGCGGATCGGGACAGGGTATTGTAGACACTGGGGAAGGAACCAAAGGTCTCCTGCTCATCTCTGGCTTCTGAGAACTGGATGCGGGTTCGCCAATAGTCACTGGCCACCGCTTCAACATAGAGACCCGCCGCACGGATCATGTAATCGGTATCACCGCCCTCAAACTCGGTGTTTCCCTCAGACTGAAACACCGTCACTCCGGCGCGGCCACCCTGCTCAAAACGATGGCTGACCTTGGCTAGACCACCAGCATTACGGAAACCTTTGTCATCGCCGCCAGCGCGAAGATTGGTGCCATCTGTATCCGAGTAAACCCCACTGGCAAGCAACGAGGTTTGCCCCGACCGGGCAGCAACGCCGGCAAAGGTTTCACGGGTGTTGTGGGAGCCACCAGAGAGTTCCGCCCAAGCCTGCTGGTTAGCCTTTGGCTCCAGCGTAAACGCCTGAACCACACCCCCGACCGCATCAGCACCATAGAGGGAGCTCTTGGCACCACGAACCAACTCAACACGCTCCATCAGTTCGGGCGGCATAAACTGCCAGGGTGGAATGCCGGCAGTGCCTGAACGCAGACGAATGCCATCCAATAGCAGAACCGTTCCGGAACTGCCCGCGCCGCGCAAAAACAGACTGGTGGTCTTGCCATAACTGCCATCGGACACCACGTTCACGCCAGGTTGGCCGCGCAACAGATCCCGGAACTCGGCCGGTTTTTGCCGCTCGATATCGGCTTGTTCAATCACCGTTACCGATGACAGGCTTTCGCCCACGGTTTTCGGCCCGAGCGTGGCCGTCACCACAATTGGATCAAGCTGTTCGGTTTGGTCAGAAGACTGGGCAGCCACCGCGAGGGGCAGGGCCATCATGGAAATGCCGGCAATAACGGCAGGAAACTTCAGGGTATGCATCGCTCTACTCCGACAACCGCGCGCACCCGCACGGGCTGACTCTTAAGGTTCAGGCTTAAGTTGCGGAACAGAAGGAAGGGCAGGCGGATGCGGTGTCAGGCTGGCCGAAATTCGCCCACCCAAGCAGCCCACCGCAACTCCGGGTGTTTTTTTCCAGGCCGGTCTCCGGGCTTGCAGGCAGAACGAATTCCGGGGCAATCACCTTCCCATGCCGTGGCACAGTGGCGCATCAGATTGCCGTTAACCTGCTTACCGTTGCGGGGGCAGCATCGGCCTTGCCTGATTGGGTCAGGCGCACCGATTTCCCGTTTCACCCATCGCGCTTTGCGACAGGCACCTGAAAAAGAGCCGCAAGGCTAACAACACCAGCCAAAGTGGTCAACGAGATCTAGCAAAAGGTTGCGTGGCCCCGGTGGATACACACTGCTATATTCATTCACTATCACATTTTTTTCGCTGACGGATCAGGGAGTTTTATGCAGGCCGAACTGTTGGACATCCGCAACCACATTGCCCAATACCCCCCGTTCAATGACATGCCTGAAGAACTGCTTGATCGAGTTGTCAGCAGTATCGAGGTCGTTTACTACCGAGCCGGCACTCAGATACTCGAACTCGGCGAGGCCAATCACTGGCTTCACTACATCCGAAGCGGCGCCGTGGAGATTTTTCGCCGCTCCGGTGAGCTGTACAACCGCGTGGGCGAAGGCGAGATCTTTGGCCAGTTCGGACTGATGATGAACAAGAAAGTCCGGTTCCCTGCCAAAGCTATCGAAGATTGCCTGATCTACAGGATTCCGGATACCACCTTTCAACATCTGTGGGAAACCGACGAAAACTTTGCCGACTTTGTTGAGATTGAAGACCGCAGCCGGCTGCGTTCGGCGGTATCGCGCAGAGAGAAATCCAACGAACTGATGACCGCCAAGGTTACCCGCCTGATCTCCCGGGAACCGGTTTCCGCTCCGACCACCGTTCGCCTGCAGGAAGCCGCCAGAATCATGACAGACAATGGCGTTTCAGCGCTCCTGTTGATGGATGAAAGCGGCGACCGCCCGAAATTGCAGGGCATCATCACCGACCGGGACCTCCGCACCCGGGCAGTCACACATGCCCTGGCCTCGGAAACCCCGATCAGCGACATCATGTCGGAAGGGCTGATCACCATCAGCGCCCGCTCCTTCATCTTCGAAGCCATGCTCACCATGCTTCACAACAACGTGCACCACCTGCCGGTGATGGAAGGCGACGAAGTGCGCGGCGTGATCGCGCTATCAGATATCGTCAAGTATGAAAGCCAGAGCAGCCTGTACCTGGTGAGCAACATCTACCACCAGAACGACGTCAAAGGCCTGAAGAGAATCAGTCTGGAAGTGCGCGACAGCTTTGTTCGCATGGTCAACGAAGACGCCAACTCCCACATGATCGGCAGCGCCATGGCCGGTATCGGTCGCAGCTTCAGCCAACGCCTGCTGGAACTGGGTGAGCAAAAACTCGGGCCGCCCCCCGTTCCCTACTGTTTCATGGCCCTGGGCTCCATGGCCCGGGATGAACAGCTGGTCGTTACCGACCAGGACAACGCCATGGTGCTGGACGACAGTTTCATCCCGGAAGAACACGACGAATACTTCCTGGCGCTGGCCAAGTTCGTGTCTGATGGCCTGGCCGAGTGCGGCTACAGCTACTGCACCGGCGACATCATGGCCACCAACCCGAAATGGCGGCAACCGCTGAGTGTCTGGAAAGGCTACTTCACCGACTGGATCGACAACCCCAAAGCCGAAGCCCTGCTCAACAGCAACATTTTCTTCGACCTGGACGGCATCTACGGGCAAACCGACTTCACCGAACAGTTGAAAACCCTGATTGTACAGAAAGCCAGCGGCAGCCAGCGCTTCCTTACCTTCCTGGCCAGGAATGCCCTGAACCGAACACCACCGCTCGGCTTCTTCCGCACCTTCGTGCTCGAGGAAGACGGCAAGCAACAGAAAACGTTCAACCTCAAGCGTCGGGGCACAGCGCCATTATCGGATTTGATCCGCGTACATGCCCTGGGTTGTGGCAGCCGCTCCCAGAATTCCTTTGAACGACTAAAAGACATCGCCAAAACCAAGCTGTTGCTGGAAGACGATGCCGGCAACCTGCGAGACGCCCTGGAATTCATCTCCATCGTACGCATCCGCCACCAGGCCCTGGCCATTGAAGAGGGGCGAGAGCCCGACAACAACGTACGCCCGGAAGACTTGTCCCCGTTTGAACGCAGCCACCTGAAAGACGCCTTCCAGATCGTCAGCAATGCCCAGAAATTCCTGCGATTCCGTTACAACGCCGGAGGAGCCACCCGGAATGTCTGACAGCATCAAAAGCGGAAACCGCCAACAGAACTGGCCAGACAACTACCAAAACGCCGCCGAAAAAGCCAAGGATGCCCGAATCCGAGCCTTCTACGAAGCCGGCTGCCCTGACCCACAGACCCCGGTTAACGAGGTGCCCCTGGTTGCCCTCGATTTCGAAACCACAGGACTGGATGCCGACCGCCACTCTATTATCAGCATCGGCCTGGTCCCCTTTACGCTGGGCGGCATTCAACTGGGCAAAGCCTGGCACCAGATCGTCCGGCCGCAACTGCCATTGCAGCAAGACACCATCACCATCCACGGCATCACCCACAGCGAAATCGAACATGCCCCGGACCTAGCCGATGTGCTAGACACCCTGTTCCAACACCTGAACGGCCGCATACCCGTGGTCCACTACCGGAACATCGAACGCCCGTTCCTGAACCGCGCCCTGCAGTGGCGCCTGAAAGAACAACTCCGCTTCCCGGTCATAGACACCATGGCAATCGAAGCCCACCTGCACCCCAACCGAAATCCCAGCCGTTGGCAAAAACTCATGGGCAAACAGCCCATCTCCATTCGCCTCGCCGACAGCCGAACCCGCTACGGCTTACCCCACTACGCCGGCCACAACGCCCTGATAGACGCCATCGCCACCGCCGAACTGTTCCAGGCCCAGGTGCAGCACCATTTCGGCACTGATACGCCTATTGGAGATCTCTGGGTCTGACCGCCATAGCCCCAAAGCTCTGCAACCGCTAGAATGACCCCACACCAACCAAAGAGCCCAAAGTGACCGAACAAATCACCAAAACCACCCCCCTGGACGCCTTCCGCCGTGCCAGAAAAATGTGGTTAAAAGGGGAAAAAATCAGCCTCGCCGCCCTGGCAGATGACCTGCACATCGGCCGCGCCACCCTGTTCCGCTGGGTCGGCAACCGAGACCTCCTGATTGGTGAAATCCTCTGGTCCCTGTATGAGCCTCTGTACAAAGAAGCCCGGGCCCAAACCCCCGGCCATGGCGTCGATTACGTGGTGGGCGTATTCCGCCACATCAACATGACCATTCTGCACTTCAGCCCCCTGCGCAAATTCCTGCACCAGGATCCGGAATACGCCCTGAAAATGCTCACCTCGTCCCACTCCACCCTGCACGCCCGCACCGTGGAAGTGAACACCCGCTTACTCAAAGACGAAGTGCGCGCAGGCCACCTGAGCCCCCCCATGAACATCCAGAGCCTGTCCTACTTTATGGTTCGCATCGCCGAATCCTGCCTGTACAGTGACATCATCGGCGGCCGCGAGCCCAGGGACGAAGAACTCGAAGACGCCTGCACCGCTGTGCGCATCCTGCTGGGCGGGAAAGTCTGACAACATCTGCGCTGGCAGAACCGTGCAACGCAGGCTAATCTGACGCAATGGCGCCGGGCCCCGGCCCGTTCAAAAGCAGACCACAAACACCCGGAATCAACACCCGCAAAGGAGCGCGACATGCCGTTACACCAATCCATTAGCCAGAAGCTGTTTACGCCCATCATCATCGCACTCGCCCTGATTGCCCTCACACTCGCCCCCCAGGCGCAGGCTCGCGACCTGACAGAAAAAACCGTACGGTCATTCATCGACAGTCTCGGCGCCGCCGAGGCGCTGGCTGAGGACCATAAGGAGTTTTTGGATGCCCTCGAAGCCGAGCGAGAAGAAAACATGGATTTCTCCATCCTCTTCTCCGACAGCCTCAAAGATATAGAAGGGCACGCAATGCATGGACAACTGGAGAAGCTGGTCAAACGATATGGATTCTCCAGCCTTGAACAATGGGGCCAGACCGGGGACCGGGTTTACCAGGCCTGGGCCGCCCTGGAAATTGATGAGCAAGGAGGAGCGGCTGAATACGACATGCAGCAGGCACTGGCTGAAATCGAAAGCAATCCCCACATGACCGAAGAACAAAAAACCGAGGTGCGAGCTATGTTGCAATCCGCATCTTCGGCCATGAGTGCCGCAAGGAGCGCTCCAGAAAGCGACAAACGTGCGGTCCGACCATTCATCGATGAGTTGCGGGCCATGAGCGAAGATGACGAAAGCGACTGGTAAATAGTAACCGCTAGAACAAGAAAACCCGGCAGCCGTCTCCAGCGCCGGGTTTTTTTATTGCCTGATAATCAGACCGGCTGATTACGCCAGCAGGTTATAGACAAACACAATTGCCACAGCAATCGGCGTGACAAACCGGATCAGGTTGTACCACAAACCAAAGGTACCATCCTGCAAGGCCAGGTCGCTCTTCAGGGATTCCTTTGCCACGAACCAGCCCACAAAGATGGCGGTCAGCAGGCCGGAGAGCGGCAGCATGATGTTGGCTGTGAAGTAGTCCAGCAGATCGAAGATGGTCTTGCCTTCGAAGGCGGCAAACATACCCAACGGAGCCACATCAGACCATACGTTCAGGGACAGGATCGAGGCAATGCCCAGCAACCAGCAGGCACCACCGGCAACCACGGCACTGCCAACCCGCGCCAGGCTAGTCTTCTCTTCCACCCATTCAACCACCGGCTCCAGCAGTGAGATGCCGGATGTCCAGGCGGCGAACAGCAGCAGCACGAAGAACAGAGTGCCAAACAGGGTACCCATGGGCATGTTACCGAACGCCAGGGGCAGGGTCTGGAAAATCAGGCCAGGGCCAGCGCCGGCTTCAAGACCGTTGGCGAAGACCACCGGGAAAATGGCCAGGCCCGCCAGCAAGGCCACCACGGTATCCATGATCGCCACGGTAACTGCCGTGCGGCCAATTGAGACATCGCGGCTCAGGTAAGAGCCGTAAGCCATCATGATGGCCATACCCAGGCTCAGGGTGAAGAACGCATGGCCCAGGGCCACCAGTACACCGTTAACCGTCAGGGCGCTGAAATCCGGGTTGAACAGGAAGGAAACCGCTTCCCCGAAGTGACCGGTGGTGGTGGCATAACCTACCACCATCAGCAGCAGGACAAACAGGGCCGGCATCAGAATGGTGACCGCACGCTCCAGGCCGCCTTTCAGGCCGCGAGCAACAACCAGGACTACCAGGGCCATGAATACCGTGTGCCAGAGCAGGAGCTTGGCCGGGCTGGCCAGCAGGCCGCCGAACATTTCACCCACGGATTCGGCGGTACCACCGGTGAAATCACCCATGGCGGCGTGGCCAACGTAGGACGCCGCCCAGCCACCGATAACCGAGTAGAACGACAGAATGATGAAGGCCGCCAGCATGCCGATGATGGCGGAAATCCGCCAGCCGGACGATGCCAGGTTGCGCTCCGCCACCAGGCGGAAACTGGTGATCGGGTTATGGCGACCATTCCGACCGATAAACACCTCGGCCATCATGATGGGAATACCGATGATGAAGATGCAGAGCAGGTAAACCAGAACAAAGGCACCGCCGCCGTTCTCACCGGTGACATAAGGGAACTTCCAGACGTTACCGAGACCAACAGCGGAACCGGTCGCTGCCAGAATAAACGCGAACTTGGACGACCAGAGTCCGCGAGCCCCGATACCGCTGTCTGATGCGGAGTTGGACTGTGACATGAATTTTCTTCCTGTGCTTTTGGCTGTAGGAAACTACGAATTGTGAGGGCGCCAAACCAATGGTTCAGGCCATTGGTGCGGGATTCTGCCAGCACTGGCGCGGTGATGCCAGTGCTGAAATGTTGTTCGGTGGTTTCTGTAGTCCGCACAGATCCAACCGCGCAGAGCTAACTAGCCAGATTTACTGACAAACCGGGCAATCAGATCCTTCAGGCCGTGGGCCATACCACTGAGCTTGTCACTGCTGTCTTTGGCGGCCTCCGCCTGCTCATCGCTCTGGTCAGCAAGGCCGGCAATGTTAACGATCTGACGGTTGATCTCATCCGACACCTGGCTTTGCTCCTCGAAAGCGGCTGACATGGTGATGAAGCTGTCGGAAATTGAATCCACCGAGCCCACAATGGTCTGCAGGGAGTCTGCAGCCCCCTGCACCCGGGCCAGACCCTGACTGGCGATTTCCTCACCAGAACGCACCGCCTGGATGGTCTCCTCCACCTGCTCCCGAAATTGCTCTATTACCTCATGAATCTTGACGGTCGACTGCCGGGTTCTCTGGGCCAGGGAGCGAACTTCATCGGCCACCACTGCAAATCCGCGACCCTGCTCACCCGCGCGTGCGGCCTCAATGGCCGCATTCAGGGCCAACAAATTGGTCTGTTCGGCAATGTCCGAGATCAGATCGGCCGCTTCCCCAATGGTCCGGGTGGATTCCCCCAAGCGACCCACAGACTCACCGATCCCATTCACCCTGTGAACCAGTTGCTCGATAGCCGCCGTTGCCTCTCCACTGCGCTGGCTGCCCTCGTGGGCCAGCCGGTTTGCCTGCTCCGCCTCTTTCGCATTATGGGTGACGGCTTCCGCCACTTCCTGAATGGAAGCTGTCATTTCATTGATGGCAGAGGCGGTCTGGTCTGTCTCCGCCCGCTGGCGGGCAATGGCCGTTGCCCCCTCTGAAATGAAGCCATGGGAGGCCCGGGCCTGCTGCAGTAAATGCTCTGCCTGATCTTCAATTCGCGCCAATGCGGTGCGGATCCGCGCCTCTTCACTGACCAGCACCAGCGCCAACCGCGACATCAGCCCACGCTCGTTACTGTAGGTACGGGCAACGATGGGGTCCTGGAAAGCATCGGGGCGCAGCGCGAGCAAACCTTTCAAACGATTGGAAATAGACCCGAACACCAGGCTGAACGCCAGACCATGACCGGCCAACACAATCAGCGCTGCCAGCCAGAGTGGTTCGAGCTGCATGGCACCCAAGGTAATCGCCAGGGATAACAGAAACGGCCAGCCGGAACGTCCCATCGACAGGGCCCGGTTGCTGAACGATGACGATAACTTGCCCGCAGAGATACCGGCATAGAGTTTTTCAGCCCGCGCAATCTGCTCCCGCGTGGCGGCGACCCGCACGGATTCATAGCCCACCATCTGGCCATTTTCCCAGATGGGCGTGGCGTAGGCGCTGACCCAGTAATGATCTCCGTTTTTTGCCCGGTTCTTGACCACGCCCATCCAGGCCTTGCCCGCTTTCAGATACTCCCACATGTCGGCGAACACCGCCGGCGGCATGTCCGGGTGGCGAATCAGATTATGCGCCTGGCCAATAAGTTCATCCCGGGTGTAACCACTGATGGTTTCAAAATCGTCGTTGCAATAGGTAATCACGCCTTTGAGGGAGGTGGTACTGATCAGGCGCATACCTTCCGGTACAGTGATTTCGCGCTGGGTAACAGGCAGATTCTTGCGCATAGGGTATCGATATCCGTTAAACCGGGGAAATTATTTTTCGGCGACAGGGTAAGTCTGGATGAATATCAAGGAAATACCTAATGAGTTACGCTCGGTCACCTTTGTGTAACGGCCTACAAGCCAAACTCTTGAGCACAAAACAGTCAGGACTGGGCCAGAACCCTTGCCCGGGGATGGAAACGGGCATTCACCCACAGTGAAAACGCGATGACCGCACCGCCTATCAACAGGCGCATCAGGTCTGCATCCCGGTTCCAGATCAGCAGGTTCACCAGCAGACCGGCCGGCACCAGAGCATTGTTCATGATGGCCAGGGTACCGGCATCCACCTCGCAGGCACCGCGATTCCACAGGTACAGCCCCAGCCCCGAGGCCGCCAGCCCCAGCCAGCCAAGAATGCCCCACTGCACAACCGTGGTCGGCAGCTTGTCCGGATTACCGAAAATCAGGAACGACGGCAGGGCGATGATCAGTGCCCCGAAAAAGAAATAGCCAAAGGTTCGATAGCCCGGCAAGGCCAGGGCGTAATGTCGCATCACATGTTTGTAGCCTACCTGGCCGGCGGCAAAGGTGAAATTAGCCACTTGTAATAACAGGAAGCCGGTGATGAAGTCTTCGCTCAGGCCATCGTAGCGGATAATCCCGGCCCCCAGCGTGGCGATGGCCGCTGCCAGCAAGGCCACCGGTGAAAACCGGCGAAACAGGGCATCGTCAATCAGGGTCACATAGAGAGGTGTAAAGATAGTGAACAGCAAGACCTCGGGCACCGTCAGGTAACTGAACGAACGGTACAAACACAGGTAGGTAATCCCGAACTGCAGCATGCCGGTGATCAAAATGCCCAACTTCATGCCACCGGGCACGCCGCGCCAGCGGGTGAACGGCAGAAACACCAGCGCTGCCAGCAACACCCGGGTAAGCACGGCAAAATCGCTGTCTACCCGGCCAGCCAGGAACTCGCCAATCAAACTGAACGAAAACGCCCACAGCGCTGTTACCAGAACCAGAAGAACCATACCGCCACACCAGAGGAAACCGGACCGCTACTTTACCGGTTTTGCCGGCATTATCCACCACGGTAGCCGGTGCAAACCCGTATAAGCTCAGCGACCACCAATCGGGTACCATGTCGGATTCTGACTGGTACAACCCTGACGACCCAACATCGAAACCAGCACCATGGACGAAAACCACCAGCCGTTACCCGAAGTCCGACAGCCCCTGGTTCGCCGCACGCTGGCGGAATGGAAAACCCTGGCCATACTGGGCGGGCCAATCCTGATTGCCCAGGTGGCACAGATGGCCAACGGGGTGATCGATACCGTTATGGCAGGGCACGCCAGCGCTCAGGATTTGGCCGCAGTAGGCATCGGCAGCAGCCTGTGGATGCCGCTTTTCCTGTTTTTCATGGGCATGCTGGGGGCTCTGCAACCGATCATTTCCGGCTACAACGGTGCCCGGCAGCACTCGAAGATCATGCCGGCCACCTGGCAGGGCATATACATCGCAGCCGGCGGTACCGTCATCATGGCGCTGTTGCTGACCAACGTGCACCCGATATTGGCAATGCTGAAGATGGATACCGAAACCGCCGGCATTACTCAGGGTTACCTGAATGCGTTTGCCTGGGGCATACCGGCCCTGCTATTAATGAACGCGCTGCGGGGGCTGACCGACGGGCTTGGGCACACACGGGTGATCATGGCCTTCTCAGTACTTAGCACGCTGATCAACCTGCCGCTCAACTACATCTTCATCTACGGCAAACTGGGGCTGCCGGCCATGGGCGGTGTGGGCTGCGGCTGGGCCACCTCGCTGTCCAACGGCACCGCGGCCATTGCCTTGCTGATCTACCTGAACCGCAGCCGAACCTTCCGCCAGTTTCACCTGCTGGCCGACTGGGTGAAGCCCAACTGGCAGGGCATTCGTTATATCCTGGGCATAGGCGTGCCCATTGGCTTCACCATTTTTGTCGAAGCCAGTATGTTTTCGGTCATTGCCCTGTTCCTGGCCCCACTCGGGCCGGTGATTGTGGCCGGGCATCAGATTGCATTGAACGTGGTATCGCTGCTGTTCATGCTGCCGCTGAGCATCGGCATGGCACTGACGTTGAGGGTGAGTTTTCTGGTGGGTGCCCGGGCGCCAGACACAGCCCGCTTGATCTCACGAAGCTCGCTCATTCTGGCCTCGGCGGTTGCTCTGCTCTTTGCCACCTTACTGTTCGTGTTCTCCGCGCAAATTGCTGCGCTCTACACCGGCGACCAGGCCGTGCGAGACGTCACCATTCGCCTGTTGGCGTTTGCCGCCATGTTCCAGATTGCCGATGTCATTCAGGTTACCTGCATCAGCGCACTCCGGGGCTACAAAGACACTCGCATACCCATGTTTATTATGCTGTTTTCGTTCTGGGGAGTGGGCCTGCCGCTGGGTTATGTTCTGACCTTTACAGACCTGCTGTGGCCCGCATTGGGCGCGGCCGGATTCTGGGTGGGGCTGACCGCCGGCCTGACTTCCGCCAGCGTGCTGCTAGGCTGGCGTTTATTTCGCTACCGACCCGGCAACCACGACACAGAGGCGAATAGCCCGTCTTCGATTCAGGCGGGCTCGGCCACGAACTGAGCGGATTCATCGGCGAACACGATACGGTCCCGGCCAGTCTCCTTGGCCTGATACAGCGCTTCGTCAGCCCGCGCCAGCCAACTCTCAACACGCTCGCCGTGACCCAGCAGCGCAACCCCAAACGAGGACGTAACAGAGCCACCGGGGTACTTCAGGTTCCTGCGCAAAACCTGTTGCAGGTTGTTCATCACCGTCTGCAGGCTGGAGCCATCCACGCCGGGCAGCAATAACACAAATTCCTCGCCGCCATAGCGGAACAGTTGATCGGACTTGCGGGTGTTGTGCTCGATCAATGCTACCAGATCTGTCAGTACGCTATCCCCGACACCGTGACCATACACGTCGTTGATTTTCTTGAAGTGGTCAATGTCCAGCATCACCAGGGCGTAGGGCAGCCCGGACCGTTCCGCGTTAGCAGCCGCTGCATCCAGCTCTTCATCCATGGAGCGACGGTTCTTGACTCCGGTGAGCGGGTCGATTGTGGCCAGGTGTTCCAGTCGTTCACGCTGATCCTGATTTCTGTAGGCGAAGACGTAGGCGCAGGCACTGACCACCGTCGCCGTGGTCGCAAACGTCCACATCTGCACCGTTGAGCTGAACGCCGTCTCAATCGACATCAGCGCCAGCACAGACAGAAGATTTAAAACTGCCGCAAGCCGGCTCGATACCAGAAAGAAGGTGGTCACCAGGCACGGGAAGAGCCAGAACAATCCGGCTTCGCCCATGACCGCCCCAACGGTAACAGCGCCGGCACAGATGACAAAGGCCAGAAACATGCCACTTCGCCGCGTATCACCGGTTAGCCAGGCATAAGCGAGGCTGCCAACGATGCCAGTCAAAATCCCGAGGTCAACAAAACCGGCGAGCGGATTGCCCTCGACAAAACGCAGAATCACAAAGGGTGTGATGCCAATGATGGCACTGATGCCAAGCAAGGTGATGATCGATAATCTGAAATCGTTTTTCAGCCGATGAAACATTCAGAGCGCGTCCGACTATGGTGCCAGTTAGTGCACAAGCTTAGCGTATGCTATGAAAGGGAGCGCTACCGAGCTACGATTTTTAACAATTCTGTCTCTGAACAAGACACAAAGTGACATGCATCACAAAAATGTGTCGGTTAGTATTCTAAATGCTCAAGCTCGCGCAGGTTTTGACGTCAGAATACTGAGAGACGTATTTCGAAAAACAAAAACCGCTCTATGACACCTTGGGATATTCAAATTGGATTCACTCATTCGCATCGCCCCAGGGGCACTCACTATTGGCCGGCCGCTACCCTGGGATGTTTTCGACGCCGACGGTAACGTGTTGTTGCGTCAGGGCTATGTTATCCAGACCAACACCCAGCTGGAGCAGTTGTTTGAGCGGGGCCGGTTCAAGCCCCGGAAAATCGAGCGGAAAAAAGAGAAAATTCAGGAAGACCAGCGTCAACGTAACCCCTTTGCCGACTACGCTGACCTGCTGGCCACTCTGGAAGCAACCCTCAACGCCATCACCAGCGAAGATCCGTCTGCCCAAAAGCGTTTGTTGGGGCTGGCGCGAATGCTGGAGCGCACCTGTCAGGAAGCCCCGGAAGCCAGCCTGGCTCTGGTGCATTTGTACTCCATCGGCCCCACCATTCACGAACAGATTCTTTTCTACGGCATCCTGTGCCACTTTACCGCCAGGGCATTTGGGCTTGATGACAAGCGCACCAGTGTGCTGACCGCCGCAGCTCTGACCGCCAACCTGGCACTTGTGCCGGTGGCCGACCAGCTAAATGCGTCTACCCGGGTGCTCACCGACGACCAGCGGGCGGTTATCCGCAAACACCCTCAACGCAGTATTCAGGCCCTGATGTCTGCCGGCATCACCAATAAATTGTTGCTGAAAATTATCGCCCAGCATCACGAGCAGGCCGATGGTTCCGGCTACCCAGAGGGTTTGAGCGGCACCGACATTTTTCCGGAAGCGGAAATTCTGGCCCTGGCAGAGCGGTATGTGGCGATGATCACCAAGCGAGCCTATCGCAACCGAATGACCATCACGGCTGCCCGCAAATTGATTGCTACCCTCGGTGATGGCAAGGTCCGCCCGGCCATTCCAAGGTCACTGTTGCAGGTGCTCGGGGAATACCCGCCGGGCATGCTGGTGCGGCTCGACAATAACGAAGTCGGTGTGGTGACCGGGCGCGCCGTCCGGACCAGGGGACCGTTTGTCAAAGCTATTTTCGGCCCCCGGGGCAACCGCTACAGCGGCACTTTTGAGCGCGACACCAGCATTCCCGAATACAACATCCAGGGCGCCGAAGAGCCGGAGGAAATGCCCTCCATGGATTTCAGCCTGCTCTGGGGCTTTCGTAACTGATACTGCGGCACCGGGCCGGCTTACGCCAGCCCCAACGCCCGGGCATGGTGATTCAGGTGATCCTCGATAAACGAGGCAATGAAGAAATAACTGTGATCGTAACCGCGGTGCATACGCAGGTTGATGTGGTGATGGAACTTCTCACAGACATCCGCCAGCGTTTCCGGGTTCAGTTGGGTCTCCAGAAACTCATCCGCCGTGCCCTGATCCACCAATAACGGCAAGCGCTCCTTTGCGGTCGGAATCAAACAGGTGGCGTCCCAGTCTTCCCAACCACGCTCATCATCCCCCAGGTAACCCTTGAAGGCTTTTTGACCCCAGGGGCACGCCGTCGGGTTGGCGATGGGCGCGAACGCCGACACAGACCTGTAATAGCCCGGATTCTTCAGGGCACAGATCAGCGCTCCGTGGCCGCCCATGGAGTGGCCGCTGACCGAACGTTCACCGCTGAGTGGCAACTCACTTTCAACCAGTTGCGGCAATTCCTTTACCACATAGTCATACATGCGGTAGTGGGGCGCCCAGGGCTGTTCTGTGGCATTCACGTAAAAGCCGGCACCACTGCCGAAATCGTAACTGTCGTGCTCGCCGGGCAGGTCCAGACCCCGTGGGCTGGTATCCGGGCATACAATCGCCAGCCCTAGCTTGGCCGCCAGTTTCTGGGCACCGGCTTTCTGCATGAAGTTCTGGTCGGTACAGGTCAGGCCGGACAACCAGTACAGTACCGGTACCGCCTTAGCTTTCTCTCCCACAGCCGACGGTGGCAGAAACACCGCAAACTCCATGTTGCATTGGAGCGTGGCGGAAAAGTGGCGATAACGGCGGTGCTCACCGTCAAAGCAGACATTGGTGGCTAACAGTTCCATAGCATTCCTGGTAATGGTGGGTGGACAAGTTAGTCCTCAGCGTTGGCAAATCGCTGTTTCTCAATGGTATTACCGGATTTGGCCAACTGGGACAAAATAGCTGTACGGGTGACAATACCAACCAGTTTGCCATGATCAACCACCGGGTACACTTTCGGCTTGCCCGCTCCCAGATTCTGCGCCAGGTCAATCACCGACATCTCCGGTGATACCGTTAACGGCTTGTGAAACATCACGTCATCCACAATTGGCTCACCCTCGCTGTGATAGTTACTCACCAACAGGGAATGAATGCAGTCCTGCTCCGACACAAAACCCAGAACCTGGCGTTTATCATCCACCACCGGCAAACCGGTGACATGGTTATCCAGTAACGCTTTCACCACCTTGGTCAGGGGTGTGCCACAACGAATGGGCTCAATGTGATTCCACATGACTTCCGAGATTTTCAGTGAGCGCATAGGCTGACCCTTTTCTGTTCCAATCAAGGCGCCGGAATTGGCACCACAGTTACACTAAACATAGGCAATGGTGGGCAAAATGGACAACCCTCTGTTGCAGAACGGTTTACATAAGAAAATAGTCGTCTAAACTCAACAGGTTATGCCCGTTGGGGCGCTATAAACATGACCCACCAGTGGTGAACAGAGAGAGAACTCATGGAAGCCATTTCTGATTTTGTCAGTCAAATCAACAGCCTGGTCTGGGGGCCACCCATGCTGGTGATGATCCTCGGGGTCGGGCTGTTTCTGAGTATCGGCCTGAAACTGATGCCGATCCTGAAACTGGGGGCCGGTTTCCGGCTGATGTGGAGCGGTCGTGCCCGCGGTGACGAGGACGATGGTGATATCCCGCCGTTCCAGGCCCTGATGACCGCCCTGTCGGCCACCGTCGGCACCGGTAACATCGCCGGTGTTGCCACCGCCGTGTTCCTGGGCGGCCCCGGCGCCCTGTTCTGGATGTGGCTGACCGCCCTGGTGGGTATGGCCACCAAATACGGCGAGGCGGTACTGGCGGTGCGTTATCGTGAAGTGGACGAGCGCGGCGCCCATGTCGGTGGCCCCATGTATTACATCCGCAACGGTCTGGGCAAAAAATGGGCTTGGCTTGGTGTGCTGTTTGCGGTGTTTGCGTCCATTGCCGCCTTTGGTATCGGCAACACCGTGCAGGCCAACTCGGTGGCGGACGTGTTGTCTGCCAACTTTGGCCTGCCACATTGGGTGACCGGCGCGCTGCTGATGATTCTGGTGGGGCTGGTGCTGATTGGTGGCATCAAGCGTATTGGCCAGGTGGCCAGTGCCCTGGTACCGTTCATGGCGGTGTCTTATGTGCTGGTTGGCCTTATTGTACTGGCCATCAACGCCAATGAAATTCCCGCCGCCGTGAGCATGGTGTTCAGCTATGCCTTCAGCCCGGCCGCGGCCGAGGGTGGTTTCGCCGGCGCCGCCGTCTGGGCTGCTATCCGCTTTGGTGTGGCCCGGGGCATCTTCTCCAACGAAGCAGGTCTGGGCTCCGCACCCATCGCCCACGCTGCCGCCCAGACCAAGAACCCGGTCAAACAGGGCATGGTAGCGATGCTCGGCACCTTCATCGATACCATCATTGTGTGCAGCATCACCGGCCTGGTGATTATCACCTCCGGCGCCTGGACATCCGGCGAGACCGGTGCGGCGCTGACATCACTGGCCTTCGAGACCGGTCTGCCCGGCTTCGGCAACTATGTGGTGGCCATTGCCCTGGCTATCTTTGCCTTTACCACCATCATCGGCTGGTCGTTCTACGGCGAACGCTGCATCGAGTTCCTGTTCGGTGTGAAGGCCATCGTGCCGTACCGGGTGTTGTGGATTATCGCCATTCCCGTGGGTGCCACCATCAACCTGGGCTTTATCTGGCTGGTGGCCGATACCCTCAACGCGATGATGGCATTGCCCAACCTGATTGCCCTGCTGTTGCTCAGTCCGGTGGTGTTCAAGCTCACCCGGGAGCACTTTGAGAAGCAGAAGGCGTTGGGCGTAAAATAGTCGACGTCTATGTCTGGTGCTCATAAGGATGTGAGCAAACCGTTGGATGTTCTGGATCAAGCACCCCTTGCATTCAGGCCATCCATCGCCACAGTGGTTAACGTACACAAAATATAACAGCGTGTTTGCCAACAACCTGTCTGAGGAGAACGATCATGAGTCTGCGTCTTGGAGATACTGCACCGGACTTCGAACAGGATTCCAGCGAAGGCACCATCCGTTTCTATGACTGGCTCGGTGACAGCTGGGGGGTCCTGTTCTCGCACCCGGCCGACTTCACGCCGGTCTGCACCACCGAACTGGGTCTGACCGCCAAACTGAAAGACGAGTTCGCCAAGCGCGGCGTCAAGGCCATTGCCCTGAGTGTCGACCCGGTCGATTCCCACAAGGAATGGATCAAGGACATCAACGAAACCCAGGGCTGCACCGTTAACTTCCCGATCATTGCCGATCATGACAGCAAGGTGGCCAAGCTGTACGACATGATCCATCCGAACGCCGACAGCACCCTGACCGTGCGTTCGCTGTTTATCATTGATCCGAACAAGAAGGTGCGCCTGATCATTACCTACCCGGCGTCCACCGGCCGTAACTTCAACGAAGTGTTGCGTGTTATCGATTCGCTGCAACTGACCGATGACCATAAGGTGGCCACGCCGGGCAACTGGGAGAAAGGTGGTGATGTGGTGATTGTGCCGTCGCTGCAGGATGAAGACGAGATCAAACAACGCTTCCCGAAGGGCTACAAGGCGGTGAAATCCTATCTGCGGATGACGCCAGACCCGTCCTCCAACTGGAGCGGTGATTGATTGGAACCTTGCAGTCGATATTGCACTCAATAAAAAGCCGGGCAGCTCACACTGCCCGGCTTTTTCATGTCTGGCTTCCCGGAGGTCAGAACGCGGGAACCACGGCTCCTTCGTACTTTTCTTTGATGAACTCGCGAACGGCATCTGATTTCAACGCGTTGGCCAGTTTCTGCATGGCTTCACTGTCTTTGTTGTCCGGGCGGGCAACCAGGATGTTCACGTAAGGAGACTCGGCACCTTCAATGACCAGAGCATCTTCAGACGGGTTCAGGCCAGCTTCCAGCGCGTAGTTGGTGTTGATCAGGGCCATGTCGACCTGGTTCAGGATGCGCGGCAGGGTAGCGGCTTCCAGTTCGCGGAAGTTCAGGCGCTTGGGGTTGTCGGCGATGTCACGGGGTGTCGCGGTGATCTTGCTCTCGTCCTTGAGGGTAATCAGGCCGGCGTCCTGGAGCAGCAACAGGGCACGGCCGCCGTTGGTGGGGTCGTTGGGAATGGCTACTACGGCGCGGTCTTTCAGTTCGTCGAGGGAGCTGATTTTGCTGGAGTAGGCGCCGAAGGGCTCAACGTGGATACCGGCAACGGTGACCAGGTTGGTGCCACGACCGCTGTTGAATTCGTCCAGGTACGGCTGGTGCTGGAAGAAGTTGGCGTCCATGCGTTTCTGGTCAACCTGGATGTTGGGCTGCACGTAGTCGGTGAAGACTTTCACATCCAGCTCGACACCTTGCTCAGCCAGTGCCGGCTTCACAAATTCCAGCAACTCAGCATGGGGGACCGGAGTGGCAGCTACGGACAGTTTCTCTGCAACAGCAGCAGAGGAGAAAGTTGCTACGGCAGCGATGGCTACCAGAGTTTTCTTCAAGTTCATCTAATCTCTCCTTAAAGCATTAATTAATGCATGCATCATGTTCGGGAATACGGCCGGTGGCCGGATAGTCCTGCCGAAAAACGCCCGTGAATACATCCCTGTAGGGCTCCGTCGCGCCGTCCATGGCGCTCCAGGTTTTCGTCAGGACTATCCGGCCCCCGGCCTATATCAGACTCCGCAGGTGAGTCCGGTTACTTTCTGCTGAAATAAAGCACCAGACGATCACCAACCATCTGGAGTACTTGTACGAAAATCACCAGCAATGCGACGGTGATCACCATCACGTCGGTCTGGAAGCGCTGGTAACCGAAGCGGATGGCCAGGTCGCCCAGGCCGCCGCCGCCGATGACGCCAGACATGGCCGCGTAGGAGACCAGAGTGATGGCCGTCACGGTAATACCGGCGATGATGCCCGGAAGCGCTTCCGGCAGCAAGGCGCCGAAGATGATCTGCCTTACGTTCGCACCCATCGCCTGGGTGGCTTCGATGATGCCGCGGTCGACTTCCCGCAGGGAGGTTTCCACCAAGCGTGCGAAGAAGGGTGCGCCGCCGGCCACCAATGGCGGGATGGCGCCGGCCACGCCCAGGGAGGTGCCGATAAGCAATACGGTGAACGGGATCATCACGATCAGCAGGATGATGAAAGGCACCGATCGTAATACATTGACCACGAACGACAACACGGCATAGGCCACCGGTTGTTCCAGTAGCTGGCGTTTGCCGAACAGGAACAGTAACACGCCAATAGGCAGGCCGATCAGTACGCTGAACAGCAGGGACATGCCCACCATCACCAGGGTGTCCCAGCTGGCCCAGCCGATTTCCAGCCAGTCGACGTTGCCCATGAGGGATTCCATTAAAGCTTCCATCAGCGCACTACCTCCACGTGAACATCGGCAGCTTCCAGCGCCTGCATGGCGACGTCGAGATCGCCGCCCACCAGCGACAGGGTTAACTGTCCATAGGGGGTGTCTTTGATGTGATCGATTCGGCCGGAGAGGATGCTGAAGTCTACGCCGGATTCCCTCGCCACGCTGCCCAGCAGCGGTTTGTAGGTGGATTCGCCCTTGAAGGTCAGGCGCAGGATACGGCCTTGCGCTTTTTGCAGGTCTTCCTGAAGTTCATTGCGGTCGATGTTTTCGCTTTCGAACACAAAATCCCGGGTGGTGGGGTGCTGGGGGTGCAGGAAGACGTCGCTCACCGGGCCCATTTCCACCACGCGACCAGCGTCCATAACGGCTACCCGGTCGCACACGCGGCGCACCACGTCCATTTCGTGAGTGATCAATACAATGGTCAGGCCCAGTTCTTTGTTGATGTCACCCAGCAGTTTCAACACCGACTGGGTGGTTTGCGGGTCCAGGGCGCTGGTGGCTTCGTCGCACAGCAGAATGGTGGGGCGGCAGGCCAGGGCGCGGGCGATACCAACGCGCTGTTTCTGGCCGCCGGACAGCTGAGACGGATACTTGTCGGCGTGGTCGGTCAGGCTCACCCGGGCCAGCAGTTCCTGTACCCGTTCGCGTATTTCGGTTTTGCTGTAGATACCGGCCAGTTTCATGGGAAACGCGATGTTATCCGCCACGGTTTTGGACGACAGCAGGTTGAAGTGCTGGAAGATCATGCCCACTTTGCGGCGGAAAGCTCTCAGTTCCGCGGAGTTGTACCGGGTAATGTCTTCGTCATCGATCAGGATGCGGCCGCCGGTGGGCGGTTCCAGCAGGTTGATCAGCCGTACGAGGGTGGACTTACCCGCACCGGAATGGCCGACGATGCCGAACACCTCGCCGGTTTCAATGGTCATACTGGTGGGATGCAGCGCGGGGATCGCCCGGCCGGCCACCTGGTATGACTTCTGTACCTGGTCAAATACAATCACGATCAGTGCCTTGGTCTTTGCCTTTGGAGTGCGTAGGGCGCACAGCCGAAAACCGGCGATTATAGCCTATTCGATGACCAAACCCGAATCCGGGTGGTGTGTAGTTGCCCTTACACAAAAAGCTACCTGACACATCCGCCCGCCCTCAGCTAAACTGCTATTTGAAAAGAACATTAATAAACCTCCACCTATCCGAGGCGCGCCGTACCTGTGACCACACCGTCCGAGAATACGCCCTCAAGGATGAATTCCACCCAGGCATGGGTTTCCTACCTCAGCAAGGTAGAGCTGCCGGTATTGGCCAACACCCTCCGGCAGATCAACGAACTGACCGACAGCCGCAACAGCACCGTCAACGAGCTGGCCAATGTCATTCTGAATGATGCCCAGCTGACCTCGCAGGTGCTTCGGCTATCCAACACGGTGTTCTACAACCAGACCCGCACCCAGGTGAGCACGGTCAGCCGGGCCATCACGCTAATCGGTTTCGATGCGGTGAAATCCATGGCGATTTCATCGCTGATTGTCGACTCGTTACTCAAACGCAACGACCGGCCCCATCTGCTACGCTGCCTCGCCCGGGCCATCCACGCGGCCGTTCAGGCCCGATGCCTGATGCCAAAACGCACCGAACATGCCCTGGAAGAGGTGTTCATCGGGGCCTTGCTGATGAATATCGGCGAGCTGGCCTTCTGGTCATGTGAAACCGATCAGGCGACCGAGCTGGAAGAGCGCCTGCGGCTGGACGAACCGGCCGTGGAGGCCCAGAAAGCCGTGCTGCACACCACCTTTACCGAGATCACCCGGGGCCTGGTGGAAGCCTGGTCTTTAGGGCCGTTTATCCGTGAAGTGGTGGCTCCCGGCAAGGCCAATTCCATGGCCAGCAGCCTGGTGCGCAACACCGTGGAAATGGCCACGGTGTCCGAGCAGGGCTGGAGCGGGCCGGAGATGGACAAGGTGCTGGAACGCTTGTCCGCCGATGTGGGGGAAAGCCCCGCCGCCATTCGGGATCAGTTGAAAGTGAATGCTCAGGAAGCCACCAAGGTGGCGGTGTCTCTGGGCATCCCCCAGGTGACGGCATTACTGCCCGGCAATCAGGATAGCGCCGCCGGTCAGGGCGCCGAAGCCCCGGTCATGGACCCCGCCTTGCAGCTACAGATCCTTCGGGATCTGACCCAGACACTGGCGGAGAAGCCGGATATCAACGAGGTATGCCAGCTGGTCATTGAAGGCATTCACCGGGCCATCGGAATGCAACGGGTAGCCCTGCTGATGAGCGACCGCACCGGACAAGACCTGATTCCCAGAAAGGTAGGAGGTCGTGGTACCGAAGAGTGGCGCGAACACCTGATCATCCACAAGGATGGCACCGGGCCACTGGGAGAACTTTTGCCCCACGGCACGTGTTCCATCTATAAGCCGGGCAAACACGCCAACGGCGTGCCCTTTGATCGTTGGCTGGGCAAGGTGCCTGCCCTGGTGGGATCGCTCACCGCCAAGGGGCGACTGGTGGGGTTGTTCTATGCCGATAATGCGGCGGCGGGCTATGTGCCGTCAGAGCAGCAGCTGGCAGCCTTTTCGCACTTTATCCAGAACGCACAATTGTGCCTGACCCTGATCTCCACTCGCTGAGATCGGGCCAGGCCATGTTTTCGGAGCTCAGTGCAACGCCCGCATTTGCCGCGGGTAGAGTGCCGCGCTGACCTCGGGCTCTTCCAGCAAATCCGCAAGCTCGCGGTCGATATCGGTTTCCTCGCCTTCGTCTGGCAAAGGTTCGAACAGGGTGCTCAACCAGGCTGTCACGCTTGGCGCGCTGTCTCTGTCGTAGTCGGTGGACAACGCTTTGATCCGGCGGAAGCCGATAATGCGCTGATGTTTGGGATCGCGGATTTGCTCAAATCCCCGCCAATAGATTCTGTCACGGGTGTGCAGCTGCACAAACAGGGTGTCGATGGGGCCGTTGTCATCATCGGCGCTGTCGTCGTCCTCTGCCTCGGACTGGGGCGCCTCGGCATCGGTCGGTTTGCGGCGGATGGTGGTCCAGGCCGGGTAGAGCACCGCTACGGCATCGGCTTCCACATGTTCGCGGGCCGCCCGCAGAATCAGACCCCAGCGGGCCTTGTCGGCATCGGTTTCCAGAGAGTTGATGGGCAGGTCGTAGCTCTGCTCACTGGACAGAACTATCGCCATCATCGGGGCGTCCAGTTCCCCCATGGCTTCGGCCTGTGCTACGGATACCAGATCGTCGATTGCCATCGATTGGTTCATAAGATGCTCGCCTCCTCGATGCCATCAGGGTAGTCAGGGAATCAGATCCCTGTGTTACAGCATAGCCTGTTCCACCAGTAAAGATAAACGTGGAGTTTGCCGGCGCGGATCACAAACCCGCACCGGAAGTTGTGTCAACGCATCAGAACGCGTTTTCCAGGCGTTCGTAATTGGCGAACCAGGGGTTTGCTTCCTCCAGCTGGGCAGCCAGCTGCAACAGGCGATCCTCGCGGCCATGGGCGGCGCCGAACTGGACGCCTACCGGTAAACCATCGCGGGTCCAGTGCATGGGTACCGACATCGCCGGCGTGCCGGTCAGGTTCGCGAGCTGGGTAAAGGGCGTTCGGGCCAGGCTTTCCAGCGCCATCTGGTCCACCTGGCCGCTGCGGTGCACCAGTTTGCCCGCTTTCAGGGTTAGCATCAGCCTGGCGATCAGTTTGAGGTGGGCCGGCGTATCCATTTCACCGATTCTTGCCGGCAACTGGCCGGTGGTCGGCGACAGGTACAGGTCAAAACGCTCGAAGAATGCACCCAGGGCACGGGCGAAGTCATTCCATTGCTGCCGGCGACGAACATAATCCGGCAACGGCATAGTACGCCCCAACATACCCAGTAACCGGGTCTCCAGCTCAAAATCCTTGTCCTCTGCACCGAATTGCTCGCGTGCCCGGTCCATCATTGAGGATACTTCACCGAAGTACAGGGCCAGATAACAGCGGGCCAGGGCCATGCCGTCAAATTCCGGCCGGGCATATTCAACATGGTGCCCAAGGCCTTCCAGCATACGGGCAGTTTCTTCTACGGCGGCTACACACTCTGGCGCCACCTCGGTGTCGTAGGGAGAAGATGTGAACACACCAATTCTCAGCCGCCCCGGCGATTGCTGCATCAAGTCCAACCAGGAGCCCTCCGGTTCTGGAATCCGGAACGGGTCACCGCTGGCAGCTCCAGCTAGCACATCCAGCATGCTGGCGCTGTCTCTCACCGTACGGGACACCACATGATCAGTCGAAGCACCGGTCCAGGCCTCTCCGGCGTGGGGCCCTACTGAGATCCGGCCGCGGGATGGTTTTAGTCCAAACAGCCCGTTGTAAGCTGCCGGAATGCGGATGGAACCACCGCCATCGTTGGCTCCGGCCATGGGAACAACACCGACGGCTACCGCGGCACCGGAGCCACCGCTGGAACCCCCGGGCGTCAGTTCCGTGTTCCAGGGGTTGCGACAAGGGCCCCAAAGGGCAGACTCGGTGACGGCCTTGAGCCCGAACTCCGGCGTTGCCGTGCGACCGATAAACACCAAGCCAGCCTTACGGGCACGTTGTACGAACTGTGAGTCCCGGCTCGGGATATTGGTGCGCAAGGCCCGGCTACCGCATGTACAGGGCTGCCCGGCCTGCTCCTGGGCCAGGTCTTTCAGTAACAGGGGCACGCCGGCAAACGGTCCGTCAGACACTGGCGCCTGGCCCATGGCCTCTGCATATTGTGGGTGGCAGATGGCATTCAGGGCCCCGTTTACTTGATTGGCCCGCTCCACCGCCGCATCGGTCACTTCCCGGGGTGTCACATCGCCCCGGCGGATAAGATCAGCCAGCGCTGTTGCATCGTATCTCAGGTATTCGGACTGTTTCATCGGCCACCCTGCTTGTTGTTATTTAACCGCCCCACTGGACTTTCGGGGCATAAACCGGAAACTCAGGAGCTTACGCCAATCCCAAAGTGAGTTCCATGGACCTGACCCTGTTTCCAGAGGCCATTAGCCCGGGCGTCGCTCTTTTCCTGCTATTGGCCTCGGCGATAACCTCAATGCTGACCGCTGTGCTCGGTGCCGGTGGTGGCGTTCTGCTGCTGGTGTTGATGGCATCCTGGATGCCACCGGCGGCGATTATTCCGGTGCATGGCATGATTCAGCTGGGCTCCAACACCGGCCGGGCAGTGCTGACCCGGAACCACATCGACTGGAAAGTTATTGCTGCCTTCGCGCCCGGCGTGATTGCAGGGGCGGCGCTTGGCGCCTGGCTGTTGGTTAATTTACCCGCGCACCTCTGGCAGCTATCCATCGCTCTGTTCGTGCTGTATCTGTGTTGGGGGCCGAAACTGCCAAAGGCATCGTTCGGGCCCATCGGCATTTTTATAGCGTCCGCCGTCACCAGTTTTGTCAGCCTGTTCGTGGGCGCCACGGGCCCCCTGGTCGCCGCCTTTATCAAGCAGATTCACCGGGATCGCTTTAAAACCGTGGCCACGTTTGCCACTGCCATGACCCTGCAACATGCACCCAAAGCACTGGTCTTCGGAGTTGCCGGATTCGTGTTCTCGGACTGGTTGCTGTTCATTCTCGCCATGATTGCCTGCGGCTTCACCGGCACCTGGCTGGGGCTGCACGTTCTGAAATCCATGACCAACCGGTGGTTCAGCCTCGCCTTCAATCTAGTTCTGACACTCCTGGCGCTGCGTCTTTTATGGCAGGCGGGAGCCTCAGCCGGCTGGCTCGGCTAGTGTGACGTATCATCGGGCGGGGCCGGCACTGAAACCACCGCATTACGCCCCTGTGACTTGGCGACGTAGCAGCCCTCATCAGCACGTGCCATGACCTCCCTCGGGCCACTATCACCGGGAGACACCGGCGTGAGGCCGATGCACACTGTGACGCCGAAGAATCGGCCATCGTGCTGGACCTTCAGCGCCTCGACCCGGCTGCGCAGGTTTTCTGCCAGGGCTTCGGCCCGGTCCAGACCACATCCGGGCAACAGAATCGCAAATTCATCACCCCCCAACCGTGCGACGGTATCCGATTGGCGAACCGCGCTCTGGAACAGATCCGCCAGGCGTTTCAACAGGTCGTCGCCCACCAGGTGGCCGCCCTGGTCATTGACCGGTTTGAAATGATCCAGATCGATCATCATCAAAACAGCGGGCGTTGCCTGGTGTGGCGCCTCAGCCAGCGCTTTCAGCAACGCGGCAGTGAAAGCCCGGCGATTCACCAGTTGGGTAAGCGCATCGTGGGTAGCCTCCCAGGAGAGCCTTTCTTCTTCCCGACGCCGTTCGCTGTCGTCCCTCAGCACAAAGACGAGGCGTTCCTCATGCTCACCCCTGCGCAAGTGCAACATGGTGAGATCAATGTCGTAGACCTGACCCTGCGAGTTTTCCAGAGTGACGTACCGGTTATCGATTTCGTCGCCTTCCTGAAACTCCTCCGGCTCCATCTTGTGGTTGTCATAACGAAAGACCACCGTCTCGAAGAAGTTCTCGCCAATGCAATCATCCCCCAACGCAAGAAACTCGCCGGCTGCGTCGTTGGCGTACCGGATCAGGCCCGCCTTGTCGACCATCAGAACGCCTTCCTGCAAAACATCCAGTATCGAATCGGCCCTCTGCTGCTCTTCCCGGAGCGCCTGCTCAAAGCGCATTTCTCGGGTGACATCCCGCACAATAGTGATGGTGCCAAGAGCCTGGTCAGGCAGTTCAATAACCGACGTCATGGTATCTACCCAGACATACCCCGGTGAACGGGTGGTCAGCAACCGCAGTCGTCCACGATAAAACCTGCGCCGGGTCAATGCCCGGCGCCAGCCTGCCAATGCCGCGTCGCGATCTTCAACGGCCACTTTCGAGCTAAGGTAGCGCTGGGTAACCTGTTCCGTCGTTTCACCGAGAATGTTCAACAGTGCCGGGTTAACAAATTCAATCCGGCCGAGAATATTGGAGTGGACAATGCCAATGGGGGCATCCTGGGTCAGAGAACGGAAGAACGCCTCCCGCTCAGCCAATGACCGAAGAATCTCGTCGCGCTCATGGCGAACCATGTTGAAAACCCGGGCCACATTCCGGATTTCCCGCCCCCCGGTTTCCGAGACCGGCATCTGGCGTTCGCCGGTATGGCGCTGATAGATCTGAATGCTCAGATCGCGCAGTGGCCGCAACAAGCGATGGAAGAACCAGAATGCCAGGGGGATCAACACAACCAGTACTGACAACAGGGTCCAACTGAAAGCGTCACGCATACGGTTGACCGACGCGAAGGCATCCGTCTCGGGCCAGACCGCCGCCACAAACCAGGGCACTTGGGCCATTTGCCCATAGGCAGTGATGGTCGGCATTTTCTGGTCAGACTCATCGCGAAGTGTACCTTCAAATCCCTCCATGGCACGTGCAATAGAGCTCTGCCGGGCATCCACCGGTACCATAACCCGACCGTCACGGCCATCAGCCAGTACCACCCCCTGGCGGGTTATCAGGCGCAGATAGCCCGCATCCCCCACACGAATCCCGGAGATATCGCTCATGAAGTTGTCACCATTGAGCAGAATCAACCCGCCAATCATGCCAGTGAAACGTTTACGGTGATCGAAAAGGGGTGCAGCCAGCATCACGCCTGGCCGCCCCTCAAGAGCGGTAACGTACGGTTCACTGATAATCGGCACCAGCTGGCTGGAAACGGCTTTGAAGTATGGCCGTTCCGAGGCATTGAAGCTGGGGACCAGATAATCAAGGGGATTGGCGGCCAGTAGCTCACCCTCGGCATCCATTATAAACAGAGCATCAAACAGCCTGAGCAGCGAGGCCTGCTGACGCAACATCACTCGCGCCCGATTCTGGAGCAGGGCTTCCGAGGCCGGGATTTCACTGGCAACGTGAGAGAGAACGTCACGCCGCAGGGCAAGTTTCTGGTCGAGGTCACGAGTCACCATTCCGACAATCATTTCAACTTGGCGGTGCGCCTGATATTCCAGCTCTGACCGGCTCAGCGCAGAACCAATGCTGGCCACCACAACCGCGGTCACCAACACAAAAGCCACTACCAGGGCAACTGCCCGATTCGCCAGACTCGCAAACCACAACTTTATCAAATAACCAACCTCATGCTGTCCAAACCATACACGCCGCATTCTACGAACTTTATGAAAGTGTAGCAAAGACAGGTTTTCCAATCAGATTCCCGCTTGTAATTTCAGTGATAATCGTTATTATTTAGATCTATTTTCATTTTCCGAGCGATTCTGTATGGATTCCATCAGCCCTGCATCCGCCGCACTGGCCCAGCACGGCCCCCTTGCCCAACTGATCGACATGGGCGGACCGGTGATGATTGTGCTTATCGCCATTGCCGTTATTGGCCTCGTCACCTTCGTTTATCTGATGCTTTTCGGCGCCTTGTACGCACCCCGATACACCCGCAAGCTGAAGCACCTTATCCAGCAGTGGCAGTCCTCCCCGGCAGATACCCGGCCCGAAAAGGTGCGGGAGCAGGCGGGCTTTTTGGGCCGTTGTAATCCTCTGATGCATTTGATGGTGAATACCATGTCGGCCTGCAAAGGCACGGCAAACACCACAGCGGTTCGGGAGACCGCCGTGCGGGACGCCCAACACGCTCTGGAACCCTTTGAAGCGCCGCTCAAGATCATTGAAGTGATCGCAGCCCTGGCGCCACTGCTTGGTCTGCTGGGCACGGTTATGGGCATGATGGAAGCCTTCAGCGCCATGGCGGCAACCGATGGCCGTGCCAATGCCAGCCAGCTCAGTGGCGGTATCTACGAAGCCCTGACCACCACTGCCGCAGGCCTGGTCATTGCGATTCCATTTGCGGCACTAGCGGCCTGGGTGGAGTTTCGCCTGAGACGCATTCACAAGGTTATTAACAGCACCCTGGTAAGCGTGTTCAACGTACTGCCGGCCACAGAGCCGCAGCCTGTTACCGAGCAACCCACAGTTGCTGCGGAGCAGGCCGCTCAAGCCAGCCACAGCTACGACACCGCAGACAACCCGCGTTTTGCCCATGCAGCTGGTTGAGCCCCGACCAAACAGGCCCATACCGATCCGGATTACACCACTGATTGATGTGGTGTTTATCCTGCTGGTGTTTTTCATGCTCACCACCAGGCTGTTACCTGTGGATTACCTGGAACTGGGCAACGACACTAGCCAGCGCAGCACCACCGAAGGCGACCCACGCCCGGAACTCCGGGTAGAGGTAGATGGCCGCATCCTTTGGCAGGACACCCGCTACAGCCTGCAGGAGCTGGTACCGGCCCTGACCGCCGCCGGCGTTTCCGAAGCAAACCTCGAGACGGCTCCAGAGGCTAGCCTGGCCAGCTTTACCGGTACGCTGAGCACGCTGGATAACGCCGGCATCACCCCCCACTGGAAACGTAGCGGCACACCTGAATCATGACCGACCTGGTTCCACCCCCCGCCACCTCCGGAAAAGGTCTGCTGGAACGTGTTGAAGATGCGTTGCTGCCGCTGATCAATCTGGTGTTCCTGCTATTGATGTTCTTTATTGTTGCCGGCCAGCTCACTGAAGACCCATTGCCGGAACTGCCGGGAAGCTCGCAGCTAAAAGAAGAGCGCGCTCCAGAGGCAGACCTGATGGTCAAGGCCGATGGCAGCTGGACCGTGGGTGGAGAAACGGTCAGCCGGGACAGGCTGCTGGCAAGTTTGCCCGAACCTGACGATCAGGCGTCTTTGCGCATTGCCGCCCACCAAAGCCTCACCATGGCGGACCTGGAAGACCTGTTGAGTGTTCTGGAAGCCGGCGGCTACACCGACGTGCTGCTGCTGACGGAGCCCGGGGCATGACAACCGCAGGACGGGGCCCGAAAGCACTGATTCTGGCCGCCGCCATTGTGGCGACGCTAGCCACGCTGGCACTGATGGCGCCGGACAACCCCATGGAACTTCCGGTGCTGGGCGACAGCGCTGTCAACACCGCTCCGGCCATCCGGATCAGCCTTGCTGGCCGACAATCGCCAGAACCTCAACAGGAACCCGTGGCGGAACCGGAACCCACCCCGGAACCCGAGCCGACACCGGAACCTGAGCCCGAACCTGAGCCCGAACCTGAGCCCGAACCTGAGCCAGAACCGGCTCCGGAGCCAGAGCCCGTTGCCGAGCCAGTCAGCGAGCCCAGCACGCCAGCACCCACGGATACAGCGGCGGTAGAAGAAGTCGGGGAGGAAGCAGATGCCGATAACAGCCAGGATGCGATACCCCTCCAGAACGCCGGGAACTCCAGCGATGTCGACAGCTACCTGAGCAAACTCAGCCGCCACCTGGCCCGTTATTACGAATACCCCCGGCGGGCCCGACGCCTCGGGCAGGAAGGCACCCCGGTGATCGTCTTCGAATTTGCCCGTGACGGCTCTCTGGTCAGCCATTCGCTGCGGGACAGCTCCGGGCATCAACTGCTTGATGACTCAGCCATGCAGATGCTCGCCCAGGCAGCGCCCCTGCCCAAGGTTCCGGACACCATGCGCGGCCAGACGTTTACCTACGCGCTACCCGTTCGCTTCAGCTTGCGCTGAACCCGCACCACAGAAGCGCAGATCGCACTGAGCCGGTGCAGGCCAGCAAACACCGCCCCGGGCACACAGCCCGCTGCCCTTTTATTACTTACTGAATTAAAAGCCTTTTCCCCGAAAAACCCAGAGCTGGCACGGTGCCTGCTGAGTCCTGGTCAGCAGATCGAGTTTGTCTGCCCAAACAGCAATCTTTCAGACGACGGCGTCTGCTCATGCCTGCCATTCACGGCAGCCCATGGGCGTCGTCGTTTTTTTTCGCCCACGGAAAAGCGGGCAAAGAAGGAACCAGGGGATAACCTATGTCTTACATCATGCCGTCGGAATTCGTCACCAAAATGGTGGACACCGGTGAATCAAAAATCTACATGGCTACCCGGGATGTTCTGATCCGAGCGTTCATGGCCGGCGCCATTCTGTCCCTGGCAGCGGTATTCGCGGTCACCGTTGCCGTTCAGACAGGCAGCCCACTGATCGGCGCCATGCTGTTCCCGGTTGGCTTCTGCATGCTTTACCTGATGGGCTTTGACCTGCTCACCGGGGTGTTCATGCTCACCCCCCTGGCCCTGCTGGACAAACGCCCGGGGGTGGATACCCGCGGCATTCTTCGCAACTGGGGCTGGGTATTCCTTGGCAACTTTGCCGGCGCTTTAACCGTCGCTGTCATCATGGCCTTTGTCTTCACCTACGGCTTTAATACCGAACCCGGCGTGGTCGGCGACCGCATTGCCGCGATCGGCAAGGAGCGCACTCTGGGTTACGCGGAACACGGCGTGGCCGGCTGGTTTACCATTTTTCTGCGGGGCGTACTCTGCAACTGGATGGTATCTATGGGCGTGGTCGGGGCGATGATCTCAACCACGGTACAGGGCAAGGTGCTGGCCATGTGGATGCCGATCATGCTGTTCTTCTACATGGGTTTTGAGCATTCCATCGTCAACATGTTCCTGTTCCCGTTTGCCCTGTTGATGGGCGGCGAGTTCGGCATCATGGATTATTTCGTCTGGAACGAAATCCCCACCGTACTGGGCAACCTGGTCGGCGGCCTGTCGTTTACCGGCCTGACTCTCTATGCCACTCATGTGCGCACGGCCCCCAAGCTTGCCCTGCCAGAGCGTTTTAACACCGGCGAACCGGTTCGCAGCAACTGAGCATGGGAGACGTTCGGGGCGCCACAAATTATGACCTCACAGCTCACGGTTTCGACCGGCCAACACACCGACAAGGGCGCCAAGCCGGTCAATCAGGATTTCCATGGACTGGTGATCCCGGACAGCCCTCAGTCGGGCATCAAAGGCATTGCGGTAGCGATTGCCGATGGCATCAGCTCCAGCAACGTCAGCCAGATTGCCAGTGAATCTGCCGTCGCGGGCTTTCTCAATGACTATTACGCCACACCAAACAGCTGGTCAGTAAAGCAGTCTGCCCAGCGGGTGCTTCGGGCTACTAACGCCTGGCTGCACGCCCAGACCCGGCAAAGCCGCTACCGCTATGATCAGGACAGAGGCTACGTCTGCACCCTCAGTGTGCTGGTGCTGAAATCGGCGACGGCCCATCTGTTCCATGTTGGCGATGCCCGTATCTATCGTTTGCAGGGGAACTCGCTGGAACAGCTGACCACCGATCATCGGGTATGGTTGTCCCGGGAAGACAGCTGTCTGAACCGGGCCATGGGTCTGAGCCAGCAAGTGGATATCGACTACCTGGCGGCGGGTGACGACCTGGACCACCCGGCGCTGTCAGAGTTCCTGTTCGACCTGCGCCAACCGAATCCGCAGTGGCAGCGGCATCACCAGAAACCCCTGATGGAGCGCCACCCGGTGGCCTTCTGGCAGGGAATGTCTGCGCTGTTGTTACTCGCCTTGCTGGCATCATTCGCCTGGCACCCCTGAGCGGGCAACTTCTTGCCCGGCCAGCAAAAGCTCGCCCAGAGGGCAAGCAACGGTTTGCTCACGACAAATTTCAGTGTCGCCAGAAATTACTTAGGCAATTGTATTCAATCGTTTTTTTAGAGTTGGCACAGCGCTTGTAACCAGTAAGCGCGTCCAGGGAACAGCCCGGGGACAAACATTCACTTAAACGTCATGGAGCAGACTATGCCAACTCCTTGTTATATCAGCATCGAAGGTAAAACTCAGGGTAACATCACCGCTGGCGCATTCACTTCCGACTCCGTAGGCAACATCTACGTTGAAGGTCACGAAGACGAAGTGCTGGTTCAGGAATTCAGCCACGTTGTCACCGTTCCGACTGACCCGCAGTCTGGTCAGCCTTCCGGCCAGCGTGTACACAAGCCGTTCAAGTTCACTTCTGCCCTGAACAAAGCCACCCCGCTGATGTACAACGCCCTGGCTTCCGGCGAAATGCTGCCGAAGGTAGAGCTCAAGTGGTACCGCACTTCCGTAGAAGGTAAGCAGGAGCACTTCTTCTCCACCATCCTGGAAGATGCCACCATCATCGACATCAACTGCAACATGCCCCACTGCCAGGACGCCGCCAACGCTGACTTCACCCAGCTGGTGACTGTTTCCCTGTCCTACCGCAAGGTCACCTGGGAGCATGCCGTTGCCGGTACTTCCGGTGCAGACGACTGGCGTACGCCGATCGAGGCGTAAGTTACGCTTTGATGTCAAAAAGAGGGGCCACGGCCCCTCTTTTGTCATTTAATCTACCAAAAGGAAATTGGTAATGAGCAACGTTAATGTAACTGAGGAAGAAGTTGCTGCAGTTTAGGAGCCCGCCGGAAGCTTCACTGAAATAAGATAAGGACACATAAAACCAATATCATTTTCACCCAGCCAAGACTCTGCAGTGTCAGTGCAATCATCCTTGTTCGATACTTTGCGCATCGACAGCAACGACACAACCCTTTTTCGCGACGGGACGTTCGTCGGATTCATTCGAGTCGAACCCGTACCCAAGGAAATATCTTCAACCCCAGACTTTCTGAGCAAACTCAGATCCGACTCGGGATCGATATCGACCGGTATCTGACGAGCCACATCACGCTTGTCGGCACGGCGGGAGCCATCGTTCAGGTCTTCCGGCTTTGCGGTATAGCAATCCAACACATTGAAGCCGTGAATGTGCTGAAGGCGCTGCAATAGCGCCTGCTCGATATTGCCTTCCGAAATAAAACTAGCCATGGGCCTGCCGACTCCATGGACCGGATGGGTTCTTCTCCTGAGTTACACCGCTCCCTTAGTGAGCACCGCCTGAATTGTCCTGATTAAGCGGCTTGTTGGCAGCCTCCGCCTGCAAACGTTCAACCAGCCAGACCTTGATGATGGATTGACGGGTAACGCCAATACGCGCGGCCTCACGATCCAGAGACTCCACGACCCAGGCCGGAAAATCAACATTGATTCGCTTTTGTTCCTGATTCACCCGCCTTGCAGAAGACAGATCAAGATCTCCAACAACATCTTTCTGGCTCTCATCAAACTTCTTGTCAAAATCTTTAGCTTTCATAAAGCTCAACCTCTTTCTTGCGGGAACGTCTGACCGAAATCAGGCGAATACGCCCTTCCCGGTAGGTCACAACGGCCGACCAGTGCTTGTCCCCAATCTTTCCAATCAGCAGATATCGAGGCTCATCCACGCACTTTGCCTTTACTTCCAGCAAAGACGGGTCTTCCCACAACTGCTGGGCAGCCAGGAAATCAATGCCGTGCTTGTCCAGATTGGCCTGGCTTTTGGTTCCGTCAAATTCAAACACATCCATGAGTACAAACTATTCCTTTTTTACTCACCCGACAAGAGAATACTACCACGGTACAAAACGTCAAAGAGACTCTGAACAATTCTGCCAACACGGGCCATAGCAATTTGTAAATTCCATGGTTACGCTTGCACGACCATTACCACTCTGTGCTCTTCAATCCAGATATCCAACGAGTATGCCAGTACCAATATCAACCACCCGAGCCATCGGCACTCTCATGTGCCAAGCCACGCGCCACATCCTGTGGACGCCCGTCGAAGCCCGGGTTCGGGAGCAAAACCCGGGCGCAGGGCTGGCGTTGCGGGTGGGGTCTGGCCAGGCCACGTATCACCGTTATGATCCGGCGCGTAAACAGCATCTGATTAACTACGGGGTCAGGATGATTGCCGCCAAGCATCAGCCGGAAACCGCCCAGGGCTGGTTATCGACGCGGGAGATCCGGGGCCGGGGCTATTTTGGGGGTGAGGTGAGTGTGTTGAACCTGCTGGCCCATACCTGCTGTCATGAGTTTGCCCATTTGCTGCAATACAGTGCGGGCCAGCGGCACTATGGTTCAGTGCACAACCGGCATTTCTATGACGCGCTGGACGGGTTATATACCAGCGGTGCGGCAGTCGCCACCCGGCAGTATCTTGAGGAGACTGCAGGAAAAACCGGAGTGGCGCTTTCCAGCACACCCTTTGAATTCCCCAACCCCGTCCGGGCACTCCAACAGTGGCAAATAGGCGATGCGGTCTGTTTTGGCGAAGGCCGGCACGAAAAACGGGGCCAGGTCATCCGGGTGAACCGAAAGACCTGCACGGTTGCGGTCACCCTCAATGCCCGCGGTTTGCGGTACCGGGTGCCGGTTTCTCTGCTACGCAGCCCGGACTAATTCGGCTTCAAGCCGGCTCCCGATCCGCCGATTTCGCCAGCAAGCCACGAATTTCAGGTATACAAGACCCACAGTTGCTGCCGCACTGCAGCCGCTGGCCCAAGGCTTCAACGCTGGCGGCCCCATCTTCGATTGCCTGGTTGATCTGGCGCTCGCCTACCTGGAAACAGCTGCAGACCAGCGGTCCGGTGGGTTCTGCATCAATCGAGCCTGCGGCCAACAAGGATCGTCGCTGCTCCGGCGTCAGGTTCTCGGAGCCAAAACAGTCATCCAACCAGCCGAGGTCCGGCATGGATTGCACACAGGGTTCTACCAGCAATACGCCATCCAACCGGTTGCCGGTGAGCCAAGCCGCACGAAAACGACGCCGGGCACCATCTTGCATAACCAGCTCCGGTTCCCTGGCGAACACCTGCTGGGCCCATTCACGCCAGTCCATTGACCGGCGACCGGCCAGCCACCAGGACCGGCTATGAGGCAGTGCCTGGTGGCTCCAGTAGTCCAGTGACGTGGCGTCCAACGCGGTGCCCCCGGCCGCGGGCAGCATGAGCCGGGCTTGCCATCGGGTGATGAGTGGCCGAAGGGTGGCTACGCCAAATTTGGCTTCCGGCTGCCCCGAAATCGGGTCGACGATGGGGGCGATCAGGTTGGAGGCCAGGGCTGAGGATGCAAACTGCCGGTTCCAGTGAATTGGAACGAAGACCTCTCCGGGTCTCTGTGCGGCGCTGGCCCGGACCCGGCCGGTAAACCCCTTTCGGGCGGGCCCTGTCAGCGTGGCCAGTGCGCCTTCAATCAAACCAAAGGTGGCGATGTCCTTCGGGTGAACCTCGATAAAAGGCTCACTGCGATGGGCAAACAGTCTGGGCGCCCGCGCCGTACGCGTCATGGTATGCCATTGGTCCCGAATACGGCCGGTATTCACGATCAGAGGATACCGGGCATCCGGCTGCTGTCCGGGCGGCAGGGTCGAAACCGGTACTAGGCGGGCGCGGCCATCGGGCGTGGGGAAACGACCATCGGAGAACAGCCGGCGGGTCTGTAGCCAGGCGCCGGGACTGCCCCCGGTAAGCGGCCACTGCACGGGCTGGAGCCGGTCGTAATCCGCGGAGCTCAGATTGGCTAGGGCGGAAATATCAAACACTCTCTCACCGCCGTTACCGTAACCGGACAGTGCCGCATGTTCCCTGAAAATCTCCGCAGGGTCCTGGTAATCAAAGGCGTGACCATAACCGAGCGCCTGGGCGACATCCCGGATGATTCGCCAATCCGGCCAGACACCCTCTGGGACTGGCAAAAATCGACGCTGGCGTGAAATGCACCGTTCGGAGTTGGTCACGGTGCCGTCCTTCTCGCCCCAACCGGCGGCAGGCAGCAGGATATCGGCAAACGCCGTGGTATCGGTCTGGGCCACGCAGTCTGAGACTATAAGGGTCTCGCACCGCGCCAGGGCCTCCCGCACCCGGGCGCTGTCGGGCAGGCTGACTGCCGGATTGGTGCCCATCACCCAGAGCACCCGGATGTCGCCCCGGTGAACGGCTTCAAACAGATCCACCGCCTTATAGCCTGGTCCCGCTGCCAGTTTCTCGCTGTGCCAGAAGTCGGCAACCCGTTGCACCGCGCCGGGCGTGTCGTAATCCATATGGGCCGCCAGGGTATTGGCCAGACCGCCCACTTCCCTCCCACCCATGGCATTGGGTTGACCGGTGAGCGAAAACGGACCGGCGCCGGGCCGGCCAACACGCCCCGTGGCCAGGTGGCAGTTGATAATGGCGTTGGCCTTGTCGGTGCCAGCCACCGACTGATTGATACCCTGGGAAAAGGCGGAGACTGTTCGATCGGTCTCGGCGAACCACCGATAGAAGCGTTCCACATCCGCAGCCCGAAGGTCACATCCACGGGCGACTGCCGGTACCGAAGGAGCGCAGGCGCGGGCCACGCTCAGGGTTTCCTCGAAACCGTTGCAATGCTGCTCCAGGTATTGTGTGGCCAGGGCTCCGTGGTCATTCAGCCAAACCAGTAAACCATTGAACAGCAGGGTGTCGGTTCCCGGCCGCAGTTGCAGGTGCAGGTCGGCCATCTCTGTGGTTGCAGTTTGCCTTGGGTCAATGGCAACCACTTTGCGCCCGGACCGGTGGGACGCTTTTATCCGCTGATAAAGAACGGGATGCGTCCAGGCGGCATTACTGCCCGCCAGCACCAGTAAGTCTGCCAGCTCGAGGTCCTCATAACAGCCGGGCACGCAGTCCTCACCAAACGCCCTCTTGTGGGCTGCCACGGCGGACGACATGCACAATCGGGAATTGGTATCCACGTGCGGGGTTCCAATAAAGCCCTTGGCCAGCTTGTTGGCGATGTAATAGTCCTCGGTGAGCAATTGGCCAGACAGGTAAAAGGCCACAGACTCCGGGCCATGGTCTCTGACCGAAACACGGATGGCCTCAGCGACCCGGTCAATAGCTTCCGACCACTCAACGTTATGCCCTGCCACACGAGGGGCCAGCAACCGGTTGTGTCCGGTCACGGTTTCATGCAACGCAGAGCCTTTGACACAAAGGCGACCATTGTTGGCCGGATGCCCTGCATCGCCCTGAACGGCGTCAGGTTTCGCCATAACACCACAGCCCACACCGCAATAAGGGCAAGTGGTGGCGGTACTTTCAGGAGTGGTTCGGCGGTTTTTCATGATCAATCCTCTGCTTTACCCATAAAAAAAGCCCGCCATCCGGGGCCTGTTTCCAGATCCGGGGCGGGCTTCTTTGCCTAAGTTGTCTGTTGTAGAGAAAGCAATTACGGGGCCAGAGATCGTTATGTCAGCATCCACTGGGCCCGCCTTGTGACGGGGACCGGGCTGCAGCCTTATTCCACAGGTCAAAGACTCAGGCACGGGGAGCAACAACCCTCCAGGAGCGTTTCACGTTGGTGCGAAATTGCTCAGATTGCACCAAAAACAGACCGGGCTACGCTGACATTTTCCTCACTAAGCACTGAAGTAAACATCAAACCATTGAAATGTATAAATATTAAAAAATGGCACGGCTTATGCTCAGGTATTAGCGAACCATCAAGACATCACATCTCTCGTTCAAAGGCATTGGCGCCTGCTCTCCGGAAACGGAGGGTGGGCGTTTTTTTTGCGCGCCAGAAAAGAGAGACACAGAGAGGTAACAGCATGAACACACGCCGTCATCAACTCAGAGGCTTGCTCACAGCCGCGCTGATCGGGCTGAGCACACTGGCCCAGGCGAGCATCGGGCCAGCCGAGAAACCAGACCTGAAGCTGGGCTTCATCAAACTCACCGATATGGCGCCCCTGGCGGTTGCCTGGGAGCAAGGCTACTTCCTGGACGAAGGCCTGTTCGTGGAACTGGAGGCGCAGGCCAACTGGAAAGTGCTGCTGGACCGGGTGATCACCGGCGAGCTGGACGGTGCCCACATGCTGGCCGGCCAGCCTCTGGGCGCATCCATTGGCTATGGCACTCAGGCCAACATTATTACCGCCTTCAGCATGGACCTCAACGGCAACGCGATTACCGTGTCCAACGCGGTGTGGGACACCATGAAGCCCCACCTGGAAATGGATGGCGACAAACCCGCCCACCCGATCTCCGCGAGCGCACTGAAACCGGCGGTGGAGCAATCCCTGAGCAAAGGCGAGCGGTTCCGGATGGGCATGGTGTTCCCGGTGTCCACCCATAACTACGAACTCCGCTACTGGCTGGCGGCCGGTGGCCTGAATCCCGGCTTCTACGCCCCACAACGGGGTGATACCAGTGGCACCTTGCAGGCCGATGTTCATCTGTCCGTTACCCCGCCGCCGCAAATGCCGGCGACCATGGAAGCCGGCACCATTCAAGGCTACTGCGTGGGCGAACCCTGGAACCAGCAGGCGGTATTCAAGGGTATCGGGGTGCCGGTCATCACCGATTATGAGATCTGGCCAAACAACCCTGAGAAAGTCTTTGGTGTGACCGAGACCTGGGCAGAGAAGCATCCCAATACCCACCTTCGGTTGTTACGGGCACTGATCCGCGCGGCTTACTGGCTGGATGAAAACGACAACGCAAACCGCCAGGAAGCGGTAGAGCTGCTTTCACGCTCCAGCTACGTGGGCGCAGACAAAGACGTGATTGCCAACTCTATGACCGGCACGTTCGAATACGAGAAAGGGGATGTACGGGAGGTTCCGGACTTCAACGTGTTCTTCCGCTATCACGCCACTTACCCCTATCCCTCGGATGCCATCTGGTACCTGACCCAGATGCGCCGGTGGGGCCAGATTCCGAACGCCAAGCCAGACGACTGGTACATGCAGACCGCAGCCAGGGTATACCGGGGTGATCTGTATGCCCAGGCCGCACAGTCACTGATCGATGATGGCGTGATGAATGCCAGTGACTTCCCGGACTTTGACGCCGAGAACTTCGAACGCCCCTACCAGGGCGAGCTGATTGACGGTGTGCCTTTCACACCTCGCGAACCGAACGCTTACATAGAACGCTTTGATATCGGGCTGAAAGGCACCGAGACACCGTAAGGGGGCACAACATGAGCACATTAAGCATAAGGATTGGTCAGTCGATGGCCACCAGGAGCCGCAACCTGCTCGCCCGGCTGGGCCCGAATGAATTGTTGGCGGCCGGCAAACAGACTTTGCTGCCCTTGATCGGAATTCTCGTGTTTCTGGGATTCTGGCATCTGGCAGCGCCTCAGGTGCAGACGTCCCTTGGCGCCTTTCCGGGGCCGGCTCAGGTCTGGGAGCAGGCGGGGCAACTCTGGCAAGAGCACGCCAACCAGCGGGAACGCGCCAGCCAGTTCATCGCCATGCAGGAGCAGCGTAATGCCAGGATTCTGGCTGACAACCCGGAGGCGGAGGTGCGGATCCGGTCTTACCCTGGCGCACCCACTTTTATCGATCAGATCGGTACCAGCCTGGTCACGGTATTGTCTGGATTTGCCCTGGCCACGCTGATTGCGGTGCCCCTGGGAATTGTGTTCGGTCTTAACCGGTATTTTCAGGCGGCGGTCAATCCGCTGATCCAGATCTTCAAGCCGGTGTCGCCCCTGGCCTGGCTGCCACTGGTGACCATGGTGGTGTCAGCCACGTACGTCAGCGATGACCCGATGTTCCAGAAGTCGTTTCTGACGTCGATGATCACGGTCACCCTATGCAGTTTGTGGCCGACGCTTATCAATACCAGCGTTGGGGTGGCGGCGGTGAATCCGGACCTGCTGAATGTGTCGAAGGTGCTGAAGCTGTCGTTCTGGACCCACGTTCGCAAGGTGGTGCTGCCTTCATCGGTACCGATGATTTTTACCGGGTTGAGGGTGTCTTTGGGTATTGCCTGGATGGTGCTGATTGCGGCGGAGATGCTGGCGCAGAGTCCCGGGCTTGGGAAGTTTGTGTGGGATGAGTTTCAGAATGGCAGCAGTCAGTCGTTGAGCCGGATCATGGTGGCGGTGCTGGCCATCGGGTTTATCGGGTTTTTGCTGGATCGGGTGATGCTGTTGATTCAGAAGAAGGTGGCCTGGAATGAATAGCCAACACTCACCCATTGCCGCGTTTAACCCTGAAATCTCTGACGGCGGAGCATGCCGCACCGGGTGGGTAGTGCCTCCCGGGACACGCGGTGAATACGTCCCTGTACGCTCCGCAAAAACATCCATGTTTTTGAGGGTCCCGGGAGGCACTACCCACCCGGCGCTCGTCTGACCTGTTTAGGGGATTCTGTTATGGCTAAATCACATTTAGAGTTAACTGGCGTTGAAATGGCGTTTGATACGCCGAAAGGGCCGTTCGTTGCCCTGGACAATGTGAACCTGAAGATCCAGAAAGGGGAGTTTGTTTCACTGATCGGCCACTCCGGCTGTGGTAAATCGACCGTGCTTAATATCGTCGCCGGCTTGCTGCAGGCCTCCAAGGGTGGCTGTGTGCTGGACGGGCATGAGGTGAACTCACCAGGGCCGGAGCGGGCGGTGGTGTTTCAGAATCATGCGCTGATGCCCTGGTTAACGGTGTATGAGAATGTCGAGCTGGCTGTTCGGCAGGTGTTTCGTAAGTCGATGAACCGTAAGGAGCGCCGGGACTGGATTACCCACAACCTGGAGCTGGTGAATATGGCCCATGCCGCCAATAAGCGGCCGGGGGAGATTTCCGGGGGTATGGCACAGCGGGTGGGGATTGCCCGGGCGTTGGCGATGAAACCGAGCGTGCTGCTGATGGATGAGCCGTTCGGGGCCCTGGATGCGCTAACCCGGGCACATCTGCAGGATTCGCTGATGGAGATTCAGCAGGAGCTGAACAACACGGTGATCATGATCACCCACGATGTGGACGAGGCGGTGCTGTTGTCGGACCGCATCATCATGATGACCAACGGGCCGGCGGCGACGGTGGGGGAGGATCTGCACATTGATTTGCCTCGGCCGCGTAATCGGGTGGCGTTGGCGGATGATGCCAAGTACGTGCATTACCGGCAGGAGGTGTTGTCGTTCCTGTATGAGAAGCAGCGCAAGCTGGAAACGCTGAGTAGTCGGCGAGGCGCCAGTTCAGCAAAGCGGGAATCGGAGGGTGAGAAGCAGACTGCAACAGCCTGAGTCGGTACCGGGGCGGCGGTAGAACGCCCGCCCCGGTACACCTTGGCGTTCAGCCCAGCACGCCGGCCATGGAGACCAGGGCTCTAGCCACGTCAGGTAGGCGTTTGCCCTGATCCATGGCCAGTTTTCGCAGTAATCGATGGGCTTCGTCGTTACTGATGTCACGATGTTCCATCAGCAGCAACACGGCCTTTTCCTGGGTGCGTCGATCTTCCAGAGCTTCTTTTGCACTTTGCAGTTCTTCAGACATCTGGCGCAACCGGCGGGTTTGCTCCTGAACCAGATCAAAGATGGACCTGCCTGACTGTTGCCCGACACCGTCACCGGCCCAGGCATCTGCCGTACTCGCATCTACACCATTATCGCAGACCACCAGCACCGGCATTGTCGAGGCGTTCCGCTGTTCCAGCGAGGCTAACAGGGTTTCCTGATGAGCCAGGGAGTGGCGCGCCTCGGTGTAGCGCTCCACGCAACGGTGGTGGAAGGCGTTCTCTACAGAGTCTTCGATTTTCTTGAGGTCATCCATGCGGTCGGTCATCAGGTTAAACCAGCGGTCGGCCATTTCCCTGTCCAGGGACTTATAGGGTCCCACCGACACCGCCTTCTGGCGCATCCGTTCTATTTCCAGTTCCCGCGGGTGAGACCGCAGGGTTTGCCAGAGGGCCAGGCTGTCTTCGTTGGCAAAGGCCACAAATACCTCGAAACACCGTTCCTGCGCTTCAACCAGGTGCATCATGCGCCGTGACAGTGCGTTTTCGAATTGGCCGCTGGAGAATCCCGCGGAGCCTGCCGCCCGCTCCTGGCCACAGTATTCCTTGCCATTCATTACATGCACCATGGCCACCAACAGGCCGGCGATGGAGGGTTCAGCGACGGTTTCGGCGGCTTCAAAAACCACCGTAATCAGCTGATGGATGGCGTCGCAGAACCAGTCCGTGGCATCCGCCACGCTGGCTTCCTGCCCGACCACTTTCTGCCTGAACTCGGCCAGCTGATCGAGGCTATGAAGGGCGCTGGCAATATGACCTAGCAGCGGGCTGCTGACCGGATGGGTCGTCAGGTCTTCCTGTATGTCAGTCAGCGCCTTACGGAAGATTGCGGCCAGTTGGTCGTTCTCTTTCAGGATGACCGAACGCTCCCGGGCGAAACGCTGGCAACCGGACCCCAGATACAGATTGGTAGCCCCCCGCTCCCGTTGCAGTCCGTGCACCAGGTTAGCCACGCTCTGCACCAGCCGGCCCATCTGCAGAAAGTACTCCAGGTTACGGATTTCGCACTGCCGGGAGGCCATCAGAAAGTCTGCGGCTGTCGCGGTCGCGGTCGTGTTGGGCTGGCGTTTGCTGTTCATGGTGCAACTCCTGGTATCGGTACACAGCGGGTTCCTGTCTGCCTGGACTGCAGCAATTAACAGGCCAGAACCACCGGCATCATCTTCGTGCGCTTCGCCCCATCCCGGGGCATCTTTTTTGGCCGGCACAGGTGAAATCCAGCAGCGATATCATCTAAGCAACTGAATTAAATGGAGTTAAAAAGTTGGCATGGAGATCGCTAAGTACTAACCAAGGACGACTGTCCCGGCCATGGAATCAGGCCGGACCATCAGATCATTGTTGTTGGCATTGGTGCCGGACCATCTGTTCTCTTCGGAGAGCATGATGCTCCGGCTTTTTTCGTTTGGTTTTCGGCTATTCGTTGAGTAAGGGAGCGCACCTATGGAACACACACAGACCCCTGCGCTGGTGATCTGCGGCCACGGCATGGTTGCGCAGCGATTGCTGGAGCAACTGGTGGCCACAGGGCACCCGTTCAGCCGCATTGTGGTGTTCAACGGCGAGCCCTTCGCTGCCTATAACCGAATCCAGCTGTCGTCCTTGCTGGCGAATCAGGTCCGGGAGTCGGAGCTGGAACTGAAACCCCGGTCCTGGTTCCGCCAGCACAAAATCGAGGTCTATAACCGTGAGCCGGTCACGGCCATCGAACCGCATCAGCGCCGGGTAACGACCGCAAGCGGGCGCACGCTGGCTTACCACACCCTTGTGTTGGCCACTGGCGCCAGCCCTTCACGTCTTGGCCTGCCCGGCGAGGATCTGGATGGCGTGATGACCTTCCGGGATCTGACCGATACCCGCACCCTGATTCACCAGGCGCAGACACATCGCCGTGCGGTCGTCATCGGCGGCGGTTTTCTTGGCCTGGAAGCGGCCGAGGGGCTCAGGGCCCGGGGTATGGACGTCACAATTCTGCATCGCAGCGGGCACCTTCTGAACCGCCAGCTCAATCCAGCCGCCGGCGAATTACTGAAGCACCAGTTACAGCAACGGGGCCTCACCGTTCTGACCGGTACAGAACCTGCGGCGCTGCTGGGCAAACACCAGGTCCAGGCGGTACAACTGAGCGACGGCACCGTGCTGGCTACTGACCTGGTGGTGCTGGCAACCGGTATTCATCCGAACAAAGCACTGGCAGAAGCAGCCGGCCTGGCTTGCGACCGGGGTGTACAAGTGGATTCGCAGATGACCACTTCCAATCCTCATATCCACGCCCTCGGTGAATGCTGCCAGTTTCAGGAACACACGTTTGGCCTGGTGGAGCCCGGCTACGAGCAGGCGGCCGTGTTGGCCCGGCATCTCTGCCAGGTGTCCGGAAGCCCGAGTTTCACACCAGGAGAAATCGCCACCCGCCTGAAAATCAGTGACCTCCCCATTTTTTCCTGCGGGCCGATCACTCCGGGCCCGCACACCGAAACCATTGAGTGGCAGGACTACGCCCAAGCGGTCTACGGCCAACTGCTGGTGGAACACAACCGCCTGACCGGCGCCATTCTGCTCGGCGACACCAGCAGTGGCCCCTGGTACAGCGGGTTGATTCGTTCAGGCACGGATATATCCCGCTACCGGGACACCATCGCTTTCGGCAAACCCTATTGCGACGCAGCGGCCTGATCCGCTGCTATGAGAGAGGACAAGACTATGAGCAAACAGACCCTGATCGTGATCGGCAACGGCATGGTTGGCCATCACTTCCTGGAACAGTTCAGCCAGTCTCCGGCCGCTGACGCCTATAACATCGTGGTTTTCGGCGAAGAAAAGCAACTGGCCTACGACCGGGTGCACCTGTCGGAGTACTTCAGCGGCTCAAGCCATGCAGATCTGGCAATGGGCACCGCGGACTGGTACGCCGACCAGGGCATTGATCTGCACCTGAATGAGCCGGTGACCGGCATAGATCGGGACGCCCGGATGATCACCACACCCAAGGGCGAGTACCCCTACGATCAGCTGGTGCTGGCCACCGGCTCTTACCCGTTTGTCCCGCCCATTGACGGTAACGATCAGGAAGGCTGCTTTGTGTACCGTACCCTGGATGACCTGGACGCCATTCAGGCCAGCGCCCAGAAGGCGAAGACCGGCGTGGTGGTCGGCGGCGGCTTGCTGGGGCTGGAAGCGGCAAACGCGCTGAAAAGCCTTGGTTTACAGGCCCACGTGGTGGAGTTTGCCCCGCGCCTGATGCCGGTTCAGCTGGACGATCAGGGCGGCGCCCTGTTACGCCAGAAAATTGAAGACCTCGGTGTGCAGGTGCACACCGAGAAAGCCACCACCGCCATCGTGCCGGGCAGCAGCGCGCGGCTACGGATGAATTTCTCGGATGAGAGCCATCTGGAAACCGACCTGATTGTGTTTTCCGCCGGCATACGCCCCCAGGACGCCCTGGCCCGGGCCTGCGGACTTGAAGTGGGCGAACGCGGCGGGATTGTGATCAACAACCAGTGCACCACGTCCGACCCGCACATCCACGCCATCGGTGAATGCGCGCTCTGGAACAACTTTGTCTTCGGCCTGGTGGCGCCCGGTTACACCATGGCCCGCACTCTGTCAGCGGCGCTGAACAACGACGCCAGTGCGGCCTTCACCGGCGCCGACATGAGCACCAAACTCAAGCTGCTGGGGGTGGATGTGGGCTCCATCGGCGACGCCCATGCCAAGACTCCCGGCGCCCGCAACATCCGCTATAACGATGAGCAGGCCGGCCACTACCGGCGCATGGTGGTGAGCCAGGACGGCAAGACCCTGCTGGGCGCCATTCTGGTGGGCGATAACGGCCCCTATGACACCCTGCTGCAATACGCCCTCAATGGCATTGAGTTGCCGGCGAACCCGGAAGCACTGATTCTTCCGGAGAGCGAAGGCGGTGCCCCGGCCCTGGGGGCCGATGCCCTGCCAGACACCGCCTCCATCTGTTCCTGCCACAACGTCACCAAGGGCGACATCTGCTGCGCGATTGACGCCGGCTGCACCGATCTGGGCGGCGTGAAGGCTGAAACCAAGGCCAGCAGCGGCTGTGGCGGCTGTGCCGCTTTGCTCAAAAAGGTGGTGGACAGCGAGCTGGAAAAGCGCGGCGTGGAGGTATGCACGGATTTGTGCGAACACTTCCCCTACACCCGCCAGGAGCTGTTCCATCTGGTGAAGGTAAACGGCATCCGCACCTTCCGGGGCCTGCTCAAGCAATACGGCAAGGGCCAGGGCTGCGATATCTGCAAACCCACGGTGGGCTCGATTCTGGCTACCTGCTGGAACGAGCACATCCTGGCCACGGACCACGTGCCGCTGCAGGACACCAACGACACCTTCATGGCCAATATGCAGAAGAACGGCACTTACTCGATTGTGCCGCGAATTCCCGGCGGCGAGATCACCCCGGACAAGCTGATCGTTCTGGGCGAGGTGGCCAAGGAGTACAACCTGTACACCAAGATTACCGGCGGCCAGCGGGTGGATCTGTTCGGTGCCACCCTGAGTGAGCTGCCGGAGATCTGGGAGAAGCTGATCGCCGCCGGTTTCGAGACCGGCCACGCTTACGGTAAATCCCTGCGTACGGTGAAATCCTGCGTGGGTAGCACCTGGTGCCGCTACGGCGTGCAGGACAGTGTGGGCATGGCGATCACCCTGGAGAATCGCTACAAGGGCCTGCGGGCGCCCCACAAGGTGAAGATGGCGGTGTCTGGCTGCACCCGCGAATGCGCGGAGGCACAGAGCAAGGACTTCGGGGTGATTGCCACGGAGAAGGGCTGGAACCTGTACGTGTGCGGCAACGGCGGCATGCGGCCCCGGCATGCGGATCTGTTTGCCACCGATCTGTCGGATGAGGAGCTGATCCGCACGATTGACCGGGTGGTGATGTTCTATGTGCGCACGGCGGACCGGCTGCAGCGGACATCGGTCTGGATGGAGAATCTGGAGGGTGGCCTGGAGTATCTGAAGCAGGTGGTGTTGGAGGACAGCCTGGGTATTGGCGAGGAGCTGGAGCAGCATATGGCGGATCTGGTGGACACCTATCAGTGCGAGTGGAAGACCGCCGTTGAGGATCCGGAGAAGCGCAAGCGGTTCCGGGAGTTTGTGAATGCGCCGGAGCAGAAGGACCCTGTGCAGCAGTGGACTTCAGAGCGGGGGCAGCGTCGGCCGGTTTTGGAGGTGGTTTCTTCGTAGCCTTCTGTTTAGGGGCGGAGCGCGGGGGCCGGATTCATTTTCTTCTGGAAAAAACAACTCGCTTTGCTCAGACATCTTTTTTCCTGCCAGAAAATGAATCCGGCCCCCACGCTCACAAACACTAGTGGGATAGGAAACTGACATACATTTGGATTTTGGAGACTTTGCTATGAAAGCTCGGACTTGTTGGGAAGCGGTTTGTACTGTGGACGATCTGGTAGCCGATTGCGGTGTGGCGGTGTGGACCGAAGATGGCCCTGTCGCCGTGTTCTACCTGCCACACCGGTTGCCGGCGTTGTTTGCCATCAGCCATACCGATCCGTTCAGTGGCTCGAACGTGCTGGCCCGGGGGATTACCGGCGATATCAACGGGGAGCCGGTGGTGGCGTCGCCGTTGTATAAGCAGCATTTCAGTTTGCGCACCGGTGTCTGTCTGGAGGATGACAGTACCCGGGTGAAGGTGTATCCGGTATTGTTGGACGGTGATCGCATCCGGCTGGAAGTGCCGGTAAATCAGGCGGCGTCGGTGGCCGCCTGATGTCAGTTCACTTCAGCTGATGAACTCGACGTTTTCTTCCAGCGGTGCCCTCGGGCTGGTGATCTGGTTCACCGGGCTGTCCGGGTTGGCGTAGCCGATGGCCATGCCGGCGAAGACTTTGCGGTGTTCGGGCAAGCTCAGGAATTCGCTGATAGTTTTCGGGTACACCGACCAGGATTCCTGGGCGCAGCTGTCGAGGCCTTCGGCGCGCAGCAGGAGCATGATGGTTTGCAGGATCATGCCCAGGTCGGACCACTGGGGCGGGCCCATGTTGTCGTCGACGGTGCAGAACAGGCCCACGGGGGCGCCGAAGAATTCGAAGTTGCGTTTAAACCACTCAAAGCGGGCGGCTTTGTCTTCCCTGGGGATGTCGAGCTGTCGGTACATGAGCTCGCCAATCTCGAAGCGGCGGTCGCGGTAGGGTGACTGCAGTTTGGGTGGGTAGATTTCGTATTCCGGCACTTCGTTAAAGCCTTTGCTGACTTTCTCCTGCATCAGGGTTTTCAGCCTGGCCAGGGCATCGCCGGTCACTACGTGCAGGTGCCAGGGTTGCAGGTTGCCGCCGGAAGGCGCCCGGGTGGCGGTTTCGATCACTTTGCGAAGGGTCGCCTCGGAGACCGGGGTGTCCAGGAAATCCCGAACGGATTTACGGGACTGGACGGCATGGTTTATGTTCACTCACCGAGCTCCAATATAAAAACCTACCTTAGTTTTTAGACAAAACAGCGTCTACTGTAACTTTTCAACGGGTTAACAGCGAGTAGGCCTCGATAGAGGCACAAGGATAGTTCATTCATAGCGTACCCGCTTCTGAATATCCCAGCAAAGCGGGTGCTAGACATTCTTTTTACTACTCACGCAACAGGGTAGTTACTCGGTTTCAGCCAGATACACCCAAATTCGCCACCTTTCGTCAACTGAACAACAGCACCACTAAAGATCTCCACCAGCGCACCCTCCTCTGCTTCTTGGCCAATTCGTATCCATCCTGAAGTCGAATCTCCAAACACCGCTTGCCTTTCCTTACACAGACGAATACCAACACCAGGCACCAACTCGCTAGGCTCAGAAACTCTTAGAGTGCCTGATGTAGCATTGCTCGGCGCAGTCACAACCGAATCTATCCACATTAAATATGGACAGAGCCCCCAAACAGCTGCAACTACTCCATCACTATCAACCTCAAGCTGCACATCATTTATTAAAAGCGAAGTAAACCCATCGGAAGCTGATGGCTCGGTGTCAAAGGAGAATTCTTCAGGCCTATATACGAGTTCTTTCTCAGTGCGGCACGAACCAGCCTCAATAGTAAATTTCACAATTCAATGCCCAAAAAGAAAATGATAGATAGTGTTATTCTTTGGATCTACAACCAACTCCCAATTGCCCTGAGATTTTCGAAACTGACCAGGCACATCATACCTCAATGCACCCGGAAGGCCACCCGGATCAGGCACCCCCTTTCCTGAGGACATAATCTCACGAATAGTAAGTGGTGAATTCATATATGGCCGAGACAACTCCCCTTTAAATGCCCCCCGACTCACAATGTCATTAATATGATTGCCGGCCGTCCTTGTGTACGTGAACTCACCCGCTCTGAGGACATCATCCACCATAGCTCCACTATTCGCTGGTATATTTGGAGTAAAATGAACGTTTACAGAGCTGCCTTGCCAATTACTTCCACCAACAAGTTTTGCAGCAGTAAAAGCCATCCCCAAGTTCACGGCTTCCCGGCCAACCTGCGAGTAATTGTGATCAACCAAAGCCAACGTCGCTCGGTATGACGAATTACCAACTTCCACAATGCCTTGGTTAATGAAACCTACCGGTACCCCCACAGTCGTCCAGAAACCTGCTTTCAAGCCGCTAAAAAAGGAATCTGCATATCTCCCCTCAGCCCAGGCACGATCGCTCTCGACAATGTGAAACTCCCTAAGGTCAAGAGCGTAACCCAGGCAATCTCCACCCTCGGCCAATGAGTAGCTACAGTAACCCGTGGGATCCGTGAACGACAGTGGGTTGTTCAACACGTAGCTGTACCGGTTGTAGTTCTGCGATCCGTAAACATTCTGAACCACAATATCCGGCGTGGTGAACCGCCCGATCACTGCATCGTATAGCCGACCATTCATGTGGATCAGCTCAGACCCCGCCAAATGTTCATGGTCGGTAAACCCTCGGTGGTTCAAGCCAATGTCTCCGGAGCGCTTACCAAAGGGCTCGTAAGCAATGCTTCCTAACGGCGAGCCCGTTGCGTCCGACATAGCAATAATAGATCCCAGATGGTCGCGGTGCAGGTACTCGTATGTGTGTCCACTTCCCTCGTTTACGACCTGAAGGAAGTCACCCACGTATGCTATTTCACGGGTACGAGAACCTTCCTGGACGACCTCATACTGACCACCTCCCACATAAACCGCATTGCGGGCTGCTGAAGCTTGCGAGTAGCGACTTCGATCTGGACCGTATCGGAACTGCGTTTCGCCGGATGGCCCTCGAATAACCAGCGGTTTGTTAATTGTGTTGTAGGCTATCGTCTCATCGCCACGGCGAACAACATTCCCATTTTCGTCATACTGATAGGTGATAATTTGATCGATATCAGGGTGATCCGGCTCTGAATTAACCAATTCCTCCTTATAGCAGGCTTTTGCGTCCTGCCATTCGGACGTCGGATTAATTCCTTCCGACCACTGATAGCCGGCAGGACACACTGGGTCTATGTCTTTAACAATATACCAACAGCTTCCATTATGGACCGCAGTATTTGGATCATGAAGGCTCCCATGCGATTCCCCGGATGCCACACACTTTTCCGACAATACTGCATCTTGTACCGGAGGAGATTTATAACAAGTTCCCTTTCTTTTATCTGGCGCCTGAAAACTTCCTGATGGGCATACAACGTATCGATCAGTTGTATCAAAACATTGAACCGTAGTGCCTGAGTACATATTGAATGACTCTAGCCTAGTGGGGAGATCAACGGGACAGTTCGGGGCGGGAACAAATGACATCAGTGGAATAGAGTATATGGCTCCACACCTAGAACGACTATAGATACCAGTGGAAACAGATTGATATTTAGAGCATACAAATGAAACTCGCTCATAACATTTTCCGTCATATTCATGTGTGAATATTGAGCACATCATTTGTGAAACAAAATTATGGTTAACAGCTTCAATCTCGCCGGGATCGACGTGGCAGCGCCCCCCCACAATCTCTCCCCCCTCCTGACAAGGAATCGCGGGCGCATAAACGGCTATTGGCGTAGGTTCCGGACTAAAGGAATGCTGTCCAAGCTTGACCTCACGAACGGCATGGGGCCTTTCAGTATCATAGTAAGCCGCCTCAACCACGCCAGGCTTGCTAAGCACGTTACCAAGTGCATCATAGGTGTAGGCCTCATGGATCACATCACCAGAATCACTATCAAGGCCTGAGACCATAGAAAGCCTGTTCAATGGATCATAGGAGTAGGTAACCGAAATTCCATTTCTGGCCCTTTTATAAAGTGACCCATTGCCAAACCAGGTATATTCCTCTTGCTGTATACCTGAGGCGGATACCGACGCCAAAGTGCCAAGTGCTTTGGAGTAAGTTTTATGTACTTCGACCCCGTTGCCTAACGTGTAGCTAAGTTCATTACCCTCAGCATCCCTCGTCAGAACTTCTTTTAGGGTTTCACCATTGTCATTATCGATGGTGTCAAGATAACCGAATGCGTTATAGGAGAAGAAGGCGGAAAATCCATTTGGGTAGGACCTCGCAACTTCTCGGCCAAATTCATCATGCACTCTTGCAAATGATAATCCGGAATTGAACGTTGTATTTGGCAGGAAAGTAACTGTGGTCTCCAGATTACCCAGTGCATCGTAACTGTACGACTCCTCGAACCCTGACGATTGCCTCGTCAGGCACAGAGCGCCCACAAACTTACCCGAGGCTTCACATTCAGTTGAAAGATCGTAAAACCATTCGGATATTTCCTCATTACCATCTGAATCTGTATCAGTCCTCATGATTTGACGATCAAGCGTGTCGTAGGCCCAGCCAATCAGGTTGCCGTTCGCATCGACCGTTGCGATGAGATTGCCTAACGCATCGTATTCATAGAATTTTGAGCCAGCATCAGGGTCATTTTCTCGAATCAAGTTACCACCCGCATCATATTCTCGGGTGAGTGTCGTGCGGTAGTCCGAATTAACCTGCACCCAACTGACCGCACCTAGAGCATTGTGTTCGTATTCGGTAACGATGCTCTGGGGAGTACCCACAGCTTCTTCGATAGAAACAATCTTTCCACGGCTATCTGTGACGGAAGTAGTCAAAGACTCCCAGCTCTCATCTCCTCCACCTTCCGAAACGGTTAGCAAGGACAACGATGTCTCAACACCCGGGTTTCGATAGCTGTAAGTCCGCTGCTCTCGTTTTATCACCCCGTCAACACGGTTGTGTAACACCGACTCTTGCGCCCTGCCCGCATAATCGAAGTTCGAATGGGTGGTGTACGCATCGGGTTCAGTCCCGCGGTAGGGGCGCGACTCGAATACCAGTCGTCCTGCAGAATCATACTTCCAGATTTGATAAACAGGCTGGCCATCAGAGCCTAGCTCGGAAGTACCAATTCTCCTTCCCAGTTGATCAAAAAACTCCGTTCTGGTTGGTGAACCCAACCCTGTGCCGTCCGGATGCGTTACTCTTTTTGTAACTCGATATGAGGCCTCATGATCACTTTGGCCTGGCAGGGTGCAGCTACTTTTACATAGAGCATATTCATAGTCTGTAACTACACCTAAAGCCGAAACTGTTGTTACGTGCCGACCAAAGGCATCAAATCGATAGTGCGTTGACAGGCCATTTGGCCCGATCTCTTTAATCGGCTCTCCAAACCTCAAATCATACTCAATGCCAGAGGAACCGGAGTTCAATGGAGCTGTTACAAGCTGCGGATACAGGCCGTGAATAAAATCATTATAGGTCCACTCCCTGGCGGTGAAATTTACATTGCCCTCCAATCGCCTTGACGTCCTATTCCCAGCAGCATCGTACTGCACGCGCTCGGTATAAGTGAGTGTTGGATCCCCGGGGAAAGCTGTCTTTGTGTGAACATCTAAGGTGCCCGGCCACTGGGTAAACCGGGTTTCACGGACTGTCTCGTCTATTCCGGACGAGTTGAAAGCTGTTGAGGTCTCACGAAGACTGCCCACGAACCCCAGCAGCCAGCTGGAGAGATCTGTGGAGATTTCAGCTTTCTCTACAATGCGTTGGTGCTGAACTTGGGCAATTGAGGGATGACCCTGAACAATGGTCCCACTTCCAACCTTCGTCGTAGTTTTATTGTACGTTCCAGACGCAACGTCAATCTGATATTGCTTTTCCGTGACATGAGCGACTGCATAGTTTCCATCCAGCTCAGCCGTCACTTCTCTTTCTTTATTTGGAAATTCGGTCCCTGCCGACGTTTGGGTTACGACCCAATCTATATTGGAGATTTGAACCGGGCCTGCGTGACCTCCTAGATTCCAGTGCATCTCAGTACGCTTCGGTCTGCCATTCAGAACCCACGCTATGTCGGCGTGGTCTTGTTCATATTCGGTAAGCTCTGACAATTCCGTCGCGCTATCAGTCTGCGAAATGCTCTCAAACCCGGTGAAGCCCAGATCTTTATAGTGCACTCGTGCACCTTTGTAGAGGTACGCAGTTGTGCGTTCACCGCCCCGACCGTCTGAACCTTCAACACGTTCCACAACACTGAGATTCAGAGGTGCTTCCCTAAACTCAGGGTGATCCGGTTTCACCGGGTCGTAAATATCGGGCTGTGCCAAAGTTGACCTTATAATACTAGTTTGATACCCGAGATGATTGCGAAGTGATTGGATGCCATAAAACCGATCTCGGGAAGAACTATATAGGTCCCACCTGTTCGTGGCGGCGTTGGCCTGCACTGCATCAGGCACACCATTTCCAGTAAAGTCACCAAACTGAACGGCCTGATTTCGCCGATCGATTCCATCGAGAATGATGTTGATAAAGTCGGTGTAAGGGCTGTCGGGAGGCTCAATGTCGGTTACTTTCAACGTGTGCGGTAAACCAGTATCTGAGAGAGTGTAATCGCCATCATTCCAAACTGTCACAGCCTGCCAGTTACCACCGTCATTAATCGGCGGAACGAGAAGCTTTTGCTTGCCACTACCATCAATATCCCCTATCTGAGCGCCACCTTTTCCCGTATTGAGAACAGAACCCAGTCCGGATATGTCATTGTTTACGCTGACCCACTCTGAACCATTGGAAATAAAGAGCTGCCCCGCTGAGCCGCACTCGAAAACAAGATCTGTTAAACGGTCGCCATGGATGTCCATAAAGTAAGGTTTGCATTCAGCGTCGACTGCTTGCTGAACGCTAGAAATACGACTTAGACCAGAGGAACCCTGATAAAGTTGCCAAGCCCTATTCACTAAATCATTACCTATGAACAGGATTTGATCAGTTTGAAGTGGACCCCAAATTTTGGACAGGTGCCTAAGCTCTGATTCATCATCTCCACAAGGAGGAGAATCATGAGCAAGAAACGCAAGCAATACAG